>NZ_JBSHML010000004.1:0-232483 GCF_053645335.1 Dietzia sp. NPDC055340 | reverse complement strand
TATCTGTGACCAGACCGGTGCTCGCGTGTATCGCCATGAGCAGATGCCGCCACAGAGCGTCGACAGAACCCCGCCATATAACGGCGAAAGCCACACACCAGCCACTGACCCCGCCCTGAAGATGGTGGGTATCGCTAGCCACAGCAGCTCGACCGCCGAGATTCGGCACTCGGGAGGGACCGCGGTTCTTGCTGACCTTGCGCAGTTTCTCCAGGCACGAGTCAGTGCAGCCGGAAGCCGGACGGGCCACCTATCCGACGCTGTCCCGGTGTGCCGGTGCTGTGGAACTGGCCGTGGTCTTGTGGTCACGCGGAGCAGTGCCCGGGGCAAGGATCGCTAGCAAGACTGCGGCTGCGGCGGTGAGGATTGCCAACGTAAGTGTGGCCTGACTGCTGCCGTTGACAAATGCCTCTTTGGCGTAGTCGACCAATGGTTGCGCCATTGGTCCGGCTTGTGCGGCGATCTCTAGGGCGGCGGCCAGGGAGTCGGAGACCGGACCGCGGGCAGGTTCGGGTAACTGAGGCAGGGCGGGTTGGATGTGGCGGGTGTATCCGGCGGCCAGCACGCTGCCGGCCACTGCGATCCCCATCGCAGCGCCGATCTCGCGGGCCGCATCGTTGACTGCGGCGGCGACCCCGTGTTTGCTCTCCGGAGTTTCGGCGATGATCGCGTAGGTCGCTGGGGCTGTGCATAGTCCGAGCCCTGCGCTCATGATCAACAGCGGCCATAGCAGGTCGAGGTAACGTGCGTCGACGGTCATCCGGCTGACCAGCATCAGGCCAACTGCGATGGTCGCCAGACCGGCGACGGTCATCACTCGTAGTCCAAATCGCTGTGACAGTCGGGGGGCGATCACCGAGATCACGATCAGGGGGACCGTCATCGGCACCAATCCCAACGCCGAGGCCAGCGGTCCGTATCCCAGGATCAGTTGCAGGTACTGCACCAGGAGTAGGAATACCCCGAAAGTGACCAAGAATTGGATGGCCACCGACAACGAGCCGGCGCTGAAGCCGCGCTTGGCGAACAACCGAACATCCAACAAGGGGGCCGAGGATCGCAGCTCAATCAGGATAAAAAAGGCTGTCGCCAACATACCGGCCCCGGCGCTGGCGAGAACGATCGGGTCGGCCCAGCCCCGCGCGGGAAACTCGATCGTGGCGAATACGATTCCCGCAACCGCGACTGCAGCTGCCGCCGCGCCCACCCAGTCCACGGGAGGGTGATCATGCTGGCTGGACTCAGCGATCGTGCATGCCAGCGCGGCCAGTAGGGCTCCCGCTGCGGTCAGTCCGACAAATACCGACACCCACGACCAGCGCTCAAGCAGCACCCCGGCGCCGAGGATGCCTAACACTGCTCCGGAGCCGGCGACTCCAGCCCACACACCTACTGCTCGGCCGCGATGAACGGCGGCGAAACCAGCAGTCAGAATCGATAGCGTCGAGGGCATTACCAGTGCAGCGCCCGCCCCGGCAATCGCTCGCGCAGCGATCAACCAGGCCGGGTCAGACAGCAGCAGGGGAAGTGCGGACGCCATGGTGAATATCGCCAGGCCTATTACGAGAACCGCGCGTCTGCCATAGCGGTCACCGATCGCTCCAGCGGGCAGGACCAGGCACGCCAGTACCAGCGTGTAGCCGTCGACGATCCAGGTCAGCTGGGCTTGCGTCGCTCCAGTCTCTACCGCAATCTCCGGTAATGCCGAATACAGCGCGGCCATGGCCGCGACCACCAACGCCACGGCTAGGCACGACACCGTGAGCATCCACCATTCGGCTCGGGTCCACCGGGATGATTCGGTGATGGTCTGTTGGGGTGAGTGCATCGCCGGCCCCTTGCTGTGAGATGGTCGGTCTTGGTCTGAGACAAGTAGTATCACAGTATCCGGCTGGCTGGACAGGTTAGCTTGGACGAGAAGTGACCGTCGGCCGAAGGGGAGAGCGTGAACGACTGGAGTGCTGACCGGCCCGCTACGGACGACGATCAGCTCGATCCGCGACTGCTGCGCTCACGAAAACGATTGCTCGACGCTGCCACGCATCTCCTGAGCACTGGCGGTGTAGAGGCGGTTACCGTCGAGGCGGTCACTCGAATGTCAAAGGTTGCGCGGGCCACGCTCTATCGGCATTTCGGCGGGACCGCCCAGTTGCTTGCGGCGACCTTCGAGCGGCTGTTGCCTCGCGTCGAGGTCTCTGCCGACAGTGGGTCGGTACGAGACCAACTCATCGCGCTTCTCACGGCCCAAGCCGACCTGATTGACCAGGCGCCGCTGAACATTACGACTCTGGCTTGGCTGTCAATCGGATCAGTCGGCGGCGATCCTGCCGATTCGGCCGCGATCACCTCACTGCGCAGTCGAGTCATCGAGGAGTACCGGCAGCCTTTTGACCACATCCTCACACAGCCTGACGTACAGGCGCAGCTCGGCAACATCGACACCACCTTCGCGATTGTTCAACTCCTGGGCCCCGTCGTGTTCGCTCGCCTCACTGGGCTCTGCACGGTCGACCACGACGGATGCGTGCAACTTGTTGATGATTTTCTTGCTGCCCGCAAGCAGGGAGACAAACCCATCCCGGCCGAGTTCGGCCACGATCTGAACCGCCCAGGCGCCGTCGGCGGACCTTGCTGAATCAAGGCGGTCCTTGTTGTTCTGCGCGATGCGCACCTGCTCGCAGGTCAGGCGCAGCCCGAGTTCGAACGAGCTGCGAGCCATTCGGGGAGGTGTCGAGTTCGCACAATCGACACCTCGACACCTTTTACTTGTCATAACGTCTGGTTACCGGACGACACGAGTGCATCGGCGCTTTGCATGCCCGACCGCGTTGTTATCGGTTTCGGGGTCGGCTCGGAGCTGGAGTTCTAGCTTGCAGCCAGTTCCCCGCTCACTCGGAAGGGTGCGTCCGTGGCGGCGGTGATCTGCTCGAGGGTGACACCGTCGACCAGCTCGATCAGGGTCAGGCCGCCGGAGTCGCGGTCGAACACGCCGAGCTCGGTGATGATGCGGTTCACGCATCCCAGCCCGGTCAGGGGCAGGGTGATCTCGGAGACGATCTTGGACGAGCCGTCCTTGGCGACCTGGTCCATGACCACCACGATCCGTCGGGCCCCCACGACGAGGTCCATCGCGCCGCCCATGCCCTTGACCATGGCCCCGGGCACCATCCAGTTGGCGATGTCGCCGGCGGGGTTGACCTGCATCGCCCCCAGGATGGCCACGTCGATCTTGCCGGAGCGGATCATCCCGAAGCTGGTCGCCGAGTCGAAGATCGACGAGCCGGGCAGGGTCGTGACGGTCTCCTTGCCGGCGTTGATCAGGTCCGGGTCCACCTCGTCGGGGTGCGGGTACGGTCCGATACCCAGCAGGCCGTTCTCGGACTGGAGCGTCACCTCGACGCCCTCGGGGACGTAGTTGGGCACTAGAGTCGGCAGGCCGATCCCCAGGTTGACGTACTGCCCGTCGGCCAGCTCCAGTGCCGCGCGGGCGGCCATGGCCTGACGGTCGCGGCGGGCGGGCGTGGCGGTGTTGCTCATCAGCGCTGTCCTTCCGAGGGCGGGTTGGTGGTGGTCTTCTCGATCCACTTGGTCTCGGCGACCTGCTCCGGTGTCAGTTCCACCAGGCGGTGAACGAAGATGCCTGGCAGGTGGATGTCGTCCGGCGCGAGCTGGCCCACCTCGACGATCTTCTCCGCCTCCACGATGCACACGCGGCCGGCCATCGCGGCCAGCGGCGAGAAGTTCCGGGCGGTGAGGTTGAACCGCAGATTGCCGCTGCGGTCGGCCACCGCGGCCCGGATGACGGAGAAGTCCGCCTCGATGGCCTGCTCGAGCACGTAGGTCTGGCCGCGGATCTCACGGGTCTCCTTGGGCGGGGACTGAAGAGCCACGCCACCGTCGGAGTCGTACTTCCATGGCATCCCGCCGTCGGCGACGAAGGTGCCCACGCCGGTGCGGGTGAAAAAGGCCCCGATCCCGGAGCCGCCGGCGCGCATCCGCTCGGCCAACGTGCCCTGGGGGGTCAGTTCGACCTCCAGCTCTCCGGACAGGTACTGGCGGGCGAACTCCTTGTTCTCCCCCACATACGAGGCCACGATGCGGCGCAGCTTGCCGGTCTCGAGAAGGATCCCCAGGCCCTTGCCGTCGACACCGGCGTTGTTGGAGAACACCTCGAAGTCCCCCACATCGCGCGCGGCGAGCGCCTCGATGACGACCTGGGGGATCCCCACCAGTCCGAACCCACCCGCGGCGATCGACGCCCCGGCCGGGATATCCGCGACGGCCTCCGCCGCGGTCATGATCTTGCTGGACATACACTCTGCTTTCCGCTTAACCCGCCGCGGGCTAAGGCGTCGGTGGTGCAACTTTGCGGGGTTTCTTGGGATGCCGTCAGTACGAATTCGTTGTGCGTGCGCGGTTGTCCGCGCAGTTTCTTCTCAGCCAGTCCTCGATCACGGCGGCGAGTTCTTCTGGGCGCTCCGCGGGCAGCATATGGCCTGCGCTCGCGACTACTTGGAAGTCGGCACGCACATCGCGAGCGAACTGTTCCTGCCGCTCGGGAAGAATCACGGTGTCTGATTCAGGCGCGACCACCAGTATCGGTACAGTGGTGTTCCGAACGGTAGTTGTGCGGTCAGGTCGGTTCCCGATGGCGTAGGAATGTGCTTTGAACCGTTGCAAGCCGTACGTTCGGACAGATCGACGCCGCGCGTCTCGCATTGCTGTGTCGGCAGCGTGGGTCGGGTGGTACACCTTCGGCATCAGTTCGACGGCGAAGTCGATATAGTCCGATTCGGTATCGAGTCGATCTGCTTTTTTCCGCCGTGCGTCGGCTTGCTCCGGGGTGTCGGCTCCGAGCGATGATGCGACGAGCACCAAGTGAGTGACAAGCCGCGGATTCCGTTCGAGCATGGCCATCGCAACCGCCCCGCCGAAGGAGTGCCCCACCAGCACTCCTGGAGGTGCGGATTCGGCAACGTCGTCGGCGATTTCTTCCACTGAGCTGAGTGGCTGGAGGTCCGGAGCGAATGAGCGCTTCACCAGTCCATCGAGTGATCTGATCACGGGTGCCCATACAGTGGCATCGTTGTTCATTCCATGCAAGAAGGTGAAGGTCATTGGGGAGTCGTCGGCTGTCGGACCAGCTGGTCGCTCCGATGGTGTCGGACGCATCATTGCTCTGTCGCGGCGAAGTCGATGGCTGCCTCCGGCGTGTTGATCGAGTCAATCCCGACTGTGCGGAATGAGTCGCCATATGCGATGCCTGCCAACTCGGAAGCATTTCGGTTTTCGCCCTCGAGACGGTCACCCTCCACCCAGCATGCATGGGTGCCCACTGAGATGCGCTCGGGAAGAACGATCGTGCAGACGGGCCCGGCGGCGATGTCGTCAGCGCGTAGGATCAGACACTCTGATCGGTCCTGGCCGACATCGGTGACGAAATTGATGAGATAGCCGTCGTCTTCGGCTGAGGCGCCTACCGCGCGTGCGATGCAGGACTCGCTTCCGAACCGCCCCTCGCCGTATTCGAAGCGCGCGGAATTGCCAGTCGCGAGGTCGTACTTTTTGACTCCGGCCATCAGCCACTCGTTCGGTACGAATAGTGAATTATACGAGTACCGGTACTTGATCCCGTTGTAGTCGCTTGACACGACTGGGAACTCGGTGACTTCGTCGTCAAGTGAGAACTCGCGGGTTTCACCGGTGCGCAGGTTGAACATCCACCTGTACATGTGCGTGTGCGTGGCGTGCTTGTCCAGTTGACGTCTGATCTTGGCGAAGACGTTGGTGTTATCGCCCACCGGCGGCTTGACCGGGTTGTCCCAGATGCAGCCGTCCTGGATCACCCAGTCGCCGTCCTCGTAGCAGTTGGTCAGGTGCATCACCCAGCATGGTTTGGTCTCGAACCAGCGGATGTCCTCGCTGCGGCCGAAGCGTGGGATGATCCCGAAACGCGAGGGCATGTCGCGGTGGAACTCGAGCTTGCGTGTGCCCTGCTTGAGCAGCTTGGGGTCGAAGAAATAGGGCAGGTCATGCAGGATCGAGTAGTTCTTGGTCATGCCCATGTCGTGTGGCCAGCGTGCGCCTGGCAGCTCGATTGGCACGTAGTGCACTAGCTTGTTGGCCTTGGAGATCACGCCGTAGTGCATGTGCGGGAACTTTTCAGGGTAGTTGAAGAAAATCATGTCGCCGGTCTCGTGGTCCACCTTGTAGTGGGACGAGAGACCGTCTGGTACTAGGCGCCCCCACTCGTGCGCTCCGTGGGTCTCAAGCGTGTCGGGGCTCAGGGCCCAGGGCTCGCTGCCTTGGGACATTGACGCGATGAGGTGGCCGGCGTGAGCATTGATGTCCGTGCCCGCGTTGTCCTTCATTACTCCCATCGAGCCCCATCCGCGACGCTGGTAGTCACCCGGCTGTAGGAGGCCAGGCCACAGTGATTTCTTAGCGCCCTGCTCGGCAAGGAAGCCGGTCGTCCGGACGAAACGGTTTCGATACTCGACCTTGCCGTCTTCGAAGCGGATGGCATGCAGCATGCCGTCTCCGTCGAACGGGTGGTAAATGCCCAGGGGTGCCTGAGCTTGGTTGTGCGTGTTACGCACGTACATGCCGAAGAGGTCTTTGGGGACCTCTCCGGTGATCGTGAGCTCGTCGTGTGTTGCATCGAGCTCGTTCCGTTGTGCCTTGAACGGCCCCTGTAGGAAGGGGTTATCGGTCTCATGCTCGTGAGGGACGCTGATGTAAAGGGGATCGTGGTCAGACATCGCAGATTCTCTTCCTTGCCGTCGGAATGTTGAGCCAGCGGCTCAATACAGCGAGTGTGCAACAACGGAATCTATAAGTACACGATTGATTGCATATAGATATCAATGTGTGCTATTGTGATGTTTGGCACAAGTTGTTGGTTGGGCGCTTAGGGGTTGCGCGTGTGCTGGTTGGCGCTCGCGTTACGCCGTACCTGCTCATCTCACGGCTGGAGCGGCAGTCGTGCCAGGAAAGGGGGCCCGGGTGGAACTTCGACACCTCGCAGGGTTCGTGGGGGTGGCCACGCATCTTCACTTCGGGCGTGCGGCAGCACAGCTCCATATTGCGCAGCCGGCACTGAGTCAGCAGGTGGCCGCACTCGAGAAAGAACTCGGCGTCACCTTGTTTCAGCGCAGCACGCGGTCGGTGAGTCTTACTCAGGCCGGGGAGCAACTTCTCCCAGTTGCTCTGCGCATTCTTGACGACGTCGAGACTGCCAAGCTCGTTGTCCAGGCCCCAGATGGTGTAGTCGGTCGGGTGAGTCTGGGCTTTGCTGGAGCAAGTGCCCACAACGTGGTCCCACAAGTCACTCGCGCTGTCCGCGCCGCCTACCCGGGGATTCGTCTGAGCCTGCTCGGCCAGATGTACTCTGGCGAGGTTATCCACCGAGTTGATTCGCGGAAAATGGATCTCGGCCTCGTGCGACTTCCCGTCAAGCATTCACAGATCGAGACCTTCGTCGTGCAGCTGGAATCGTTGATTGCTGCTCTTCCGTCCGACCATCCACTGGCCGAGAAGGACAGCATCGACGTCGCGGACTTGGCCGACAGTCCGTTCGTCACATTTCCCGGCACGGGGGGGTCCAGCGTCCGCGATGCCCTTATCCGGGTGACGCATGAGGCGGGATTCACACCGAGGATTGTCCAGGAGGCGCCAGACTCGCTGACCATCCTCGATCTCGTCGCCGCGGGGGTGGGCGTCACCATCACCGTCTCATCCGTCCTTCATCTGCGGCGATCCGGAGTGGTGTGCAAGCCCCTGCGCGGCGCGCTGCCACGAATCGAATCAGCGCTCGCCTGGCGTAGGGACAATGAGTCACCAGCCCTGCGAGCGGTCATCGAGGTCGCTCGCGCCACCATTCCTACCCCTCTCGACGCGGATCGATAAGCCAAAGGCATGACTGTTCCGCCGAATAAGTATTGGACTTGCATGGCCATTTCCTGAAAGTGTCGTAGGTCACGGAGCACTGACGCAGCGTGACTGCCGACCGAACAGGAGATGACGCCGATGCCCACTACGCTTCCGCACTTTCGAGAAGCCGGCGAGGGGGAGACGACCGTCTTCCTTTTGCACGGCGCATACGGTGATGGGCGCTACTTTCGTCGACTGCAAGATCACCTCGCGGACGGCGGCCGGCGCGTTGTCGCCTGGGACTGCCCGGGGTACGGGGTGAGCGCTTCGCCGGCGTCCGCCACGGTGGAAGGGTTTGCTGATGCGGCTATCGGCATGATCGATGCACTCGGCACGAGCCGAAACGTGGTGCTGGGTCATTCGATGGGATCGTTGATCGCGCCGCTCGCAGTCAACGCGACCTCGCGGACTGTCAGCGGGGTGGTGTTGTCGGCAGCGTCGGCAGGATTCAAAGCTCGTACGGCAGAGGATCAGGACCGATTCCTACACGAACGACTGGATCCCATTCGGCAGGGCATGACCGTGGCCGAGTACGCGCCCAAGCTGCTCCGGAAGATGATGGGGCCTGGAGCAGCGGGTAAGGACGTTGACCTGGTCGTGCAGGTCATTTCCGAGATGGACACTGACGTCTTCGAGCGTTCTCTGACTGCGCTGACCAAGTACGACGGTCGGCCGGCACTACGCGAACTCGCTGTGCCAACGCTATTGATCGCGGGCGAGTGTGACACCGCGTGCCCGCCGGCGGGGATGCGGGTCATAGACGACCTTGTTGCTGACTCGAGATTCCACGAACTCAGCGGTGTGGGCCATTATGGGTTTGCCGAGGACTTCGACCGCTATTCCGCCCTTGTAGATCAATTCCTTGCCGAGGTGGACGGATGATGAGGCAATCCGGTCGCTACCTTAAACAAAACTGGGCTACTCCGGCGGCGGTACTGACATTTCTGCTCCTGCTATGGATCGGTTCGCTCACTCTGCCGCGGTTCATCTTCCCTACTGTGGGCGAAATTCTTTCGTCTGTGGTGACAATCGTGACCACGTTGTACGAGCCTTTGTTTATCACGCTTGGCCGGTATGTGGTGGCGCTCGCGGCAGCCGTGGTGGCCGGATGGGCTATTGGTCTCTTGATGGGCGCCTTTCGTCAATACTTCGGGCGTTACATGCGACAGGTCACGGCGATCATCCAGGCTATTCCCGCGCTCTCATGGGTTTTGCTCGCGGTGTTGTGGATCGAGAATATCGAACTCCGCATCTTCTTCACGACATTTCTGATCGCTTTCCCGTTCTTCGTCATCGCGGTGTACGAAGGCATCCGCGACATGGACAAGGATCTGCTTGAGGCGATTGATCAATTCCGCCCGAACCGTTGGCAGGTTCTGCGCATCTTGCTGGTGCCGCAGTCCTTTGTCACGCTCATAATGACGTTGCGTTCCACGGCCGCAATGACTCTGAAACTACTGGTGTTCTTCGAGCTCATCGGCGCCAGCAACGGTGTCGGTCAGCAATTCAGCAAGGCGCAGGCGACCTACCAGGTCGACATGATCCTTGGCTGGACCATCATCCTCGTGATCATCAACTTCATCATCCTGAGAATCATAGATCTGGCCGAGAAGCGGATCCTCCGCTGGCGTACCGAGGCGGTAGTGCGATGACTCAATCTGATACAAATGTTTTGCCTGACACCGTGATATCGTTTGATAAGGTCCAGCATTACTTTGGCGATCTGCTCGCTGTGGAAGGCCTGAACCTTCAGGTCCGGCGAGGAGAGCGCATTGCCATCCTCGGACGTACCGGTGCCGGCAAGTCGACGCTTCTCAACCTGCTGATCGGCAACATGGCGCCTACCAGCGGGACGGTCCGGATCGACAATTTCGATCCGTATGTGCAGCATAAGAAGCTGCAAGGCCGAATCGGTATGGCATTTCAGCAGGCACGTCTTATGCCGTGGCGGACAGCCCTTGACAATGTGTGCGTCGGTGGCGAGATCCTCGGCCAGGGCCGTGGTGAGCGTGAGCGGGCGGGCAGGTACTGGCTCGAGAAGATGCATCTCGGGGATTCTTTTGACCTCTACCCGAATCAATTATCAGGCGGAATGCGTCAGCGAGTGTCGTTGGCCCGGGCTTTCGCCGTCCAACCGGTTTTCGTACTTCTCGATGAGAGCTTCTCCGCACTGGACGAGGTCACCGCGAAGACGCTGCGGAAAGATTTCGTCGAGTTGGCGGATGAGGAAGAAATCACGTCGATCATCGTCACCCACAACATCGAAGAGGCCTTCGATCTGGCCCACAGGGTCATCCTGCTAGGCCGCCCCGCCAAGATTCTGAGGGAGTACCAGGTGCGAGATGTCGCTCCCGTGGGCACCCCGGAGTTCGCTGAGGTCAGGCGCGAGATACAGAACATCATGCTCGACCCCGGTAGCTCCACGGACGTCTGACCTACAAACGAGAAGAGAACCCTATGAAGAAAATTCTGTCCGCTGTGGTCGCGGTGGCCACAGCCGTCACATTCGCCGGATGTTCCGCTGGCGAGGCCGATCCCTCCGACAACACCATCGTGTTGGGGCAGTGGAACGCCGGAACCATCGCGACAACGTCGCTCACCAGCCGGTATCTGGCTGAGAACACCGAGCTACTGGCCGAGCACGACATTTCGATCGAATACAAGGAATACACGAACCTCCAAGCCCTCTACACGGACCTATCGCGAGGCCGGGTCGACGCGGTGGTTGGGGGCCCGGAGTCTTTCGCGTCTAGCGCCGTCCAGGGAGCGCCCATCCGACTCGCCGGTTCGTTCGCCAGGTCGAACGCCGCCGTGCTCTCCCAGGGGGCCGAGCTGACCACGGACAACCTACGTGGCCGCCGCATGGTCGCGCCGTCGACGACCGGTACATGGTCAAACGTGCAACTGCAGATTCTCGACAAGACCGGTCTGGACGCTGATACGGACTACGAGGTAGTTAACGGCGACAGCTCCTCGACCGCGATCCAGCAACTCGCAGCCGGTACCGCGGACTTTGCGATGGGGTGGGGAGAGGCGCTTTTTGAGGCCAAGCAGCGCTTTCCCAATGTCAAGATCGTGGCCGACGCTGACGAGCTTGCGAACGGCAAGAAGCCGTTCATCCAGTTCGTCGTAGCAGTCAACGATGAGAAGGTTGACTCGTCTGTCTCGGACCGCCTTATGGACGCCTACGCAGAGCAGGCTGACTGGATGCTCGCTCACGCCGACCAGGTCAACGAGCGCGCTGTGGAAGGAGGCCGAGCGCCAGGCGTCGTCAAGGAGCTCATCGAGTCCGGCGCAATCAACTTCGATGTCAAGGCCTTCCCTGGCCCGGAAGCCGACGAGCTCAAAGCGACGCTGCAATCCATGGTCGATCAGGGCGTGATCACTGAGATGCCCGGCAATGAGTTCTTTGGAATGGAGGACTGAAAGCATGAGTAGTCTCACTGACCGAGTGATACTCATTACTGGCGCCGGGCGCGGGCAGGGGCTCGCGCACGCTGAAGCGGCGGCCGCCAGTGGCGCGATCGTGCAGATGACGGACGTTGACGGCGAACGAGGTGAGAAAGAGGCCAACCGGCTCCGTGCTGCCGGTCTCGACGCGACGTTTCACCACCTGGATGTCTCCGACGCGCAGGAATGGACCTCAGTCGTCACGGATGTCATCGACCGACATGGCCGCATTGACGGCTTGGTGAACAATGCTGGGATCTCGCTGGGCGGAACGGTCCTCGACACGACGCCTGAGATCTGGAACGCCGTCATTGGCGTCAATCAAGTAGGAGTTTGGCTCGGCATGGCGACCGTCGCCCCGCATATGGTCGACGCGCGAAGCGGCGCGATCGTCAACATCGCCTCAACTCTCGGCAAGTTCGCGTCCGAGGTGTCTTTCGCCTATCAGGCGACCAAGGGCGCGGTGCGCATGATGTCCAAGAGTGCCGCGCTGGCCTTGGGGAGTCACGGCATTCGGGTGAATACCATCCTGCCCGGACTGGTCGACACCGACTTCATCGCCAAGCAGAAAGCTGCAGGCGCAATCAATCAATCAGTTGGACGGATTCCGATCGGACGAATCGGTGAGCCAGCTGAAATCTCTGAGGCGGTGCTCTTTCTGCTGAGCGACGGTGCCTCGTATATCAGCGGTGCGGAACTCGTCGTCGACGGTGGGTTGATCGCTGGCTCGACCGGGAGTCTCAAGCCGAAGGTTGATCCGAAGTGACCCGTTTTATCGCACCGGATGCCGAACGTCTTGCCCGGACTCTGGTCGATGCCCGGATTCCGGAAGCCGAGCATTCATTTATCGCCGGTAGCTGGCTCGAGGGAGAGGGTGAGCCATTCGAGGTTCGGACGCCGATCACCGGGGACTCTCTGGCCTGGTTGCGCCCGGCTTCGCCATCCCAAGTGACTCGAGCCGCCGCGTCAGCAAAAGAGGCGCAGCCGGCCTGGGCCGCGATGAAGGCGCGCGACCGTGCTCGCATGCTCGAGCATGCCGCAGAGCTGATGGTTGCCGACCTGGATCGTCTCGCCACCCTTGTGGCCCTCGACAACGGCAAAACTTACTCAGGTGCGCGGGGAGACGTTCTCGGATGTGCCGAGTTCTTGCGCTCGGCCGCCGGGTGGGCCACGCGCCTCTTCGGGGCGACACTGCCCACGGGCGGTGACGTCGAGGCCATGACCTGGATCGAACCAGTTGGTGTGGTGGGCGTGGTGATGCCCTTCAATGCACCGCTCATCTTCTGCGGGATGAAGATCGCTCCAGCGCTGGCCACGGGCAACACGGTCGTGGCCAAGGCCCCGGAACAGGCGCCTCTCGCCGTTGTCGAGTTTGTCCGCTGCCTCGAACAGGCAGGCGTCCCGCCGGGGGTGGTCAATCTCGTGCACGGAGGTGCGTCGGTGGGGTCGCAGATCATCGACGCGCCGCAGGTGACGATGGTGACGTTCACAGGCAGCAGCACGGTGGGTGCACTCGTGGGTGCGCAGGCCACCCGCCAACTCAAAAAGGTGCTGCTGGAGTTGGGCGGTAAATCCGCGAACATTGTCTACGAGGATGCGCCGTTCGACGCGGCGGTAGCCGGATCTGCGACCGCCATCTTCCGCAATGCCGGACAGCGCTGCTTTTCGGGATCACGCCTGCTAGTGCAGGAATCGATCGCCGAGGCGTTCATCGCGAAGCTGGTTGAAACAGCTGAGGGAATCGCCGTAGGTGACCCTTTCCACCCGCAGACACAGGTCGCCTGCCTCGTCTCACGTGATGACGTGGAGCGGGTGCAAGCGATTGTTGACGACGCGGTCTCGGCGGGCGCTCACCTCCTGTGTGGCGGCACGGCAGCTGCTGTTCAGGGGGCTTTCTATCGCCCCACGATCCTGGAGATACCGAGTGGGGTCAACTGCTCCGCGCTCACCGAAGAGACCTTCGGACCGGTGTTAGTGGTCCAACGATTCACGGATGCGGACGACGCCATCGCGATGGCCAATGATTCGGAGTACGGCCTCGCTGGTGGCTGCTGGACCTCGAATCTGGCGACCGCGATGCGTACCGCTCGGAAGGTCAACACGGGGTTCTTCTGGATAAACGGCTACGGCGCCAGCGGCGGTACCGAGGCGACGATAGGTGGGCGGGGCGCGTCCGGCATCGGCACCGAGAAGGGCCTCGAGGGCATTAGGGAGTACACCGTGGTCAAGACAGTGGTGCTGCCAGCCGGTCTGGAGTCCGTGGCCACCGAAATCTGACGGTGACATCGGAGGCACCCTCGGCGCCGCGCTACTGCGTGACACGCTGCGTTCCTCTTCGGCCATAGCGTGGCCACCGACGCAGGATCTCATATATGCAAGAGCGTTATGTCAGAAGTGGCTAATTGATATTGGACCATTAACAATGGGTGGGTGATAGTAGATCTATGAACACGAATGCCGATGTTCCAGAAGACGTTCTATCCGAGGTCGTGAGGCAGATTCGTCGCTTCGTCAGAGACGTGGTGGTCCCACGAGAGGCGGAAATCGCGGATCTCGATGCGATCCCGGACGACATCCGCGAGGCAGCACGGGCAATGGGTCTGTTCGGCTACGCAATTCCCCAGCAATGGGGCGGATTGGGGCTCGACCTCGCGCAAGATGTCGAGGTCGCGATGGAGCTCGGCTACACCTCGCTCGCGCTTCGCTCGATGTTCGGCACGAACAACGGAATCGCAGGGCAGGTCCTCGTCGGATTCGGCACCGACGAGCAGAAAGCGGATTGGCTTGAGGGGATCGCTTCCGGTGAGATCGTCGCGTCATTCGCGTTGACCGAGTCCGGCGCAGGGTCCAATCCGGCAGGCCTATGCACGCGGGCAGTACGCGATGGGGACGACTGGGTCATTAGCGGCCAGAAGCGGTTCATCACCAATGCGCCGCTCGCGGATCTGTTCGTCGTGTTCGCCAGAACGCGTCCGGCGGACGAGGACGGCACCGGCATCGCCGTCTTTCTCGTGCCATCAGGCGCGCCAGGGTTGTCGGTGGGAAGCCCGGACAAGAAGATGGGTCAAGCAGGTTCGTGGACGGCAGACGTCCACTTCGACGCCGTCCGGGTTCCTGCGTCTGCCCTGGTCGGCGGCAACGAGGACGCCGGCTACTCCGCCGCGATGACCTCACTGGCGAGGGGCCGGGTACATATCGCGGCACTCGCGGTCGGTCAGGCCCAGCGCGCCCTGGATGAGTCGGTCGCATACGCGGCGTCAGTCACCCAGGGGGGTACGCCGATCGGGAGCTTTCAGCTGGTTCAGGCGATGCTTGCTGATCAACAGACCGGCGTTTCCGCCGGGCGGGCGCTGGTCCGGGACGCGGCGGCCAAATGGGTGTCGGGGGAGGACCGCCGGTTGGCCCCCTCGATAGCAAAGCTCTACTGCACAGAAATGGTGGGGAGAGTGGCCGACTTAGCGGTCCAGGTACACGGGGGTAGCGGTTACATGCGAGAGGTACCGGTCGAACGCATCTATCGCGATGTGCGGCTACTGCGACTGTATGAGGGCACCAGCGAGATCCAGCGACTGATCATCGGTGGGGGATTGGTTCGCGCAGCCCAGAAGGCCAATCGATGACGAGCACAAGTCTTCCGCTAGACGGTGTAACCGTTGTTGCTCTAGAACAAGCAGTCGCAGCCCCGCTGGCGACTCGGAACCTCGCTGACCTTGGAGCGCGCGTTATCAAGGTGGAACGCATCGACGGTGGAGACCTCGCCCGTGGATACGACACCGGAGTGCATGGCACCGGAGCACATTTTGTCTGGCTCAATCGCGGGAAAGAGTCGGTCGCCATCGATTTGAAGACGGACGCCGGACGCGATGCGGTTCGGCGACTTGTCAGCCGAGCTGACGTGTTCATACAGAACCTCGCGCCCGGAGCTGCCGAACGTCTAGGGCTCGGTTCCGGCGCCCTGCGCGCCGAACAACCGGAGCTGATCACCGTAGACCTCTCAGGTTTCGGACGCGGTGGGCCGTTTGAGGACCGCAAAGCCTACGACATGCTGATCCAAGCGGAAGCCGGCCTCATCTCGATCACCGGAACCCCCGATACGCCAGTCAAGACCGGCATCCCGACCGCAGACATCGCATCCGGGATGTACTGCGCCCAGGCCGTGCTAGCGGCGCTCTTTCGTCGAACCAGAACCGGTGAGGGCGCCGCCGTTGAGGTGTCGATGCTCGAAGCCACCGTCGAGTGGATGGGGCACGCCGTCTACACCCGCAAGTATGCGGGAGTGCAGCCACCACGGATGGGACTGAGCCACGTTTCGATCTCGCCGTACGATGCCTACCCCACCAGCGACGGACAGGTACTAATCGGTGTGCAGAGCGAATCGGGGTGGCGTTCGCTCGCACGCGATGTACTCGGTGCCCCGGAGCTGATCGATGATCCGCGGTTTGTGTCGAACATCGAACGCGTCCGGAACCGCTCGGATTGTGATGCGGAAGTCGGAGCGCGTACCGCGCGATGGACGAGCGAAGAGCTCGACGCCCGACTCGTGGCGGCAGGTATACCCGCGGCGCAGATCAAGGACGTTGGACAGACCGTTGACCATCCTCAACTCCGCGCACGGAACCGGTGGCGAACGATCCCAACCGAGTTCGCAACGGTGGAGGCGTTGCTCCCTCCGGTGACCTTTGACGATGTCGATGCGGCCATGGGTGCGGTTCCCGCACTCGGAGAACACACCCGTGACCTGCTCGCTGAGGTCGGCTTGGGCACCCACACCGTCCACGAACTGGTGGCGACTGGAGTGGTTCACCAAGCCAGCGTGCACTCGCCGGTGCAGGCGCACTGACCAGACTCCACAACTACGAAAGGGCAGGGACATGCTGACAGGACGTACAGCGGTGATCACCGGCGGTGCGCAAGGCATCGGATTGGCGATCGCGCAGACTTTCGCCGGGCACGGCGCCCGAGTGGTGATCGGAGACCTTGACGGCGAGAAGGCGCGGATCGCAGCGCAGACGCTGGGTGGCGACGCTCATGGTTTCCGCTGCGACGTCGCCTCGTCTGAGGACGTGGCCGACCTGCTTGCCCAGACGACCGGCATCTTCGGCTCCCTCGACATCATGGTCAACAACGCAGGAATCACGCGGGACGCCACTATGCGCAACATGACCGACGAGCAGTTCGACGACGTCATCAGGGTGCACCTACGGGGATGCTGGAACGGAACTCGCCAAGCCGCTGCACTCATGCGAGAGGCGAGCGGTGGATCAATCATCAATCTCTCATCGATCTCAGGAAAGGTGGGCTTCGTCGGACAAACAAACTATTCCGCGGCGAAAGCCGGGATAGTGGGTCTGACCAAGGCTGCCGCCAAAGAAGTGGCGCACGTAGGCGTGCGAATCAACGCCATCCAGCCCGGCCTCATCCGGACCGCGATGACTGAGGCGATGACCGAGAAGGTATGGGACCAGAAAATGGCTGAAATACCCATGCAGCGAGCCGGCGAGCCTTCGGAGGTGGCGTCCGTGGCGCTCTTCTACGCATCTGATATGTCGTCATACATGACCGGCACAGTTGCCGAAGTGACTGGTGGCAGGCACATCTGAGCTCAGGAAAGAGAGAATTCAACATGGCGCTCCGGACCTTCGCCAGCGTCGCTGAGATCCACGAGGCGCTCGGTCAGCAGATTGGGCCGACTGAGTGGTTCACGATCGACCAGGACCGTATCGACTCTTTCGCCGACGCGACAAACGATCATCAGTGGATTCACTGCGATGTCGAGCGGTCAGCTATTGGCCCCTATGGCACAACGATAGCCCACGGCTATCTCACACTGTCGCTGCTGCCGGCTCTCTCGGCAGAGCTATACACAATCGAAGCAGGTTCGGCTCGTATAAATTATGGCAGCAATAAGGTCCGATATCCACAAGCGGTCCGAGCCGGAGACAGAATACGGTTGATCGCCACGATCAAAGATTTTCGATCGGAATCCGAGAATATGTTTCTCACGGTCAGTTATCTGGTCGAGATCGACGGTGGTGACAAGCCCGCCCTCGCCGCCGAGACTGTAACGCTGATACTTTCGTGAACCCCGTGCAGATAGATACTTGAACGCCCGGTCCTGACTCGAGGAGCCACCAATGCCCGATGCAGTAATCTGCGAACCGCTTCGTACTCCCGTCGGCCGCTTCGGCGGAGTATTCCGAGGCCTCGCTCCCGAGGATCTCGCAGCAACCGTTATTGCCGAAATCGTCTCTCGTGCCGGCCTAGTCGGCGCGGACATCGACGACGTCATACTCGGTCAGGCCTCTCCCAACGGGGAGGCTCCCGCGATCGGCCGCGTCGCCGCGTTGAACGCTGGCCTTGGCGAATCCGTGCCCGGCCTCCAAGTCGACCGTCGGTGTGGCTCCGGGCTGCAAGCGATTATTACTGCTGTCATGCAAGTCCAATCCGGAAACAGCGACCTGATCCTAGCTGGCGGCGTTGAGTCAATGAGCCAGGCCGAGTTTTACACCACAGGAATGCGATACGGGGTTCGGAGCGAATCCGTCACCCTCAGCGACCGGCTGGCCCGGGCCCGAGTCACAGCCGGGGGGCGAAACTTCCCAGTTCCCGGTGGCATGATCGAGACTGCTGAGAACCTCCGTGCCGAGTTTGCCATAAGCAGAGGCGACCAAGATGCCCTGGCGGCACAATCTCACCAGCGCGCCGTCGCCGCTCAGGAGAGCGGCGCATTCGCCGCAGAAATAGTTCCGATATCAGTGCCGCAGCGCAGAGGGGATCCACTAAAGATCGACACTGATGAGCATCCCCGCCCAAATACGAGCATCGAATCCCTTGCGAAGTTACCTGCGATCCGGTCCAAAGTGGACCCTGACTCGACCGTGACCGCCGGTAACTCGAGCGGGCAGAATGATGGCGCGGCAATCGCGATCGTCACCACTTCAGAGATGGCTGCGCGCCTCCAACTGCGCCCCCTGGCTCGGTTAGCTGGCTGGGCGGTGGCGGGCGTGCCTCCACGGACGATGGGCATCGGACCGGTGCCCGCAACAGAGAAGGTGCTGACCCGGCTAGGGCTCTCGCTTGCAGATATGGACGTCATCGAACTCAACGAGGCGTTTGCAGCACAGGCGCTTGCGGTGACCCGAATGTGGGGTCTCGCGTCTGACGATCCACGCCTCAACCCGAATGGTTCGGGTATCTCCCTTGGACATCCGGTCGGAGCGACCGGTGCCCGCATTCTTGCTACGTTGCTGCGAGAACTCGATCGCCGAGATGGGCGTTACGGACTCGAAACGATGTGCATCGGGGGCGGCCAAGGCTTAGCCGCAATATTCGAGCGCGCAACTTAGTCGAAAGAAACTACCAGGCACGAGTTCGCCTCTCAGCCACAGTACAGTGCGAGCGCGCAGTGACTTTAGCTTACTGATCTGTCTACTGATTGAATGCTGGGTTGTTAGGTGCTGATTTCCTGACGAGGTCGGGACAGGGAGACCTCGTGTACACCTTCAGGGCCTGCCTCTACGCGCTGCTAAAGGTTCGGCGAACGATTCATCTGATGCGCTACTCAGGCAGTAGCGTTACAGAATACAAGCTGTAGGTAACGACGGGACATCACGGTGATGAAAGCGCTCGGTGGAAGCCGACGGTCTCACCGCGCCAGCAGCCCCTTGGCGATGTGGGTCACCTGGATCTCGTTGCTACCGGCGTAGATCATGAGGGACTTGGCGTCGCGGGCAAGTTGCTCCACCCGGTACTCGGCCATGTAGCCGTTACCGCCGAACAGCTGCACGGCGTCCATCGCCACGTCCGTGGCAGCTTCGGAGGAGTACAACTTCATGGCCGAGGCCTCCGCAAGTGACAGCGGCTTGCGGGCCCGGGCGCGCTCGATCGAGTGGAAGACCATGTTCTGCACGTTGATCCGCGCGATCTCCATCTTGGCGAGCTTGAGCTGGATGAGCTGGAATTTCCCGATCTCCTGGCCCCACAGCGTCCGCTCGCGCGCGTAGTCGATGCACAGTCGGCGGCACTCTTCGATGATCCCGAGCGCCATGATGGCCACGCCCGTCCGCTCCGCCGTGAAACTCGACCGCGCCGACTCGCGCCCGTCCCCGCCGCGGCCCTCCTCGGACTCGCCGAGCAGCCGGTCGCGGCCCAGGCGGACGTCGTTGAAGAACAGCTCGCCGGTGGGGGAACTGTGCAGTCCCATCTTGGCGAAAGGTGCACTCTGGGTCAGCCCTTCCATGCCCTTGTCCAGCACAAAGGTGAGAACCTTGCGGTTGCGCTTCTCCTCAGCAGACGCGCCGCCGGACGAACCGCCCGCGCCGCCCTCGTCGAGCTTGGCGTAGACGATCATCACGTCCGCGTACGGGCCGTTGGTGATGAACGTCTTCTGGCCGTTGAGGATGTAATCCTCGCCGTCGCGCCGCACATAAGTCCGCATCCCGCCGAACGCGTCGGAGCCCGAGTCCGGCTCCGTGATGGCCCACGAGGCCACCTTCTCCACGGTCACGATCCCCGGCAGCCAGCGTTCCTTCTGTGCCAGCGTCCCCCGCGACATGATGGTCGTGGCCCCCAGCCCGAGGCTCACCCCGAGCGCCGACACCAGGCCCATGCACACACCGGCCAGCTCGCTGGTCACCACGGCCATGAGCGAGTCCTGGCCCTCGAACGCGCCGCCACCGCTCCCGGTGTCGGAAGTGCCGGCGGCGTTGTCGTCGTCACCACCTGCGACGGAGCCGCCCGCGGGCGTGCCACCGTACGCGCCACCCTGTGCCTCGCCGGAGGCCTTTGCCCGCTCCCGGGCCAGCATCTTCTCCACACCGTCGCGTGCCATGGCGTCGATTCCGAACTCGGCGAACAACTTCCGAATGGTCGGATACGGCGGGATCTCGCCGCTCTCCAACGCGTCGAGGTTCGGGCGGATCTCCTTGTCGATGAAGGCCCGCACGGCGTCGCGGATCATCAGGTCGGTCTCGGACCACTCGTACATCGGCGTCTCGTCTCCTCGGTGCTGTTCTGCAACACGTTCCCGGCCAGTCTGGACCGGCCCCGTGGTGGCCGCGGGCGTTTGGCCCAGACGGCCGTCCAAGTCCGGCACACTCTGGGATATGAGTGGCAACCTTGACCCGACCGCCAGCACCACCGCCAGCAGCGCGGGCCGTCCCGCCGGCCGCGGCCAGTTGGGTCGCGTCGGACTGTGGACCGGCTCCCTCGAGGGTCTGACGCCCGCGCAGCTCCCCGATGTCCTCGGCGAGCTCGATGACCAGGGCTGGGGCTCGCTCTGGTTCGGCGAGGCCGTGGGCCGGGAGGCGTTCACCGCCGCCCAGATGTATCTCGGCGCGACGCGACGCATGGTGATCGGCACCGGCATCGCCAACATCTACGGCCGCGACGCCTCCGCAGCCGGCGCGGCCGCCCGCACGCTCGAAGCGCTCCACCCGGGCCGGTTCGTGCTGGGTCTGGGCGTCTCGCACGCGCCGCTGGTCGAGCGGCATCGCGGGCACCTCTACGGCCGACCGCTCGCGGCGATGCGCGAGTACCTCGACGCACTCGACGGCACGCGCGCGCTCGCCGCGGGTGAGGACGTGATGCCGCCGGTCGTGCTCGCCGCGCTGGGCCCGAAGATGCTGGAGTTGGCGCGCGACCGCACCGCCGGCGCGCACCCGTACCTGACGTTGCCCGAGCACACCGCCCAGGCGCGCGAGATCCTCGGCGGGACCGCCGACGACGGCCCGGCCCTGGTCGTGGAGACCGCCGCGGTGGTGGCCGAGGGGGTCGACGATGACGACGAGCTCTGGCGTTCCCGCGCCCACGACCACCTGAACGTCTACACGGGTCTGCCGAACTATCGGAACTCGTGGACCCGGCAGGGGTTCGATGAGTCCGACTACGTGCGCGGGGGCAGCGACCGGCTCAGGGCGGCGCTGGTCACGCGCGGGCTGGAGACCACGCGGGCGCGGGTGCAGGAGCATCTCGATGCCGGCGCCTCGACCGTGCTCGTGCAGGTGCTGGGTGAGAACGTGCTGGTCCCGCCGGTGGCGGACTGGCGTCTGGCCGCGCAGGCGCTGCTCGGCTGACGCGCGGCTCCGGCCCGGTCCGGCGGGTCGGATCAGCCGGTGTGTGCCGGGGTGGTGATGGTGATCGGGCCCGCGACGGCGCCGCCGTCGGTGATCAGGGTGTACTCGATCGGCCCGCCACCGGTGTTCATGATCGCCTCGTATGGGTGATTGATCGGGTCCGGGACGCCGCCGGAGATCCGCGGGGCCGGAACGTGGGCGGTCTTCTCGCCGGTCGCGCCCGTGTCCAGGTTCTTCCAGGACAAGGTCACCGTGAGATCGCAGGGCCCCACCCCGAGGACGCCGAACGCCCAGCCGACGGAAGACGAGTTGGGGTAGGCGTCGGGATTTATCGAGGTGGAGACGGCACCGAAGCACTGTCCGGTGGGGGACCCGCCCATGGCGACGAGGCGGTTCTGGGCGGGGAACAGCTCGGGGATGGCCGAGGAGTCCTGGGCATTCGCGTTGGCCGGGATCATGACGGCCGTGGCCAGGGCGACGATCGTGGCGACGGCGAGGGGCCCCACGGAAGCGGGAGGCCGGCGGCTGGGGCGTCGGGTCATATCGGTGGTGGTCATCTTCGTGACCATGTCAGTGCGTCCCTGCTCGGACAAGCACGAACGGGTATCGGAACGGTCACCGTCCCCACGAATCAGGAATTAGAACGGATTCAACACCTGTCTGTAATGTCCGACGAAGGGCTTCGGAAGGACACGGGATGAGTGCACAGGTGCGCGGCGCGGACGCCGCCCGGCGAGACGACAACCGCCTCGTCGTGGTCCTGGCGTTCGGCGGGATCGTCGTCTCGCTCAGTCAGACGCTGGTCATCCCGCTGCTGGCCCTGCTGCCCTCGATCCTGAACACCAGCGCCGTCAACGCCTCGTGGGTCGTGACCATCACCCTGCTCGCCGGCGCGGTAGCGGGACCGGTCATGGGACGCCTCGGGGACCTCTACCCGAAGAAGTACGTCCTGATCGGTTGCACGGCGGTCATGGTGCTCGGCTCTGTGCTCTGCGCTCTCTCGGGATCACTATGGGCGATGCTCATCGGCCGCGCGCTGCAGGGCGTAGGGATCGGCGTGATCCCGATCGGTATCGCGGCCATGCGGGAGATCCTGCCGCCCGCGCGACTGGGACCCGCTATCGCGCTGATGAGTTCCTCGCTCGGGGTGGGCGGCGCGCTCGGGCTGCCGGCCGCCGCCGCGCTGGCCCAGTACGGGTCCTGGCAGTGGATGTTCTGGGGCTCGGCGATCATGGGCCTGGGGATCATGCTGCTGATGGCCGTCCGGCTCAAGACTCTTCCCGCGGCCAAGCCGGACGGCACGCTGGATCTGATCGGCGCGCTCGGCCTGGGAGTGGGGCTGGTCGCGCTGCTGCTGGCGGTGTCCAAGGGGGCGGACTGGGGCTGGGCCTCGCCGCTCACGCTGGGCCTGTTCCTGCTCGCCGCGGTCGCCTTCCCGGTCTGGGGTCTGTGGGTGCTGCGGCACCGCTCGCCGATCGTTGACCTGCGCGTGGCCGCCCGTCGCCCTGTGCTCATGACCAACATCGCCTCGGTCACCGTGGGGATGGGACTGTACGCGCAGCTGTTGATCCTGCCGCAGATCCTGCAGCTGCCGATCGCCACCGGGCACGGCCTGGGGCAGTCGATGGTCGCGATGGGCCTGTGGAGCGCCCCCGCCGGGCTGGCGATGATGGCGGTCTCCCCGATCAGCGGCCGACTCATCAACAACCGCGGCCCCAAGACCACCTTGATCCTGGGTGCGCTCGTCATCTCCGCCGGGTACTTCGCCGGACTGTTCCTCATGGGCTCCACGTGGGGTGTCATGACCACCGGCATCGTTATCAGCGCGGGCGTCGGTCTCGCGTACGGGGCGATGCCGGCGCTGATCATGGCATCGGTCCCGCGGACGGAGATGGGGTCGGCGAACAGCGTCAATACACTCATGCGGTCGATCGGCACCACCACCTCGGCGGCCGTACTCGGCGTGATCCTGACCCAGATGTCCACCGACTTCGAGGGCCTGTTCGTCCCCTCCGAGCTCGGGCTCCGCACAGGGCTGGTGTTCGGCGGGGCGATGGCCCTGCTGGCCGCGGCCGTGGCGGCCGCGATCCCGCCGCCGTGGGCATCCGACGACGCCTGACGCGCGCCTAGACCGCGTCGCGGGCGCGAGCGACGATCGCCTCCGCCAGCTCGACGGGCCGCTCGTCGGGGATCCAGTGGCTGACCCCGTTCATCTCAAGGAACCGGTAGTCGGCGTCCACGTACCGCTCGGTGAGTTCGGCGCCGCCGCGGCCGAGCGCCGCGTCGTTGTCGCTCCACACGAAGGTCGTGGGCACCCGCACCCGCGCGGTCGCGCCCCGGGGCGAGGCGAAGGGCAGTGCGCGGTACCAGCCCAGGCCGCCGCGGACGGCGCCGTCGGTGACCATCTCCGCGCGGTAGCGCTCGATCATCTCCCGGGTCATCCCCATCCCGGCCAGCACCCGGGCGGGTAGCGGCCCGGACGAGGTGAGGATCAGCTCCGGCAGCAGCGGCAGCTGGAAGAAGCCCATGTACCAGGACCGCAGCAGCTGGTCGGAGACCACCATCGCCTTGAGGAACGCCGCCGGGTGCGGGACCGAGACCGCGGTCAGCGACCGGACACGCTCGGGGTGGTTACCGGCGAGGCCCCACGCGACGGCGGCACCCCAGTCGTGCCCCACCACGTGGGCGTCGGCCAGTCCGGCGGTGTCGAGCAGGGCGATCACGTCACCCACCAGCTCCGAGATCCGGTAGGCGCGCCGGCCGCGGGGCCGGGCGGAGGCGCAGTAGCCGCGCTGGTCGAGCGCGATCGTCCGCAGTCCGTCGGCATGCAGCAGCGGCGTGACGCGGTCCCAGCTGGTGGCGCGCTGCGGGAAGCCGTGCAGAAGAACGACCGGCTCGCCGTCCGCCGGTCCCGAGTCGACGGCGCGCAGTTCCATGCCGCCACGCTCGACGTAGATTTCCTTCGGTCGTGATTCAACCACGGACATATCCTCTCCGGACGGCCCGCTCGAGGATCCCGAGCGTGGCTTTGAGCGCCGAAGCGTCGAGCACCGGCAGCACACCCGAGTCACGCCACTTCGGGTGCGCCTCGGACCAGTCGTAGTAACTGATGACCTCGGTGGCGGAGCCCTCCTCGACCGGGATGAGACGGTACCCGTACGTGTGGCCGATCGGGGGCTTGATGGCGCCGTCGATGGTCCAGGCGATCTCCACGTCGGGCTGGAACCGGGTGATGATCACGGTGACGTCGTAGTGCCCGAGGTCGTAGTCGCCGAGCGACTCGCGGTCCATGTGGACCACGAACCGGTCGTCGACCGCCGTGACCTGCGCGCCCTCGGCCGACTGGAGCATCCCGGAGGAGTCGATCGCCACGTGTCCGTCGGGGTCGCACAGCACGGCGAACACCTCTTGCGGAGGAGCGGGGATGACCCGCCGGGCTTCGAGCCGGCGCCCGGGGGTCGCATCGCCGTCGGACTGGCCGTGCTTCTCACTGTCCGTCATGCGGGCGACGCTACCCCGGGCACCGGCCCGTTGGAGACCGTCCCTCAGACCCGCGCCGGGTCGGGCCGCTCCCACACACGGTGGGCGGCCAGCAGCGGCTTCAGTGCGGGCAGCACGTCGGCCGCCGCGTCCACTGCCACGACGCCCGGGGTGTCCGAGGCCAGGCCGAAGTCGACGTAGCGGTCGACCGGCACCAGGGTGGCCATCGCCTTCTTGTGGCGGAACATCTCACTGATGAGGATGTCCGTCCTCGGGTGGGCGGGGAGGTCCACGACGACGAGGGCGTCGAACTCGATGGACCGCTGCGTGAGATAGGTCCGCGAGACCGCGACCGTCGCGTCGGGCTCACCCTCGCCCAGCCGGCCGCCGACCGGGCCGATCACGAGCGGGACCATGTCGTCGCCGAACACGGCCTGCTCGAGCTCCTTGACCACGGCGGGGTCGGAGTTCTCCGTGACGAGTATGCCGATCTGGCGCCCGTCGGAGGGCCACTCTCTCCCGATTTGGGACAGCGCCGGGCTGGTAACGACCTCGGCGACGGGCACCTTCGCGGGCGCGGGAAGGCCCAGCCCGGCCGCGACGGTGACTGCCAGGTCGTGGTCGATGTGGGCGAGCTTCTCGACTTGCCGTACCTTGACGGCCTCCTCGTAGCATTTGCCCAGTTCGAAGGTGTACGCCTCGGCGACGTGCTCCTTCTCCACCTCGGTGAGACTGGTGTAGAACAGCGTGGCCTGCGAGAAGTGGTCGTCGAACGTCGCGGGAGACCGGCGCTCGATCTGCGCGTCGGCGATCTCCTGAGCCACCTCGACCAGAGCGCCATCGGTGGTGCCCGCCATGAACGGGCAGCCTCCGTCGAGGGAGTTGGGCTGATACGGGGCCACTCCCACGTGGTCGGCCTGCTGATGGAAGCCGTCCCGGAGCATGTCATTGACCGGGGCGTGCGGGCGGTTGATGGGGATCTGCCCGAAGTTCGGCCCGGCCAGGCGGGTGAGCTGGGTGTCCAGGTAGGAGAACAACCGGCCCTGCAGGAGCGGGTCGTTGGTGACGTCGATGCCCGGCACGAGATGACCCGGGTGGAACGCGACCTGCTCGGTCTCGGCGAAGAAGTTCTTGACGTTGCCGTTGAGTTCCATGGTGCCTATGACCTGCACCGGTGCGAGCTCCTCCGGCACGATCTTGGTCGGGTCGAGCAGGTCGATGCCGTGAAACATCTCGCTGACGCCGTTCTCGTCGACGGTGTCGGGGAAGACCTGGATGCCGAGGTCCCACTTGGGGAAGGCACCGGCCTCGATGGCGTCGGCCAGGTCGCGGCGGTGGAAGTCCGGGTCCATGCCGCCGGTGATCTGGGCTTCTTCCCACACCTGCGAGTGGACGCCGAGGTGGGGCTTCCAGTGGATCTTCACCAGGTTCGTCTCACCGGCGTCGTTGATGAGCCGGAAGGTGTGGACGCCGAAGCCCTCCATCATCCGGTACGAGCGCGGGATGCCGCGGTCGGACATGTTCCACAGGGTGTGGTGCTGCGCCTCGGTGTGCAGGGAGACGAAGTCCCAGAAGGTGTCGTGCGCGCTCTGGGCCTGAGGGATCTCGCGGTCCGGGTGCGGCTTGGCGGCGTGGACGACGTCGGGGAACTTGATGGCGTCCTGGATGAAGAACACCGGGATGTTGTTGCCGACCAGGTCCCAGGTTCCCTCGTCGGTGTAGAACTTGGTCGCGAACCCGCGGGTGTCGCGGACGGTGTCGGCGGAGCCGCGGTTGCCCAGCACGGTGGAGAAACGGACGAAGACCTCGGTCTCCTTGCCCTCGGCGAATACGCCGGCCTTGCACACGCTGGCGGCGGCGCCGTTGGCGCGGAAGACGCCGTGCGCGCCGGCGCCGCGGGCGTGGACCACGCGCTCGGGGATGCGCTCGTGGTCGAAGTGCATTATCTTCTCGCGCAGGTGGTGGTCCTGCAGCAACACGGGTCCGCGGCGGCCGGCCTTGAGCGAGTGGTCGGTGTCGGACAACCGGGCGCCCTGGGCGGTGGTGAGGTACGCGCCCTGCTGACGCTGCGCGTCCTCGCTGTCCTTGGACGGCGCGCCCGTGGGGCTGTGCGGGGTGGCACCCTTCTGGTCCGGCTTGGGCGGCAGCGGGTCGGTCGGCTCGGTGGGCTCGTCGACGCTCGGCGGCTCCGAGCCGGGCGCGCCGGGGACGACGTCGCCGCCGGGCGAGAGGGCGTCGGTGAGGTCGTCGGCGACCTTCTCGGCCTTGTCGACGAGCTTCTCGGCGGCATTTCGGGGGTCGGGCTTCTTGGCGGACACGATGCTCCTTCGCTGAGCCGACCCGCTCGCGCGGCAGGGACGGTTCTCGTCGTGGTCGTGTGTACGCCGGGCCGGTGCAGGCCCGGTGGGGAGTCACTGTGCCACTCCTGCCGCGGCGCGCAACCAGTCGCGGACGTCGGGAGGCGTACGCTGCGCCGACCCCGCCGACACGCCCCCGGGGCCGGGCCGCTGGTAATAGGGTCGGTGAGGTGCCGACCCCGTCCCTGTCCGACCCGCATGGCTCACCCGCGGAACCCGCGCCGCCGCCCCGGTCCTGGCTGCATCTCGCGGCGGCGGGGCTGATGTTCCTGCTGCCCTTGCTGGTGTTCGTGAGCCTGGCCTCCGACGTGGTGACCTTCGGTGCGTTGCCCTACGACCGTTCGATCATGGTGTGGCTCAACGAGCGCGCGTCGCCGGTGGTGACGACGACGATGACAGCGGCCACCGAACTCGGCGGTCTCGTGGTGGTGCCGATCATCGCGGTCGTCTGGGCCGGGCTGCTGTGGTGGGGCGGACGTCGCCGGGATGCGGCCCTGCTCGCGGCCGCGGTCATCGGTTCGACCCTGCTCAACACGGCGTTGAAGGCGGTGTTCCAACGGGACCGACCGGACTTCTGGGAGCACCTGGTGGTGGAGCACTCGTACTCGTTCCCGAGCGGTCACGCCATGGCGTCGATGTCGCTCGCGGCGTCCCTCGTCGTGATTGCCTGGTCGACCCGGTGGCGGTGGACCGCGATCGTCGTGGGGGCGGTGTACGTGCTCGTGGTGGGTCTCTCGCGCATCTATCTGGGCGTGCATTTCCCGAGCGACATCCTCGCCGGCTGGTGCGTGGCGGTGCTGTGGGTGACGGTCGTCGTGATGGTGCTGGACGGTGCGTCCCGTCGGCGTAGGGCGGGCCGCACCGGGCCGTGGGTCGGGCCGGTCGGCGGGCCCTCCGAGGGAGTGGGCCCGGCCGGGGGCGCGGCGCCGTGACGTGGGTGCAGGCGGCCGCCGACCCCCCGCTCAGCGGCCCGCTCCTCGGGGTTCCCGGTCTCATCGCGGTGTGGGCGGCGCTCGTCGTGGGCGCGGTGGTGCTCGGCGCGCTCGGTTCGACGGGCGGCGGAGCCCGCCGGTGGTGGTCCCGGGTGCTGCCGCTGTCGGTCCTCGTCGCGGCCGCCGTCACGTTCGCGGGTGCGCTGCTCGTGGAGAAGGTGCTGCGGCCGTTCCCTGACGCGATCCCGCCCGGGGTCTACCTCTGGATCGGGGTGGGTCTGCTGGGTGTGCTGCTGGGGGCCGGCGGCGCCGCGGTGGAGGTACGGGCTCGCCGACCGTGGCGGGCGGTGGCCGCGGTCGTGGCCCTGCTGCTCGTCGTGATGGCGGCGGCCGGGCACGTCAACCGTGTCTACGCCGAGTTCTCCTCGGTCGGCATGCTGCTGGGCCTGCGGGAGTACCGGACCATGTCGCTCGAGCAGGTCACCGGCCGCACGGCGACGACGGTCGGCGGGGACCTCGAGCCGGGGGTCACGCTCGAGTCCGTGTGGACACCGCCGCCGGGGATGCCGGCGACCGGCGCGGTGGTCGAGACCCCGCTCCCGGGGACCGCCTCGGGATTCGAGGCCCGCCCGGCCCGGGTCTATCTGCCGCCCGCCTATTTCGCCGAGCCGCGGCCGCTCCTGCCGGTCCTGGTGCTCATGGCGGGGCAACCCGGCGGCCCCGAGGACTGGGTCCGTTCGGGGCGCCTGCCGGTGGTGGCCGATGAGTTCGCCGCCGACCACGCCGGGCTCGCCCCGGTGATCGTGGTGGCCGACCCTATCGGATCGCCGCTGGCCAACACACTGTGCGTGGACTCGCCGCGGGGTAACGCCCACACCTACCTCGCCCGGGACGTCCCCGACTGGATCCGCGCCTCCCTGCAGGTGGACGAGGGCCCGGGGGCGTGGGCGATCGGCGGGCTGTCCTTCGGCGGGACGTGTGCTCTCCAGCTCGCGCTCACCGAGCCGGAGGTCTACCCGAACTTCCTCGCCATGTCCGCCCAGGCGGAGCCGACCATCGGCAGTCGTGAGAAGACCATCGAGACGTTCTTCGGCGGCGACGCCGAGGCGTTCCGGGCCGCGAACCCCGCCGACCTGCTCGCGAGCCGGCCGTTCCCCGGCCTCGCCGGCGCGTTCGTCGTGGGCTCCGACGACGCCGAGTACGGGCCGGGCGTGCGCGCGCTCCACGACGCCACGATGCGGGCCGGTGCGGACGTCCGCTACGCCGAACTGCCCGGAGGGCACAGCTACGCCGTGTGGTCCGAAGGCCTGCGCCTGGAGCTGCCGTGGCTGGCGCGGCGAATGGGGCTCATCGCCTGAGCGCCCCGCCTAAGCTGCTCTTCATGACCACAGAGGCCCCCGTTCGCATCGCGCGTGACCACCTGCCGTACCCGGTCCGTCTGGCCGCGGCCTGGTCGGTGTGCCTGCTGCTCATCGCCGCCGGCGCGTGGCTCATCGGGGAGGGCATCGGCCGGCTGGCGTTGATCGTCGGCCCGGTGGCGATCGCGGTGCTGTTGGCCGCCATGCTCAGGCCCCTCGTCAATCGGATTCCGGACCGGGTGCCGCGGGTGATGGCAGCCGTCGTCGTCGTCGTCGGGGTCCTCGCCGCGGTGGTCACCGCGCTCGCCCTGGTCGCCTCCCAGCTCGCCTCGGGGGTCCCCCGGATGCGCGATCGGATCGCCTCCGGCACCGACCTGGCGATCCGGTGGCTCGAGGACGGGCCGCTCCATCTCACCGCCGACCGCCTCGAGCAGGCCGTGCATCAGGCCCGCGGCTGGCTCACCCACCACTCCGACCTGCTGGCCACGGGCGCGGTCCACGTCGGCCACACCGCGGTGGAGTCCGTCGCAAGCGCACTCATCTGCCTGGTCTCGCTGTTCTTCTTCCTCTATCAGGGAGAGAAGCTGTGGATGTTCTTCGTCCGCTGGATGCCGGCCGCGAGCCGTGAGCACTTCGACATCGCGTTCCGCCACGGCTGGACCAGTCTGGGCGCCTACACCCGCACGCAGCTCGCGGTGGCCGCGATCAACGCCGCCGGGGTGGGCATCGGCGCGGTGATCCTGCGGGTGCCGTTCGTCATCCCGATCGTCGTGGTGGTGTTCCTGGCCTCGTTCGTGCCGATCGTGGGCACCCTCGTCGGCGGGATGGTCCCCACGGTGCTGGCGCTGGTCGAGCGGGGGCTGGGCGTCGCACTGATCATGCTCGCGATCGTTGTGGTGGTGCACCTGACCGAGTCGCACGTGCTTCAGCCGCTGCTCATGGGTCACGCGGTGGCGTTGCACCCGCTCGCGGTGATCCTCGTGGTGGCGGGCGGTACGTACCTGTTCGGCATCCTCGGTGCGTTGTTCGCGGTGCCCATCACCGCGATGGCCAACTCGATCGTCAGGTACCTGGCCAACCGGGACACCGGGCCGGGTGTGTTGCCGTCGTTGGGGGACCTGTCCGGGCCCGATCACCCGCACGACCACGAGCACGAGCACGACGACGACGACGAGGCCCCCACCCCCGGCACGGACACCGGGGCGGATTCGGGTGCGGATTCGGGCCCGGGGCCCGCGGGCCGCTGACGGGGCGGGCCGGGGTGCGGGCCGTGGAGGTGGTGCGCTCGAGCGTCGTCGATGCCCCGCGGGAGCAGGTGTGGGCCCGGGTCGTCACGGCGGCCGGCGTGGCCCACGAGTTCGGCCCGCTGCTGACGATGCGTTTCCCGGCGGCGCTCGAGGGCCGGTCGATCGCGGACGTGCCCTTGGGCCGGCCGCTCGGGCGGGCGTGGATCCGGCTGGCCGGGCTGCTGCCGGTGGAGTTCGACGATCTGGTGATCGTCGAACTCGAGGAGCCGTGGTTCTTCCGTGAGCGCTCCCGCCTGGGCTCGTGCCGGGTGTGGGAGCACCATCGTGCACTCGAGGAACTCCCGGGCGGCTCGACCCGCGTCACCGACACCCTGCGGGCCGAGCCCCGCGCGCTGCTGCCCGGGCCGGTCGTGCGCGCGATCGTGGGCGCGTTGTTCTCACACCGGCATCGCCGGCTGGTTCGGGCGTTCGGTCCGACGGCCTGATCCTGCGCCACCTATCCGATCGCGCGCCGCCTATGGGACCCGATAGGCGGCGTGACATCCGATAGGTGACGCTGCATGGTGCTGACCTGCGGGAACTTCTCAGCTCGACCAGGCCCGGAGTGTGATGGGGAGAACTGCATGGCGGCCCGCGAACGGGGCAGAATGGGTTCCAGGCAGTCCTTGCGACGAGATACGGCGCGGAGTGCCTCCCTCAAGGGAGTGTGACCATGCAGACCACGATGATTCACGGCCGAGAACTGGCTTATCGAGAGGCGGGCGCCGGTGAGGGCAAGCCGACGGTGCTGCTCATCCACGGGATGGCCGGAAGCTCGAACACCTGGCGGGAGATGATTCCCCGCCTCGAACACCACTTCCATGTCATCGCCCCGGACCTGCCGGGCCACGGTGAGAGCTCGCTCGAGTTCGACGACTACTCGCTCGGCTCCATGGCCTCGGCGCTGCGGGACCTGCTGGTGGTCAAGGGCGTCACCCGGTGCACGATCATCGGACAGTCGCTCGGTGGCGGTGTCGCCCTGCAGTTCGTCTACCAGTACCCGGAGTTCTGTGAGCGGATCGCGCTGATCGACAGCGGCGGCCTGGGCAAGGAGGTCAGCTGGATCCTGCGGATGCTGGCCGTGCCCGGTGCCGGATTCCTGCTCTCCGGCGCCGCGGCGCCGGTGTTCGTCAACGCCGGCAAGTCCGTACGCCGCTTCCTCCAGGACAAGGGCGTCCGCGCCGCCGCGATGGACGAGTCGTGGGCGGCGTTCGAGTCCCTGGGCCGGCCCGGGCACCGGCGGGCGTTCTTCAAGACGCTGCGCGCGGTGGTCGACAACACGGGCCAGGCCGTGTCCGCCGCCAACCGGTTCCACCTGGCCGGGCAGCTACCGGTCCAGCTGATCTGGGGCGACCGCGACCCGATCATCCCCGTCTCCCACGGGCACGCCACGCACGAGGCGATCCCGGGCAGCCGCCTGGCGATCATCCCCGGCGTCGGCCACTACCCGCACGTCGAGGACCCGGCAGCGGTCGAGCGGGTTCTCCTGGACTTCATGACCTCCACCGAGCCCGGATACATCGGCCACGAGGCGCTCGGAAAGCTGGTCTCGGCGGGCGCGCCACGAGGCTGAGCCCGGCCCACCTCCGCCCGCCCGGCCCCGCCCACCGGCGGTCCTCCGACCGGCCGGGGTGCGCGTCCTCTTTGCCGGGGAATCGTTGACTTACGCGCCCTCTATGGACCAGGAACGGCGCGTAACCGTGTGATGCATGGTGTCGGGCTGGTGTCGGAGGTCGGGGATACTCTCATGTTGAGTCCGTGACAACTGGAGGATGCTGGCAGATGGCTAAGGGATCGTCGAAGGCCGCGCGAGTGGACGACAGTGGCGGTGAGGTCGGTGGCTCGTCGGATTCCCGCAGCCGACCCCAACAGGTCAGCGACCTGAATCGGCGCTATCAGGCGTGGACGGTCCCCAAGTGGAACGATGTACCGCTCGATCGCGCACGCAACGAGCTGGAGATGCTCCTGACCGCCGAGATCAAGGAGAACCTCGACACCAACCAAGCCCGGCTCGACGAGCTCGTAGCGATCAGGGATATCGACGACCACAGGGTATCGAGCCCCGCCCGGTGGTTCGAACTCCCCGGAGAGCGTGATGACCGGCTGAAGCGGTGGGTGAAGGCCGGGCGTCGTGAACGTCGCCTGCGCCGACTGAAGGTCGTCTCGGCGATGCTGCTGTTAATCGCTTACTGCGTCGGGATCGTAGCCGCAGGAATCCTGCTCCCGATTCCTGCGGAGCTCGTGTTGATCGGGCTCGCAGCCCCGGTGGTGATCGTCGTGCTGGCGGTGGCCCAGCGGTTCCTGCTGCCAGGGCCCCCGCCTCCGCGGGTTGAGCTCGAGCCTCTGACGCCCGAGGCGCTCATGATGCAGCGGTTCCTCGACCTCGCCGACGGGATCTCCGCGACAGAGGCCTGGCGATCTGATGTCGCAGGCAGGTTGGATCTGGACCTCGAGCAGCATGACATCGGCGACCAGCTCCGTCAGATGGAGGAACTGGGCACGTCGATCGCGAGTCTCACGGGAAGCGAGGACAAGATTCTGGCCCACGCGCTGACCACGCAACGGGCCAGGCTCAGCTCGGTGAGGATGTCGATGGTGGACCGGCTCGCAGTGCTGGACCGCTACCGGATGTCGCTTGAGCAGGTCGACATTGACACTGAACGAGCCGCGAAGTTCGGCAGGGTCGACGAGATCAGCAGCGCGATGGACATGCTGGAGGTCGGCAGGGCCTCCTCCGAGTTTTCGATCGGCCACACCACCCGGGTATCGGATCAGTTGGACCAGTCCATCCGTATTTCTCGCCAGATGCTCGAGGAACTCCGCGGGCACCACTGAGCCCCGGCAGCCGTGAACTCACGCCTGCCGGGGCTCAATGAGAGATCCGCCGGGCGGCGATCACCTCACCGAAGAGGTCAGGCCACCGGCTCGGCGTCGCCCGCGTCGTCACCCTCGGGGGCGCCGCTCAGCGAGTCGAACCCGTCCAGGAGGCCGGCCGAGCCGCTGTCGACGGCGTCGTCGCCGTCGGGCAGCTCGGCCTCGATGCCGCGCAGGATGTCGAGCGCGCCACCGATGTCACCGCTCATCGCGGCCTGGACTGCAGCGTCGGCGTTGGCCTCGCACTCCTCGCCCTCAAGGCCGGGGAGGAAGCTGCCCGCCGAGCCGAGGAAGTCGTAGGCCGAGATGGTGCCGCAGAGCTGCATGGCGATGTCGGAGACCTCCTCGGGGGTGTCGACCTTGTCGTCGTTCCCGTTCTCTCCGTCACCGGGCTCCTCGTTCGTCTCGACCTGCGTGCCGGGGGCGTCCGCGGGGTTCCCGGCGTCGCCCTCCTCGGCGGCGGCCAGGCCCGCACCGGCGAAGGACAGGGCGGCGGCGGAGCCGATCACGGCAATGGTCTTCTTCATCGTGCGTTACCTTCCGTCGGGGCCACCAGGGAGCATCCCCGGGGGTATGGCGGCGACCGTATCGGCCATCGCGCCGCGGTGCAGTGACCGTACTCACATCCGAGGCGGCCCTGACCGGGCGTGCAGCGGCCGTGGACAGCGCGAATGCCCGCCCGGGGAATTCTTCTTCACCGACCCACCCGGCGGCCCATCTGTTTGCCGGACCGCGCATCGTGGGGGATTCTTAGCGCATGAGTGGAACCGCCGAGATCTATGACGCCGTCCTCGACCCGGGCAAGCTCGACCTGCTCCGGTCGTGGGTTCGCCACCAGTCGTGGTTCGACGGTGACCCGGAGCGCCTCGAGCAGGTGACCGCGTACCGGTTCGTCGACCCGGCCGGCGAGGTCGGCATGGAGTCGTTCCTGCTGTCCGACGGCGAGAACACCTTCCATGTCCCCGTGACCTACCGCGGTGCCGAGCTGGACGGTGCCGCCGACTCCCTGGTCGGCACGATGGAGCATTCGGTCCTCGGTCGTCGCTGGGTGTACGACGCGCCCGCCGACCCCGTCTACAAGACCGAGGTGCGCCGGGTGATCAGTCACCGCGACACCGCTGCCGACCACGTGCAGATGGAGGACGGCGCGATCACCCCGTCGCCGGTCAACATCCGCGGCGGTGGCGACGGCCCGGCCGAGGGCGTGGACGCCCCGCAGGTCATCCGTGTGATCTCCGAGGAGAACAACGCCGAGGCGGACCGCCCGCTCATCGGTTCGCCCGGCACGCTCAGCGGGACCTGGCAGGACGTGGACGGTTCCCATACGGCGGTCCTCGTCGTCGTCGACTGATCGGCGACTCCTCGCGCGGCGCCGCACCGCTCGGACCGGGCCGCGCCGCCAGGCCACGCCGCGCGCAATGAAGAACACCGCCCACCCGCGTTCTGCGGGTGGGCGGTGTCGTCCGGCTCTGGGCCGGGGTGCGGTGCGAGCCGCGAATAGGCAGGTCAGGCGCTCTTGATGGCCGAGATCTCGATCTCGAGGGTGACCTTCTCCGAGACCAGCACGCCGCCGGTCTCGAGCGCGGCGTTCCAGCTGAGGCCGAAGTCGCTGCGCTGGATGACGGTCGAGCCCTCGAAGCCGGCGCGCTGGTTGCCGAACGGGTCGGTGGCGGTGCCCTCGTAGGTGAAGGGAACCGTGACGGACTTGGTGGTGTCCTTGATGGTGAGGTCGCCGGTCACGTCGACGCCGCCGTCGCCGTTCGGGGCGATCTTGGTGGAGTTGAAGGTGATCTCCGGGTAGGTCTCCATCTCGAAGAAGTCGTTCGACTTGAGGTGGCCGTCGCGGTCGGCGTTGCGGGTGTCGATCGAGGAGGCGTTGATCGTGACCTTGGCCTCGGCGCCGCTGATGCCGCTCTCCGGCACGGTGACGGTGCCCGTGAAGTCGTTGAACGAGCCGCGCACCTTGGTGATCATCGCGTGGCGGGTGACGAAGCCCAGACGGGTGTGGGTGTCGTCGAGGGTCCAGGTGCCGGTGAGGTCGTTGAGCTGAGCGGTCATGGTGACTCCTTGTGGGGTTGACCCCGGCTGTGGAGCCGGGCAACTTCTTGTTGTTGTGTCACCAACAGTAGGACTGATTGGGTGACGTGTCAACAAGTGGAGTTGTGGTGTGCCTCACACCGTACGCGCGCCGGGTCCCGGTCTCAGCCCACGTGCCGCCGCAGGAAGTGGACGGCGTGCCGCACCGCGCGGTCGTGGCAGGGGCGCCCGGCGAACAGGTCGAAGTGGTCGCCCGGGTAGTGCCGCACCTCGGCGCGCGCGGCGAACGCGGCCGTCGCGGCGGCGTGCGGTGGGGCGCTCCGGTCCAGGTCGGCGATCTGGACGAGCAGGGGGACGACGACGAGGTCGTCCGCATGCCGGGCGGGCCGGAACGAGCCCAGCTCGGTGCCGATCGAGGCGCCCACCTCGTTGCGCCAGGTCGGGCCCGCGACGGACGTGTAGGCCTCCTCGTAGCCCTCGAGGGAGAGCAGCGCGGTCGAGCCGGGCGGGCCGGCCAGCGGGACCATGGGTTCGGGGCGGCCCGTCGCGGCGACGGCCTTCGCGGCGAGCGCGGTGCCCGTGGCCCGCAGGAGGGCGGCGGGCTTGTGGTGCTTCGCGGCCGCCATGGCCGCGGCACGGCCGTCGACCAGCGGGATCATGGAGATCACGGCGGCGATGTCCTCGCGTCCGCGGGCCACCTCGAGGACGTGCCCGCCGGCCAGCGAGCAGCCCCACAGTACGATCCGCTCCGGGTCCACGCCGGGCTGGGCGGCCGCCGCGGCGATCGCGGCGCGGTAGTCCTCCTGCTGGCGCGCGGGCGAGACGACCTGGCGGGGCCCGCCGTCCGAGCGACCGAAGCCGCGGTAGTCAAAGGCGAGGGCGGCGTACCCGGCGGCGGCGAACGCCTCGGCGAACGGCATCAGCCCCGAGTCGGCGGTGCCGCCCAGGCCGTGGGCCAGCACGACGCAGGGGCGCGGGCCGTCGCCGGGTTCGGGCCCGTCGTCGACCCTGCCGGCCGGAACGGCGGCGGGCAGGAACCAGCCGCGGCAGTCCGCGGCCGCGCGGCCGGTCCCGGACCGGAACGTGACATCGACGGGGCTGGTCATTCGGCGCTCCCTGCGGTCAAGGCGGCATCCGTCGCGCCGGCGGGGTCGACGGCCGGGTCGATACGGCCGTAGACGGTGCGAACCCACATGTCCGTGGTGATGGCCAGGAGCGGATCGCTGGGCGCCTCCGGCTCGTATACGACGCGCTCGAGGATCTGCTGGTTGAGCTGCATCAGGCCCTCGGCCAGGCTCTGGGCATCGGCACCTTCGGGGGCGCGGCCGGCTGCGCGTTCGGCGCGGATGAAGTCGGCGACCGGCTCGGCGTTATAGCGGCGACCGGCGTCCCACATCTCGCGCGTCGGCTCGTGCTTGGTGCGCGCGGTGAGCAGGGCGCGGTAGATGTGGTCGACCTCCAGCACCCGGTCGATGAGCCGGGTGAGCCCGGCGGACACGCGTCGGCGGAAGTCGCCCTCGCCGCCCACGATGATGTCGATGGCCTCGCCGGCCTCCTTGTTCACCACCACCAGCAGCATGGACACCGCAGCGGCCTTGGAGTCGAAGTAGAAGTAGAACGCCGATCGGGTGATGCCCGCCGCCTCGGTGAGGTCGGCGACCGAGATGTCGTCGAGCGCGGTGGTCTTCAGGCGCTCGTCGAGGGCGGAGAGGATGTCCTCGCGGCGCCGGTCGCCGCGGGGGGAGGTGCTGCCCGACGGGGCCGCGGGGTTCATGCCGTCACCCGCGCCGAGGCGGTGGCGCGGCGTGCCCGAGCGCGCTCAAGTCCGCGGGGGATCTCCGCGGTGCGCATGTCGTGTTCGTACAGGAAGTAGTCGACCTGCTGCTGGTGCCGGGGGGTGTCCAGCATGTGGCCGATGTACTTCTTCTCGTCCTCGACGATCACGCGGCGCATCTCCTCGATATCCGGGGTGGCGTACAGGCCGGCGGCCCACGCTGCCACCAGTCTGGCCTGCGCCTCGACGAACGGGAACAGGGTGGGCGTCGACTGGGCGAAGCCCACGAATACGAGGTCGTCGATGCCGGGGGAGAACATCCGCTTGTACAGCGGGATGTGGTTGTGGGCGTCCGCGCTGAGGAACTCGCGGTCGAAGAACGGGAACGTGGTGTTGTAGCCGGTGGCCTGGATCATCACGTCGAAATCTCCGCTGGTGCCGTCGGCGAAGTGCACGGTCCGGCCGTCGAGGCGTGCGATGTCCCCCTTGGCGGCGACGTCCCCCGAGCCCAGGCGCAGAGGTAGCTCGACCGACTGCGTGGGGTGCGCCTCGAAGAACTTGTGGTTGGGCTTGGGCAGGCCGTATGACTCCGGGGTGCCCGCCGACACGGGCTGCATCGCCTGGATGACCTTGCGCTGCCACGAGTACGGGATGTACGGCAGCGTGGCGAAGTACTTGTCGGCCGGCTTCCCGGCGATGTACTTCGGCACGATCCACGCGCTCGAGCGGGTGGACAGCACCACCTCGTTGCGCATGACCTTGGACGAGAGTTCCACCGCGATGTCCGCCGCGCTGTTGCCGATCCCCACCACGAGGATCTTCTTGTCCATCAGGTGCAGCGGGTCCCACGGGTCGATATAGGCGTGCGAGTGGATCGTCTCGCCGGTGAACTCGCCCGGGAAGTCGGCGAAGCGCGGATCCCAGTGGTGCCCGTTGCCCACCACCAACAGGTCGAACCGGCGGGTGTGGCGGCCACCGGCCTCGCCCGCGGCGGATCCGGTGCGCTCGAGCGTGAGCTCCCAGCCGCCGTCGGCCAGGCGCTCGGCGTGCGCGACGCGGGTCTCGAACTCGATCGAGCCCAGCAGGTCGAACGCGTCCGCGTAGTCGTCCAGATACTGCTTGATCTGGGTGTGGTGCGGGAAGTCCGGGAACTCCTCCGGCATCGGGAAATCACGGAAGCTCAGCTGGTGCTTGGAGGTGTCGATGTGCAGCGACCGGTAAGCGCTGGAGCTGCCGTTGGGGTTGTCGAAGGCCCAGTTGCCGCCGATCCGGTCCGACGCCTCGAAGCACACGGCCTCGATCCCGTAGTCCTCGAGCATCTTCAGCGAGGTCAGCCCGCTGATGCCCGCACCGATCACGGCGACGGAAGGGGTGGATGTCATAGAAAACCTCTTCGGCAGGGACGCCCGAGCGCGAACAGTTGCCCGGAAACTATGGCATGTGTCACATTATTGTCGTTGTTGACGAGCGTCAACAACCTACATTCTGCACGGGAACGGCCTGAGGGTGCGGCTGAAGCGCAGGTATCGACACCATGCGACGGACGGGCCGGCGGCATCAATCTGATTGACGCGTCATCTATAGTGGCGGTATGAACGCCTCCGCCCACGGTTCCACCGGGACCACCTCGTCGTCGTCATCGTCGTCGTCCGCCTCGGCCCCGGTGCCCCCCGCACACGGCGTCGCCCCGGGGCACGTCGCCTTCGGTCTCGACACCTTCGGCGACATCACCGTCGACTCGGACGGTCGCCCCGTCCACCACGCGCAGGTCCTGCGCGACGTCGTGGAGCAGGGCGTCCTCGCCGACCGGGTGGGCGTCGACACGTTCGGGATCGGCGAACACCACCGGCCCGACTTCGCCGTCTCCGCCCCCGACGTGGTGCTGGCCGGCATCGCCACCCGCACCGAGCGCATCACCCTCGGCTCCGCCGTGACCGTGCTGTCCAGCGACGACCCCATCCGAGTCTTTCAGCGCTTCTCCACCATCGACGCGCTCTCGAACGGCCGCGCCGAGGTGGTGCTGGGCCGCGGCTCGTTCACCGAGTCGTTCCCGCTCTTCGGTCTCGACCTGCAGCAGTACGAGCAGCTGTTCAGCGAGAAGCTCGACCTGTTCTCGGCGCTGCTGCCGGAGGAACCCGTCACGTGGTCCGGTGAACTGCGGCCGCCGCTCGTGCAGCAGCGCGTCTACCCCGAGACCAAGGGGGGGCTGGCGTCCTGGATCGCGGTGGGCGGCAGTCCCGAGTCCGTGGTGCGCGCGGCCCGCTACCGGCAGCCGCTCATGCTGGCGATCATCGGCGGGCCCGCCGGCCGGTTCGCGCCGTTCGCCGACCTCTATCGCGAGGCGAACACCCAGCTCGCCGGCGCCGACGCGCCGCGGTTGCCGATCGCCGTGCACTCGCCCGGCTTCGTCGCCGAGACGGACGCCAAGGCCGCCGAACTCGCGATGCCGCACTGGCTGACCAGCCGCAACCAGATCGGTCGCGAGCGCGGCTGGGGTGACGCCGGCGAGGCCGACTTCCACCGCGAGGCCCACTCCGGCGCCATGTACGTCGGCTCGCCCGAGACGGTGGCGCAGAAGATCGCCACCACCGTGCGCACCCTCGGCCTGGACCGCTTCGACCTCAAATACGCCTCCGGCCCCACCCCGCACGAGGACCTCATGGCCTCCATTGACCTCTACGGACGTAAAGTCATCCCGCGTGTCCGGGAGCTTTTGACTGAGGCCGGGTTCACACCCGGGGTACCCCAGGCCGTGTCGAGGCTCTGACGGGTTTACGGTGTGCGCATGCTGTTCGCGTTCTCCGTAGCCCCTACCACGACCGCTGACGAGACCGCCTCCATGAGTGAGGCGGTCGCCGAAGCCGTGCGCGTCGTGCGCGACTCGGGCCTGCCCCACGAGACCACCTCGATGTTCACCACCATCGAAGGTGAGTGGGACGAGGTCATGCCGGTGATTCGCGCCGCGACCGACGCCGTCCTGGCCGTCTCGCCGCGGGTGAGCCTCGTTCTCAAGGCGGACCTGCGGCCGGGGCGCAGCGGGGAAATCGCGGGCAAGGTCGAGAGGGTCGAGCGTCGGCTCGCGGGCTCGGACGACGCCTCCGGGGGTGGCGGGGCTCCCGGGTCCGACGACGACGAGGCAGCCCGCCGATGACCTCCGGTGGCTCCGCCGAGCAGTCGCCCCACTCTGCTGACCGGCCCGCTGTGGGGGAGGTCGCGACCGAGACGGGTGCGCGGCGCAGGCGGAGCGGGCAGACCATCGCGTACACGGTGACCACGCTGGCCGGCGGGATAGGTGCGCTGGTCGTGCTCGGTGGCACGGTGTTCTCGGAGGACGCGTCCGTGGTCGATTTCCTGCTGTGGGGTGCGCTCGCGGCGTTGCTCTTCGCCTCGGCCGCCCACCAGTGGTGGTTCGCCGGTGCCGCCGAAGATCGTTCGCAGCGCATCGTCGCCGGCATATCGTCCGCGGAGGTGGAGGCCACCGCGCAGCAGGCGGCAGGAGAAGTCGACACCGTCCGCCGGCTGCGGGTGGCGCATCCGGGACTGGGCCTGCGTGACGCCTACGAGCTCATGCAGGCGCACAAACGGGGAGACAAGCAGGAGCAGCCGCGCGATAACGCCTGATCCGCCGGGCCGGCCCTCGGTCGTCAGCAGCCGCCCGTCCCACCGAGCGCCTGTGACACCAGCGCGTGCGTGCGCGTGTCCACCGACATCCCGGCATGGCTCGTCGGCCCGCCGCCGCACGCGTCCTCGGAGACAACGGTCCGGACGCCCGGTCCCGCGACGAAGCTGCGCTCGGGCGGCAGCAGCTCGTCGCCGCGGGTCGCGATGATCGTGTAGTCGACCCCCGGCAGATACGGGCTGCCCTCGAGGCCGTTCCACGCCACGAGCATCGGGCTGTGTGGCGCCAGCTCGGCGAGTCCGCGCAGGTTGGCGGCCCACAGTCCGGCGACGGCGGCCTCGGACGGGAGGCCATCGGGGACGAGCCCGCCATGGTTGCCACCCCAGAACCCGCCGACCGACACCACGCGCCCGACAGCACCCGGTCGCAGCATCTTGGTCGTGTAGCCGGCGATCGCCGCGCCCTGCGAGTAACCCACCAGGTCGACCTGCTCGGCACCGGTCACCGCCCGGACGTGGTCGATCACCCCGGCGAGCTGCGGGCCAGAGGCCCCGACGATCGAGTCGAGCCCGCCCCGCTCCGGCTTGGCGGCGTAGGCGCCGAGCGTCGGGGCGATCACGCAGAAGCCCTGCTGCTGCAGCGGCACGCCGAAACGCGGCATGGTGTTGGGGCCGTTGTCGAAGGTGCCGTGCACGAGGATGACCGGCCGCGGATGCGCGGGCGTCGGCCGACAGTTGACCGGCGTGTCCACGACGGCGGGCGGGCCCGGCGCGCCGAGCGGGCCGTTGGCGCCGTTGAGGGCAGCGGTCACGTGGTGGCCGAACTCCTCGGACTCCTCGAGCGCGCGTACTTGCTCCCCGATCGCCCCCTCCTCCAACGACTGCGCGGCCGCGGCGCCCACCCCCGGCCCGGCCACGAGCGGGATCGCGAGCGCGGCGGCGGTGATCAGACCGGCCAGCCGGGACCGAGAGGGAAGCGAGGCACTACGGCGGGGGAAGAACATGACGGCTCCGAGGGGGAGAAGTGAGGCTGATCACAGTATGCGAGCGGTTCGCGCGAAAGTGAACAGGCGCGACCTGAGAATCTGCCCCGGTCGAGCGGCCACCCGTCGCTTCCCGTCGCGCCTGCTCTCCCTTCGGACATCCCGCCATCTCACGCCGCCACCTCACGGAAATGCCGCCGGACGCGACTACCTCCTAAACGGCCCCGCGCGGGCCGCCGGACGGGGAGGGGAGAATCGGACCATGAGGTCAGCCTTCGACGCGGCGGTACAGCGCCACGGACCCACCGTCCTGCGGGTCTGCCGCGCGGTGCTGGGCCCCGGCGCCGACGCCGACGACGCCTGGTCCGAGACCTTCCTCTCGGCATTGCGCGCGTGGCCGGACCTGCCGGAGGACACGAACGTCGAGGCCTGGCTGGTCCGGGTCGCGCACCGACGGGCCGTGGATGTCGTCCGCGCATCCGCGCGCGCGGATGCCCCCGGCGGGGGCGCCGACGACCTCGCGCTCCTCGACGCGCGTGGCGTGGGAGGAAATGACGACGACGACGACAACCCCGCCGTCACCGTCGACGATCACGAGATCTGGACCATGGTCTCGGCCCTGCCGGCCCGGCAGCGGGTCTGTGTGGCCTACCGGTACCTGGGCGGTCTCCGGTATTCCGAGATAGCGGCATTGACGGGGGGTTCGGAGGCGGCGGCCAGGCGCGCCGCGTCGGACGGGGTGGCCGCCCTGCGCAGGACGATGGTGAAGGAGCAGGAATCATGACCGATCACGACACCGAGCGGACGGCCGACCGCACGGTCGAGCGCCTGCGGGGCGCCCCCGCCGACATCGCCGGCCTGCGCGATCGACTGGCCGCCGAGGCCGTACGCGGTGACCTGGTGGATGTGGCCTACCGGGTGGTCGACTCGCCGATCGGCGGGCTCCTCCTGGCGGCGACCACTGACGGTCTGGTCTACGTGGCGTTCGAGGTTGAGAACACCGCCCACGTCCTCGACATGCTCGCGACCCGCGTCGGCCCCCGCGTGCTGCGTGCCGACGGGCCGGGCGCTGCCGGCATCCCGGCGGTCCTCGACGCGGCCGCCGGCCAGCTCGACGAGTACCTCACCGGCGACCGCCGCGACTTCGACCTGCCGCTCGACACCCGCCTGGCGACCGGCTTCCGCGGGCAGGTGCAGCGTCACCTCGCCGACGTCGCCTATGGCCGAACCGCCACCTACAAGCAGCTCGCAGCGGAACTCGACCGGCCCGGTGCCGTCCGGGCGGTGGGCACCGCGTGCGCCACCAATCCGCTCCCGCTGGTGTGGCCGTGCCACCGGATCCTGCGCTCCGACGGCGGGCTCGGCGGGTACCGCGGCGGCGTCGAGGCGAAGCAGCGGCTCCTCGCGATGGAATCGGCCGCGTGACCGCTGCCGCCGTGACCGCGCTGTTCGCGGTGTGGGTGGTGGCCGTCATCTCGCCGGGGCCCGACGTCGTCGTCGTCCTCCAGCGATCCCTCGCCGGGCGGCGACAGGGGGTGGCCACCGCGGTGGGCATCGTCGCCGGACTGTCGGTGTGGCTCGTGGCCGCGTTCGCCGGCGTCGCGGCGCTCGTCCGCGTGTACCCGCAGGTCATGGTTGTGCTCCAGGTCGCCGGCGGACTGCTGCTGGCCACCCTCGGTGTGCTCGGACTGCGCGGCTGGTGGCGATCTCGCGCGACCCCGCCCGCCTCGGCCCAGCCCGCCCCGCCCGCGCCGCCCGCGCCGCCCGCGCACGATCTGCTGCCGCGGGCCGATTTCATGCGCGGACTGCTCACCAACCTCGCCAACCCCAAGGCGCTCGTGTTCTTCGGCGCCGTGCTCACGCCGTTCTTGAGTGGCGAGGTCTCGGTGGTGGCGTCGGTGGGGATCGTCGCGGGGCTGATCGCCGTCGCGCTGGCCTGGTTCGGCGGGCTCGCGCTGGTCGCGTCGCACCGGGTGGTCAACGAGCGTGTCGGCCGACTGCTGCCGTGGGTCGACCTCGTGGCCAGCGCGGTGTTCGTCGGCGTGGGGGTGGCCTTCGTCGTCGCCGCGCTCGCCTGACCGGGTGGCGGGCTAAGTTCTCCTGCATGGATTCTCACGTTGACCACCGCAGCTGGCTGCGCGCAGCCCTCGCGGTGTTCGCCGTGGGGTGGGGCGCCAACCAGTTCGCGCCGCTGCTGTTCCTGTACCGCACCGACCAGGGGCTCTCACAGTCCGACGTCACCGCGATGTTCAGCGTGTACATCGTCGGACTGCTGCCCACGCTGCTGGTGGCGGGCCGCTGGTCGGACCGTAACGGGCGGCGCGTGCTCATGCGTCCGGTGCTGGTGCTGTCGCTGGTCGCGACCGTCTGCATGTTCTTCGGGCCCCAGGACCCGCTGTGGCTCTATGCCGGCCGGTTCCTGGCCGGGCTCGCCTCCGGCGCCGCGTTCGGGGCAGGCAGTGCCTGGGTGCGCGAGCTCTCCGCCGGGGACCCGCCGGGCACGGGCGCGCGGCGGGCCGCCATCGCCCTGACGGGCGGGTTCGGGCTCGGCGGATTGGTCGCCGGGCTGATCGGCCAGTGGGCGCCCGCGCCGATGATCTCGCCGTACGTGCCGCACCTCGTCCTGGGCGCCCTCGCGCTGGTGGCGGCGTGGAACGCGGCCGACCCGTACCAGCCCTCGGGGCAGACCGCGCCGTCGCCGCTCCTCCCCGCCAGCGCCAGCAGGCGCCGCTTCCTGCTGGGCGTGGCGCCGTGGGCGTGGCTGGTGTTCGGCTGCGCGAGCATGTCGTTCGCGGTGCTGGCGGACCTGCTCGGCGGCGACGCCTGGGGCATGCCCACCGCGTACGCGGGCGTGATGGTGGGCGTGACGCTGGGGTCCGGCGTGCTGATCCAGCCGGTGATCCGCCGACTCGCCGAGACCGCGCCCGCGTCCCGCCCGCCGATCGTCGGGCTCGCGGCCGCCTCGCTCGGCATGGCTGCCGGCGCGATCCTGGCCGCCGCCTCGAGCCTGCCGGGCCGTGCGCTGTGGCTGCTGCCCGTCGCGGTGCTGCTGGGCATCGGCTACGGAACGCTGCTGGTCGCGGGCCTGGTGGAGGTCGAACTGCAGGCCGGCCCGCGCGATCACGCCGGGCTCGTGGCCGTGTTCTACGTGATCGCCTACCTGGGGATGGCCACCCCGTACGTGGTCGCCGAGCTCTCGCGCTTCGGCGGGCCGGTGCCGTGGATCGCCGCGATCGCGGTGGTGTGCGCGCTGCTGATCCCGCTGACGGCCCGCCAACTCCGCTGACCGCCGGTCCCGGTGCACCCCGCCGTCTCGCCGCCCCGCCACCTCATTGATAAGAGCGTTCGGCGCAGGTGCTTCTGGCGAAACGTGTGCCGAACGCTCTTGAGGAGGAAAGGGGGCCGGTCAGCCGGAGTTGCGTAGCGCCGTGGCCAGGCCGTTCATGGTCAGTTGGATGCCGGTGCGGACCTTCGGGTCCTCGTCTCCGGACCGGTAGCGGCGCAGCAGCTCGACCTGCAGGACGTTGAGCGGCTCGAGGTACGGGAAGCGGTTGCGGACGGACCGGGCGAGCGCCGGGTTGTCGTCGAGGAGCGTCTCGTGGCCGGTCACCGACAGCAGCATCTCGCGCGCCAGGTCGAACTCCTCCGAGATGACGCCGTGGATGCGGCGGCCCACCTCGGCGTCGGGAACCAGCGAGGCGTAGCGGCCCGCGAGATCCATGTCGGCCTTGGCCATCACCTGCGCCATGTTGGACAGCGTGGTGCGCAGGAACGGCCAGTCGGCGTACAGCCGCCGCAGCGTGGCGAGCCGCTCCCCGGGCGAGGATCCGGCAGAGGAGCTGGCAGAGGAGCCGGCCGCGCTACCCGCCGAGCCCTCGCCGTCGACCCATTGCCGCAGCGCCGTGCCCACCCCGAACCAGCCGGGCAGCATCACCCGCGACTGCGACCACGACAGCACCCACGGAATCGCCCGGAGGTCCTCGACCCCGGCGGTCTGCTTCCGGGATGTGGGCCGGGACCCGATGTTGAGCTCCCCGATCTCGCTGACCGGCGTCGAGGTGGTGAAGTACTCGATGAACCCGGGGTCGGAGTGAACCAGCGACGCGTACGCCTCGCGCCCGAGCCGCGCGAGCTCACCCATCACCTCGTAGGCCTCGCCGGCATCCTCGCCCAGTCCCTCGACGTCCAGCAGCGAGGCCTCGAGCGTGGCCGCGACCAGCGCTTCCAGGTTCCGGCGCGCCCGCTGCGGCTCGGAGTACTTGGCCGAGATGACCTCGCCCTGCTCGGTGATACGCAGCGCCCCCTGCACCGCACCGGGCGGCTGGGCGAGGATCGCGTCGTAGGAGTTGCCACCGCCCCGGCCCACCGCGCCGCCGCGGCCGTGGAAGTAGCGCAGGTGCACGCCGGCGCGGGCCGCGCTCTCGGCGAGATCGCGTTCGGCCTCATACAGCGCCCAGTTGGCGGCCAGGTAGCCGCCGTCCTTGTTGGAGTCCGAGTAGCCGAGCATCACCTCGAGCACGTCACCCTGCCCGCGCACGAGCGCCCGGAACTGCGGGATCGCCAGCGCGGCGTCGAGGATGCCGGGCCCGGCCGCCAGGTCGTCGATGGTCTCGAGCAGCGGGATGAGCCGCACGCCCGACCGCGGCTCGGCCGGATCGCCGGAGAACAGTCCCACCTCGCGCAGCAGGATCGCGGGCTCGAGCAGGTCGGACACGGACCCGCACATCGACACGATGTAGTGCGGCACCACCTCGGGCCCGAGCAGGTCCACGGCCGCGGCCGCCGCCCGCATGACGCCCAGCTCGCGCGCCGCCGTCTCGGACAGCTCCGCGCGCGGGCCGAGCAGCGGCCGGTTGTGCGACAGCTCGGCCAGCAGCAGCTTCACGCGCGCGTCCTCGTCGAGCGCCGCATAGTCCTCGCTCACGCCTGCCAGTGCGAACAGCTCGCCGAGCAGTTCCTCGTGGGACTCCGAGTTCTGCCGCATGTCCAGCGCCTGGAGGTGGAACCCGAACGTGCGCACCGCCCACCGCAGGTCACGCAGGCGCGGCGTCCGCAGCAGGTCGCCGCCGACGTCACCGAGCGCGACGTCGATCACGTCGAGGTCCGCCAGCATCTGCGCGGGGGAGGTGTACGGGGCCGGGGTGGAGGCCTCGTCGTCGTCGCCACCGGCCGCACCCACCGCCCCGCGCGATGATCCCGACGACGACAACGCCCTCTCCCGCTCAGCGAGCCGGCGCCGGACCACCCGCACGGCGCGGCGGAACGGGACGTCCTCGCGCGCCGCGGCACCCCGCTCGTCGGTCTCCGCGAGAGAGTCCGCGAGGTCTCGCAGCTCGGCGGGCACCTCCACCAGGCGCTGCGAGAGGGACAGTTCCCGCTCGAGCAGTCGCAGCTGGTCGGCGTAGTGCCGGTGCAGCAGCGCGGCGGCCTGGCCGGTGGCGAACCGCACCACGTCCCCGGTGACGTACGGGTTGCCGTCGCGATCCCCGCCGATCCACGAGCCGGGGCGCACCATGGGTCGGTCGCCGCAGCCCAGCCGTTCGGCGATCTCCGCGTTGAGTGGCGGGATCACGTCCATGAGCGTGGCCTCGTGGTACTGCAGTCCGCCCAGGACCTCGTCCTCGATGCGGGGCCGTTCGCTGCGGATGATGGCCGTCTGCCACAGGGTGAGCACCTGGCGGCGGATGTCGAGTTCGATCGCCTCGATCTCCGCCTCCGACACCCGGTCAGCGGGGCCGGTGCGCAGGGCGTCGCGGCGGCGCATGAGGTCGAGCATCCGCCGGGTGACCTGGAAGACCGTCCGGCGGCGCGTCTCGGTGGGGTGGGCGGTGAGCACGGGCGCGACGCGGGCGGTGGCGCGGACGGCGGCCAGCCGCTCGGGATCGGGTTCGGCGTCCGCCAGGCGGGCCCAGGTCGCGTCGAGATCGCCGTCCGGCGGGGGCTCGCCGGCGGCGGTGTGGATCCGGCGGCGGCGCTCCTGGTGCAGGTCCTCGGCGACGTTGGCCAGGAGCGCGAACAGAGAGAACGCGCGGATCACCGGGATCACCCGATCGGTGGGCACGTCGGTGAACAGGGCGGCCACCTCGTCGCGGTCGGCCTGCGAGCGGCGGACGGCGAACGCGGTGCGACGGGCGGTCTCCACCAGGTCGAAGACCTCGCGGCCCTCCTGTTCGCGAACGGTGTCGCCCAGCAGTGCGCCGAGGAACCGCACGTCGTCCCGCAACGGGGCGACGGCCCCCTCGAGCGGGTCGGGCCCGTCGGTCGTGACGGCCGGGGGCAGAACGGACTCGGACTGGGTGGGCTCGCTGTGGTCGGGCGCGGAGTGGTCGGCCATGGCGCCAGGGTAGGCGCGGGGTGTGACATCCGCGTGAATCCCCGGGACATCCCTGATGCGGGCCCGCCGCCAGGCGAGGACACTGGAGGCATGACGCAGCAGCCCGGATTCCAGCAGTACGGCGAGCCCACCCCCGGTGGCCCCTACGGCCACCAGCCTGGCCAGCCCGTCCCGGTCGACTCCGAACACCGCACCGCCGCGGCCCTCGCGCACGCCTCCAGCGTCATCGCCATGGTGATCTCGGCCGGGTGGCTGTCCTTCGTCGGCCCGCTCGTGATGTGGCTGATCTACAAGGACCGCAGCCCGTTCGTCCGCCAGGCCGCCGCGGGCTCGTTCAACTTCAACCTCGGCCTGTGGCTGATGAGCATCGTCGGCTGGATCTTCATCATCACGGTCATCGGCATCCCGATCGGTCTGATCCTGCTCGCGGTGTCCTTCCTCGGCCAGATCATCGGCCACGTGATCGGCACCCTCCGTGCGACCAAGGGCGAGACGATGAACTACCCGTTCCAGCTCAAGGTTCTGCGCTGAGCCGCGCGTGCTGAGCCGCTTCTGACTCCGGCCTCAGCCCAGCGCCACGTGCCGGATCGGCCCGTGCAGTGAGGTGACCAGCAGGTCGCCCGGCCCGAAGTCGCCGAACCCGTCGGCCACCAGCACGCTCGTCGCCCGCGGGATCCCGCCGACCAGCACGCACGCCTCGCCGCTGGCCCGGTCGATCCGGTACACCTCGCCGGAGGACCACGAGGTCACGAACAGCGCCTCGGCGGTGATGTCGAGATCGTCGAGCCCCCGCGGCGTGGTGGGCGGCGCGGTCAGCTCGGTGGTGGTCCACTCGCCCGGCCGGTCCAGTGGGACGGCGTGCACCACGGTCCGGTCGGTGGACTGCGTGACGTACGCGGTGTCGCCCTCGATCGCGATGCCGTTGGACACCCCGAGCGTGGCGGCCCGCGACCAGTCGTGGTCCACCTCGCCGTCCGGACCGACCCTGGTCAGCCCGGTGTCCTCGAGGCTCGTGAGGTAGCGGTTGCCGTCTGAATCCACGGCCAGCCCGTTCTTCCGGTTCTCCAGCCGGGCCTCGATGCGCGCCTCCGGCCGCTCCGCCGCGGGGTCGAAGGTGACGAGGTCGGAGCGGTCGGCGAGGTAGCCGGTGCCGGCCGCGACGTGCATGCGCCCGTCGGGACCCGGGGCGATTCCCCCGGGCGCGCGCACGGGGACGCTGGCGACCACCTCGCCGTCGTCGTCGTACGCGTCGACGCGGTCCAGGAACGTCTTCGACACCCACAGGCGCCCCTCGCCGTCGAACGCCATGTTCTCGGTCCAGCCCAGCACCGGCGGCGGGGTGGTGCCGAACGTCATCACGCGCGGCGTGGGGCCCTCGCACGCGCCGATCGGGGCCCCGGCGGAGTCCGAGGACGCCCCCAGGCCGAACGCCGCGTCCGACCCGGCGTCGAGCGCGTCGACCGAGCCCGCGTGGGAGCCCGACGGCAACGCCTCCACCGACCCCGACGCGGGCGCACCGACGGCACCCAGCGAGGTGGCCGCGCCGACCACCGCCGAGCCGAGCGGGTCGGCGGACGCGGCGCCGGTCAGAGCGACGGTGGGGACGACGACGACGGCGACACCGAGGGCCGCGATCACCGGGCGGAGAGGCTGCATGGTCCTATCTTCACACCCCGCTCACTCACACGCCGGCGGGTCGGCGGCCGTGGGTCTCGTACTGGGCGAGCAGCGCGGCGCGGTCGGCGTCGGTCAGCAGGCGGTACTCGCCGGAAGGATCCCGCAGGTAGACCTCACCCGGCTCGGTCCAGGATTCGCGACGCAGGCTCGGCTTGGAGATCTTGCGGGTGGCGGTGACCGGCATCGCCTCGAGGATCCGCACGAAACGGGGCGCCCACTTGGTACCCATGTCGGGCTGGGCGCGGCAGAACCCGCCGAAGGCGGCCGGGTCGAAGCGGGCCCCGGGTTCGAGCTGGATCGCGGCCATCACCTGGTCGCCCGTGCGGGGGTCGGGCACGGGGTACACGGCCACCACGAGCACGCCGGGGAAGCGATCGAGGATCCGCTCGATCGGGCCGGCGGAGAAGTTCTCGCTGTCCACGCGGATCTTGTCGCCGGAGCGGCCCGCGAAGTAGAAGAAGCCGTCCGGGTCCTTGTAGCCCAGGTCGCCTGAGTGGAAGACGTCGCCGATATTGCGCTCGGCGGTGGCCTCCGGGTTGCGGTAGTAGCCCTCGAACAGCGCGGCACCGCTGAGGTTGCAGATCTCGCCGATCGCCTCGGCCGCGTTGGCGAGCCCGCCGTCGGCGTCGAAGCGCGCCGGCGGGCACTCGCGACCGCGCGGGTCGAGGATCGCGACGTCCATGTGCGCCCCCGCGACCCCGAGCGCGGCGGGCGGGGTGTCGGGGGTCCGGGAGATCACCACGCCGCCCTCGCTGCTGCCGTAGGACTCGCCGGGCGTCACGCCGAACCGGCGCGCGAACTCGGCGCGGTCGTGCACGGAGGCCTCGGTGCCGAACACGATCCGTAGCGCCGTGTGCGCCTCCTCCGGCCGCTCGGGCTGGGCCAGTACGTACGACAGGGAGCGGCCGACGTAGTTGACGTAGGTGGCGCCGAAGCGCAGGACGTCGGGCAGGAAACCCGAGGCCGAGAACGTGCGGCGCATCGTGAACGTGCAGCCGACGTAGGCCGACGGCGCGAACGCGGCCATGAGGGCGTTGCCGTGGAACAGCGGCATCGCGTTGTAGGTGACGTCGCTGCGGACCAGCCCCCGGAAGTTGACCGTGCCGAGCATGGCCAGCCGTCCGGTCGAGCACATCACGGCCTTGGGCGCACCCGTCGAGCCCGAGGTGAACAGCAGGGCCAGCAGCGTGTGCGGGTCGCGCGCGGCCTCGTCCAGCCGCGGCTCGGCCCCGGCATGCGCGGCGAGCAGCTCCCGCCACCGCGCGGACTCCACTCCCACACTCCCGGCGCCACCGGTGTCCAGGCCGGCGAGCAGCGCGGCGCCGTCGTCGTCGGTGATTATCACGTCGCAGTCGACGCCGCGGATGTCCGAGGCGAGTTCCGCGCCGCGGCGCGTGGGGTTGATGCCGATGATCGTCACGCCCGCCATCGCGGCGCCGCACACCAGGAACAGGTACTCGGGCACGTTCTCCAGCAGGACGCCGACATGCAGCCGGCGGTAACGCTCGGGCCGGTCGGCGTAGGAGCCGGCGTACTCCCGCGACAGGTCACGCAGGATCTCCGCGCGTACGGCGGCCTCGGCCACGAACTCGCGCCACGACCATGACGAGTCCTCGAAGCGCAGGCCCGGGTGGTCGTCGGTCGCGCGCTCGAGCAGGATGTCGCCGAACGTCGCGTGCGGCATGGCGTGCCCGGGGTTGAAGCGTCCGGGAGTGATAGCGGCGGGGCCCATGGATCGCGAGAGTAGGCCATGGCGGGGCCGCGTGGCGGCGGATCACCCCGCATTCCTGACACCTGTCAGGGCGCCTCGGCCGCCCCGCCCCCGACCGGGGCGATACTCCACACTCGTCAGGCAGCCGCGAACCATCGGGCGCGGCAATGCGGTAAGAAAGACCTCATGGCGCTCGATCGTCGGCGTCCGGATCACCTAAGGAGCGCAGGATAGTGGCTGGACAGGACCGGAACGGCAGCGCGGGTACGAAGATCGACCGGGGGAACGACGACGACACGGTGGTCCGCAGCCGGATCGAGGGCGCCGACGGAGCGGTCACGCTGTCCGGCATCCACAACTTCCGGGACGTGGCCGGGCCCGGCTACCCGGTCACCCCCGCAGGGGCCATGGCGCGCGGGATCGTCTTCCGGTCCGCCGCGATCTCAGCCATGGGCGGCGACGTCGACGTTCTCGAAACCCTCGGCGTGACCACCATCGTCGATCTGCGCACCGAGATGGAGGTGTCCCAGCAGCCGGACGTCCCGGTTCCGGGTGCGACGAATGTGCAGGTCGACATCCTCCAGGGCAAGTCCAGCGCGGCCACCCTCATGAACTCGGGGATCGTGAGCGTCGACGAGGCGCGCGCCGAGATGGCCCAGACCTACGAGCAGTTCATCCTCGGCGACGCCGAGCGCACCGCGTTCGGCCGGGCGATCACCGCCGTGGCCGGGTCGACGGGGGCGTCGATCGTCCACTGCACCGCCGGAAAGGACCGCACGGGCTGGACCTCCGCGATCCTGCAGCTGCTCGCCGGGGTGTCGCACGAGGACGTGGTGGCCGACTACATGATCTCGCAGAAGAACACCGCGGATCTCACCGAGGCGATCATGCAGTACGTGCGGGTCAAGATGCCCCACCAGGCCGACGCGATCCAGGAGCTGATGGGCGTCGAGGAGGCCAACATGCGGCGCTCGCTCGCGGCGCTCGAGAAGGAGTTCGGTGACATCCGCCGGTACCTCGTCGAGGGTGCCGGGATGGACGGCGACGCGGTGGACGCCCTGGGGACGCGCCTCAGGTCATGATGGTCAGGCCGCCGATCGCGCCGCCGAACGCCACCGCCTGAAGCGCCACGGCGATCACGCGGCCCAGCTCGGTGCCCGCGCGGGCGTGGACCCAGGGCCCGGCCATGGTCACGGCGAAGATCATGACGACGGCCGCCACGGCCGCCAACGTCCCGGCCAGCCGCGACGCCACCAGGTAGACGGCTCCGAGCCCCGCCAGGCCACCGAGTGTGGCGGCGCCCAGTGTGTGCAGTGGGGCCGGCAGGAGCGCCGCGTCCGTGCCCGCCGCGCTGCTGTGCGCGGCGGACGGCGCCGGCGCGGGATGCTCCGGGTCGGCGTGCTCGGTGTGCTCGGTGTGCTCGGTGTCAGGCTGCGGGCCCTCCCACGCCTGCAGTGCCAGACGGTTACTCATACTTTTGACCCTACGTAGTTCTGTCGCGACGAACCTTCCACAATCCTGAAGATTGCAACCGGTGGGCGTCGCCGCAGGTCAGCACGGCGATGTGGTCAGGAGATTTCGGTCACAGCCCCCGTGGTCGAGGCGGAGAACGGACGGCTGATCCGGGCCGAGTACGCGTAGGATTCCGGGCGTCCGGTGCCGGTCGGGCCGGATGTGTGAGAGAACGGGGCCGTGAATGGGTGCGATCAGTGCAGATGGGGGATGGTTCGGACCCGGGGATGATCTCGAACGCGCGTATGACGAGGCCGAGGCGATTCTGTTGGCCGCCGAAGACCTCGACGCGGTCATGGAGGTCATCCGGGAGGCGGAATCCCCGGTCGAGGCACGGCGCGCGCTCAAGCTCGGATTCGGCTTCACCGGCCGCCAGGCGGCGCTGCTGCTGACCCTGCCGGTCATGTCCTTCACACGCTCCGAGCGCAGACGTCTCGACGACGGTCGTCGCGCACGGATGGACCTCCTGGCCGACGTGACGGGCGCGCTGCCCGCGATCCCGGCCGCCGGGTCTGATCCCGCTCCGGCGCCTGAACCCACGACACCCGCGGCGTCCTACACCGACTCCCATTCCGAAGACCCTCACTCCGCCCGCTATGCCGCCGACCCGCAGTGGGACGCCGCGCCCGCTTCCGACTGGAGCACGGACTTCGGCGCGGCCTTCGACGGCGTCCTGGCCGGCATCAGCTCCGCGATGGAGAAGCCCGAGATCGAGGCGCCGCCGCTTCTCTCGGTCCCGCCGGAGCCCGCGCCCCGGGCCGTGGCGGGCACCCCGGGACCGCCGGTCGTTCCGGCGCGAGCCGCAGCCCCAGCCGCGGGCTCGGCTGCGGACTCGGCTGCGGACTCGGCCGCGGGCTCGGCCCGCCCGGCCCGGCGCTCGATGTCGGCGCGCGAGGACGCGTCCGCCGTGTTGAACGAACAGATCGGCGAGCTGTGCGACGCGATCGCCATGATGGTCGGCGTGCGGCCACCGACCGGGGCGTGGTCCGATGACCCGCGCTCCTCGTCCGATGAGTCGGGGGCGCTGCTCGACAGCTGCGGGGTGGACGACCAGGCGGGCATACGTACCCTGCTGTGGCATCTACGTCGGACTGGTCTGGACTCCCTGGAAGGGCTGTTCCCGTTCGCCGAGCCGCTCTCGGCCGGCCAGGGTTTCGATGCGCAGTCCGTCCGGTTCGAGAGCGCGATGTCCGAGGGCGGGCTCGGGTCCCGGCCGGGCTCCGATGTTCGATGGGCTTCTCGTCTGTGGCCGATCGCCGAGCGCCGTGGCTTCGGCTACGCGGTCGTCTACGGTGACGGCTCCGACGCCGGCTCGGTCTGGGCGTACGGCGGCGACGAGCCGCTGCACCGCCTGTGGGACTCGGTGGTCGACCTGCTCGTGGAGCTGTACCAGTCGTTGACGACCGGCTCGTCCTGCGACGCGGCCGTCGGGGCTGTCGTCGACGGCCGCGTGGTGTGGACCAACCTCAGCTGAGTTCGCGCGTCACCACCGACGCCCGCGGGCCCCGGCAGAACACGAGCTCGATCCGCGACACAGTCCTGCCGGTGGCCGTGGCGAGCAATTGCGCATACGCGCACAGCTGGAGCAGGTACTCGTCGACGGTTGTCGGTGAGACGGCGACATCAGTCTTGTAGTCGACGACGGACAGCGTGCCGTCCGGCTCGTCCACGACGAGGTCCACCACACCGTCCACCGCGACCGTCGCCCCGTCGGTCGTGGTCAGGGGGCCGGCGACCGGCAGCTCGGCCCAGTGCCGCATTGTCGCGGCCCGGCGAACGGGCTCCGAGGTCAGCGCGGTTCGGGCCACCGCCACCATCTCGGCGACAGCCTCCGGCGTGCGGGCGCTGCGCAGACCCCCACTCAGCCCCAGGGCCTGAAGCTGCCCCTCGGCCCAGCCCTGCCACTCGCTCAGAGCGGCGGCGGTGTCGGCTTCCGGGTTGTGCAGCGCGGCCAGGTCCGAGTGCTCGGCCAGATAGTGCACAGCCGTCCCCACGTCGGGCCCGGCGGCGATCGGAGAACTGCGGGGCTTTGCCGGGAGTTCCTCCGCCCGCGCGGGAGCCGGGGCGAACCGCTCACGCAGGGCGGTCGCGAGCTGCTCGGGGAGGGAGGGCGTCCCCTCCGCATCGCCGGACTCCCGCTCCGCGCCGTCGAGCACGCCCAGTGTGCCGGGTTCTGCGGGGTCCGCGGGGTGGACGATACGTGTCGCTGACCAGCCTGCGCGTTCGGCCGACCGGGCGGTGATCTCACGACTGCGCTCGGCCCACTCGAGCGCGTCGGGGATGTCGACGGCCGGCACCGGTGCGCTCTGCAGCATGCCCTTCCCGTACTCCACCAGCGCAGGCGCATCGGATTCCTCGACCACCGACCCGAACAGCGATCCCCACAGTGAGAGAGGCTTGGGCTTGGCGGCCTTGGACAGTGCGTACCCGTGCCCGGACACGGCCAGGCGGCTCTCGGCCCGGGTCGTGGCCACGTAGAGAAGCCGGATCCGCTCGGCCCGCGAATGCTCCCTCTCGCGGTCGGCGGCAGCGGCGAACGCCGGGTCGCGCACGGTCGTCGAGAACCGTGCCACGGGTCGCGGCGGCTCGTCCTCGGTCCAGAGCAGTCGCGCCCGGTCGTCGGGCCATTTTCGGCTCATTCCGGCGAGGACGACCATCGGATACTCCAGTCCCTTGGACGCGTGGATGGTGGTGATGCGCACCGCATCCACGCCGATCTCGGGGATCGCCGCCTCGGGCACCCGGGCGTCCTCGGCGGTGAGCGACAGTGCCCAATCGGCGTACTCTCGCAGGTCAGCGCGGGCGGGATCAGCGGCCGATTCCTCCCACTGCCAGGCGTGCTCGATGACGAAGCGGATGCGCCGCCACAGGTCCCGACGCCGCGGTGACTCGGCAACGGATTCGAACACCATGCGGTCGTTGACGAGCCTTTCCAGCAATTCGCCTGGCCGCCGGGTCTCGAGCGAGAGCCCGGAAAGGTAGCGCATCGCCTCGGCCACGGGTGAGTCGTCGAGTTCGTCGGGTACGCGGGCGTACGGCGACCACGTGCCGCCTGCCGCATGCCAGCGCAGCAGATCGTCGTCGCCGCAGCCGAACAGCGGGGACCGCAGCGCTCCCACGAGCGAGGCCTCGTCGGCGGTGTTGGCCATGGCCCGCACCGCCAGCAACAGCTCGCGGATCTCGGGAGTCCCGTAGACGATCGACGACGCCTCGGTCCGGTAGTCGATCCCGGCGTGGTCAAGGCAGGTCTCCAGCATCGGCAGAGATCCGCGCGATGGCAGGAGGATGGCGATGTCGCCGAGCCGCAAGGGGGTCTGCTCCCCGTCCTTCGACTCGTGGGTCCAGCCCTCTCGGATCGCGGTGGCGATCACTCGTGCCACATCGGCCGCCTCGGTCCAGTGGCGCCGCTGACCGTCGTTGGCGTCGTCCGGGCAGTGCTCGGGAGCGTCCTCGGTCCGGAAGACGAACGGAGCCGGCCCGTGCTTCGGATCGTGCGCGGGCCGCGTTGGCGCCGGGGCGAGTGCGCGGTACTCGGGTTGGATCCCCTCGATCGGGAGCAGTACCTCGCCGAACACCGTGTTCACCCACTCCAACACCGCCCGCGAGCACCGGAAGTTCGTGCTCAGCTGCTCGACCTCGACGGAGGGATCGGACTCGTCGCGGCCCCCGCGGGCGCGGAGGTAGGTGGAGATGTCGGCACGCCGGAACCGGTAGATCGACTGCTTGGGATCTCCGACCGTGAACAACCGGCCGGGTTCGGAACCTGGCCCGTCTGCGGCGGCGGTGAGCAACTCCGCCAGGTCCAGCTGGATCGGGTCGGTGTCCTGGAACTCGTCGATGAGGATCCGTCTGTACTGGTCTCGGACCCGCTCGCGGACGGCGCGGTCGTGAAGCAGCTCGCGGGCCAGCACCAACTGATCGTGGAACTGCAGGGTGCCGTGGTGACGCCGCTCGTCGGCGTGCCTGCGCACTACCGGGATGAGAGCATCCAGGGTCAGCTGGATGCGGGGCCGCCAGTGCGTGGCCATGACTTTCTCGCAGATCCCCGGCAGCTGTTTGATCTCATCCTTGATGCCCTTGACCACGTCGGTGCCTCCCCAGTTGGGGCCCTTTCCACCGTTTCCGGGCCCGACGGGCTTACCCAGCAGTTCGACCCATGTGGGCGAGGATGTGGCATCGGCAAGAGCTGCGTCGAGGTCCTCCAGCCAGGTCTGGTGCTTCCCGAGGGTCTGGTACAGCAGGTCGGTCTCGTCCTGGCAGGAGTCGCGCCAGCCCACGATCGACCCGACGGCCGCGACGACCTCGTCGAGGTCGGGATTCGGCGGCAGCTGCGCGCCGTCGTGGAGAGGCATGGCCGGCAGCCGGTCCCAGTCGCGGTGCAGTGCCTCGACGACCTCACGGAACGAGGTGGGGCCCACCCCGGCGTCGAGCATGTCGTCGACGGCCCGCGCGAGGTCGCCGCCCCGGGTCGCGGTCGGACCGCTGCCGAACAGGAGGGTGGCGCACTCCTGCCAGAGGGCGTCGACGGCGGCGGACTCGGCGGTGTCCTGCTGGGCGGTGACCCGTGGCGGAATCCCGGCCTCGAGGGGGTTCTCGGACAGCAGCCGCAGTGCGAACGAGTGCAGCGTTCCGATCGCGGCCGTGTCCAGCCCCGCGAGCGCCGCGTCGGCTCGGCGGTCGCCCTTGTCCCGCTCGTCGACCAGGTGCACGCGGAGCCGGTCGCGGAGCTCAGCGGCGGCCTTCTCGGTGAACGTGATGGCAGCGATCTGGTCAATGGGCACTTCGTCGTCCAGTAACAGCGCGCTGAGCCGCCGGACCAGCGCGTACGTCTTTCCCGTGCCGGCTCCCGCCTCGACGAACAGGGTGGCGGAGGTGTCGGACTCGACCCGGTCGCGGGCGGTCTGATCGGTGAGATCGGTCATGGGCGCGACTCCGATTTGTTCTGGATCTGGTCGGCGCTCAGGAGGCCGGCGAACGCGGGATGGGTGGTCATCGGTTCTGCGGTGGAGAGCACGGCCCAGGCGTCGTCGAGGTCGGTGCCCCCGAGGATGTTCGCCAGATCGCGGGACGAGCCCCGGCCGCCCTTGAGCGGGAACCATCCGCGCTGGAGGGCGTCCACCAGGTGACCGACGTCCGCGCGAACACGGTCCAGTAGCTGGTCGGTGATCGCCAGGCTGATCTGGGTGAACTCCCCCTTCTCGGTGCAGTACCAGTACCGTGCCTCGCTCACCGGCAGGTCGCGGGCAGCAGCCGCCGCTTCGGCGTAGAGCGGCAGCTGGAACCTGGTGCCCGACTTGGTGGGGTCCTCCGTTGTCGGCTGATCGTCGTCCTCGGGCTTCCTGCCGGTCTTGTAGTCGGTCACGCGCTGGGCTCCGGACCGGTTGTCGATGCGGTCGATCGAGCCGGCGAGCAGCAGCGACGTGGTGCCGGTGGAGGTGGTCACCTCGTAGGGGATCTCGAGTACCTCGCCGGCGTCATCCGCCCGGCCGAAGCCGAGCTCGGTCGCGGTGGGGCGCCAGCCCTGGTCGGCATCGGCCGTGTCCTCGTCGAACCACCGGTCGAGCTCGGCCCGGAGCAGCAACTCGCGGCGCCGCCACAGCGAGGCGACGAGCCCGGGGGACGACGCCACAACGGCATCGCACTCCGTCTTGAGCGCGGACATCAGCAGGTCCCGGTCCGGTCCGGAACCGATCTCGATCCGGTCGTCGACGTAGCGCTGGAGGATCGTGTGGACGAGGTCGCCGTAGTCGCGTAGATCCATCTCGATCGCATCGGCGGGATCGTCGAGTGTTCGGACCCGAAGGATGGTGCTGAGGAAGAACAGGTACGGGCTCTGGGCCCAGTCCTCGAGACGGGTCGGAGAGAGCGGGCGATCCAGCACCGTGAGCAGATCCGCGGCAGTGGAGACGTCCCCGGTGAACCGGGTGAAGCGGCCCAGCCGGCGATCGGCGCGCAACTGATGCGCGCGCACGAGCAGGTCGGGTGAGTCGGCCCCGACCCGCCAGGCGGAACCGGCGAGTGTCCGGATGCGCAGTTCGGCGGAGGTCGCGGGGTCCGAACCGAGGACGGGCAGCGGGTTGAGGATGCCGTCGACGAAGGACGGCACGGCGGTGACGGTCGGACATTCCGCGACCGCCTCCTGCCAGCGGGTCGCGTGGACCTTGGCGCCCGCGAGCCGGGACAGTGTGGGCAGCAGCCACCGGGAGGGGATGCGGTCCCCGCCGCCCCGCATCGACCCCCGGGGGAAGGAACACAACCGATGCGTGGCGCCGGCGACGAGGGCCAGTTGCAGGACCCGGTACCGCTCGTCGAGTTGCTCGGAGGCGGACGGCTCGACCGCGCCCTCGGGAAGCAGCGGATCGGGTCGGCCCAGCACCGGCAGCAGGCCTTCGGCCATGCCGACCACGCACACCGTGTCCAGATCCCGTCCCACGGCGTCGTCGATCGGTCCCAACGCGACCCCTGCGCCTTCGTCACCGATGCGATCGGTGATCGGGTCAAGACGCGAGGAGATGGCGCCCACGACACGATCGCGGGTGATGGCGGGCGCGATCGTGTCCAGGTCGGCCAGCGAGGCGACGACCGCCAGCACTGCCGCACGGTCCGGGCTCTGCCGGAAGACCGCCGTCACGAGGCGATCCGCCGCCTCGGCGGTCTCCGCCCAGGACGCCGCGGTATCGATGGCTGCCAGGCCGGAGCGGATTCGCGTGATCAGGTTCAGCACGGCGGCGGCCGCCTCCCGGTCACGTTCGCTCAGCTCTGACGGTTCGACGCGCAGCGACTCGGCCAGGCGGTCCCAGTCGGCGCCTCCGATCACGGGGAAGCGCGTGCGTGTCAGTAGCTCCAACCGGCGGGAGGACACCTGCTTCCCGCTCTCATCGGTGGCGACCACGGCCCCCTCGGCCACGATCGACAGCAGCTCCGCCCGCCCCATCAGGTCGTGATCCATCTGCAGCAACCGGATCAGCGACCGGCCGGCAGCCGAACGGCCTACCCCGGAGTCGCTCGGCCCGTGAACGGCGATGCCGGCCTCGGCGAAAGCTCGGTGCAACAGGCGCTGGTAGGGATCCGGCGAGGGGTAGTACACGCCGATGCGGTGGCCCGGGATGCCGGAGGCGAGTCGCGACCGGACGAAGCGGACCACCGCCCGGATCTCATCGTCCGAATCCGAGGCGTGAAGCACGTGGGTGCCGGTCACCGCGCTCTCGGTGTCCGGCTCCGCAGCGGAGGCCAGGTGGTCCGACCCGGTGCCCGGTACCGCCTCCACCCCGCGGGCCTTGAGCGCCGCCCGCAGCCGTCGCTCGACCTCGGTCCCGCGCAGCGGCGCCGCCACGATCACGCTCCCGAGGAGCTCCAGCCGCTCAAGGGCCGTGGTGACCGCTTCGAACTGCGTGTAATACGCGGTGCCGCTCCGCACGAGGGCCTCCCGCGAGAGACGGAGTACTTCTTCGTGCAGCGGTGTCTCCGGCGCGACCGACCCGGGTTCGACTGTGCCCAGCCGGAGGCAGGCCCGGGCCACGGCCTGCCCGGTGACCGGCTCCGTGGCCACCGCCTGCAACCGGCCCGGGTCGGAGTCCAGCGCCTTGTCCACCGCGGCGGCCAGCAATGGCAACGGCAGGGCGGCCCGTGGCGCCAGAGCGGGAGCCGCCAGCTCGGCGACGACCTGCGCCGCGGTCCGCACCGCCACGTTGGCCGCGCCGCCCGACAGGGCCAGTGCCCGGACGAGGTCCCGAGCCGCCCCGAACGACGGCACGATCACGGTGATGCGGGAGAGAGGATCGCGCGCTCGGACACGACGAACCGCGTCCGCGACTGCGGTGGAATGGGCCTGGAATCCGGTCACAAGGCCATGGTGCCCCACGGGTACGACATCGCCGGTGGGGACGGATGGCAGCGACGCCGGTCAATCGTGGAGAGGGCCTGCTACCGTCCGATCACATTGATGGGCGCGGCCGGGGGAGAGATCGATGACATACGACGGGCACGGTGGCGGGGCAGGCTGGGGTGGCTATCAGCCCGAACAGAAGCGCGGGATCTCCGGCCCGATGACGGCACTCATCGCCCTGCTGACAGTCCTGGTGTTGGCACTGCTCGGTGTGGTCGCCTATCTCTTCCTGCGTCCTGGCGGACCCTCCGGAGACGGGCAGGCTCGAGGTGTGGTGGCCTCGTCGTCGTCGACCACCGCGGCGCAGCCTTCGCAGTCCCCGGTCACCGAGACCGCCTTCACCACCCCGCCGCAGCGCGAGACGGTCACGGTGACCCGCGAGGCGCCCGCGCCGCGCCCGAACCCGTCGGCGGGGTACCCGTCCGGCGCGGACTACTCAGGGTGGCTGGGCAACCGCCAGGCCCGGTGCAACGCCGGCGACCCCGCGACAATGATCGGAAGGACCACGCAGGCGTCGTTCTCGATCTGCATCAACCCCGACAACGGTCGTTACTACTACCGCGGGTCGGCCGGCGGCTCCGGGGTCGAGGTGGACGATCCGGTCGTGGCCGGCGGCACCGCGACGGTCGCCAACAACGGCGTCGTGTACTCGATCAGTCCCGCGGGCATGGTGATCTACGAGGACGGCGCCGTGATCTCCAGCCAGTCCATGGTCTCCTTCTGGGCCGACTGACCTGCGGCAGATCAGCCCGTGGGTGCGAGCGTGGCCACGTCGTCCACCGCCCGGCGAAGTTCGCGCGACGCCGCGCAGTCCCCGAGGCGCTCGCCGACGGTGTCCGCGATCGCCCGGTAGAACCACAACTTCTCGTCCGGCCCGGCGTTGAACAATTCCCACATCGCGTCACCGAGGCGACCGTGCGCCGCGACCATCGATCGCAGGTTGTGGATCTTGTCGGCGGCCGAGATGAGCAGGCACTCCGGGGAGTCGTCGGCCAGCTGCGCGAGGTAGCCCTCCTTGCGCACCTGCCACGGCGGCGTCTCCTGACCGGCGGTCTTCTCCTCGGAAACTCCGCGCACCATCTCGGTGACGCGCTCGCCGAAGTCGGCGGTCATGTCGGCGGCCGAGTACACCGACGGCGGCACGTCCTCCAGCACGTCGTGGAGCAGCGCGGCCACCACAACGTCCTCGTCGGTGGTGAAGTCGGAGACGATCATCGCCACCGCGACGGGGTGGGCGATGTAGGGCGTCGGGTCGTCCTTGCGGGTCTGGCCGGCATGGCATCGGGCGGCCACGGCGAGCGCGCGGTCGACGGTGGGGGTCCAGGTGAGTGGGATGAGGAACTCCTCGGGGGAGAGATCCCGGCGTCGGGCGACGCCGCCGGGTGGTGGCCGCGGAACCGGGGTCCCGGCCACACCCCGAGTAGACACCACGGGTCCGACACGACGGCATCGCACGCCCATCCGTGCGGTGGGCCGCTAGTGTCGGTGCGGTCCGGCGTTCCCGTTCCCGGACGGTCGGGAGCAGTGTGAGTACCTCGATTGTGTGGTTCCGCCGTGATCTGCGGTTGGCGGACCATCCAGCCCTCCTCGCCGCTCTCGAATCCACGGATGAGGTGCTGCCGGTGTTCGTCCGTGATCCGGTACTGCTGTCTGGCGGAGGGGAACGGGTGGAACGACTCGAGGCGTCCCTGGCGGCACTGTCGGAGTGCATGGACGGCAGGCTGGTGGTGCGCACCGGAGACCCGGCGGCGGTGATCGTCGACCTGGCCGACGAGGTCGACTGCCGGCAGGTGCACGTCTCGCGTGAGCCGTCACCCTACGGTCGGCGCCGTGATGACCGTGTCCGGACCGAGCTCGAACGCCACTCTCGCGAACTGGTGGAGACTGGCTCACCGTACGCCGTCGGACCTGGACGTATCCTCAATCGCTCGGGTGAGCCCTACAAGGTGTTCACCCCGTTCTCGCGCGCATGGCACGACCACGGGTGGCCTGGGCCGGGTCGCCTACCAGCGGACGTCACGTGGGCCACGGCACCGGGCGAGGGGATGATCGGGCGTTCCTCCGGAGCCGGCGAGGCCGCTGCGCTCGACCGCTGGCGCGCGTTTCTCGCCGAGGATCTGGCCGGCTATGAGGAGGGGCGAGACCGTCCTGATCTCGACACGACCAGTCGACTGTCAGTGCACCTCAAGTATGGCGAGATCCATCCACGGACGATTCTGGCCGAACTCGCCGCTCACCAGTTCTCCTCCGGAGACGGGGCGCACCGGTTCGTCACCGAGTTGGCGTGGCGAGAGTTCTACGCCGATGTCCTCTGGCATCGACCTGATTCGGCGTGGGGAGACCTACGCGACGAGCTGTCCGAAATGCCGTATGACGACGGGCCGGAGGTGGCTGGTCTGGTGGAGGCATGGAAGGAGGGGCGCACCGGGTACCCGTTCGTGGACGCGGGGATGCGGCAACTTCTCGCTGAGGGGTGGATGCACAATCGCGTCCGGATGGTGACCGCGAGTTTTCTGGTCAAGGACCTCCACGTGTGGTGGCCGGTGGGCGCACGTCACTTCCTGTCCCTGTTGCTCGATGGCGACATCGCCTCCAATAACCACGGGTGGCAGTGGGTCGCCGGGACAGGGAGCGACGCGTCCCCGTTCTTCCGGGTATTCAACCCGGTTACCCAGGGGCGACGGTTCGATCCGCAGGGTGATTACGTGCGGCGGTGGGTTCCCGAACTCGCCCACCTGCAGGGAAGCGATGCCCATGAACCGTGGAAGAACTCCGCAGGGTACGACCACGGGTACCCGGAGCGGATCGTCGATCACGCGGAGGAGCGCCGCGAGGCACTGCGCCGCTATGAACTCGCACGGGACGTGTGACGTCCGCATATGTGTGTAGACGGCATCGTTTCGTCGTTGTCGCCGCAGTGGAGGTCGGCGCCTCCCGGAACCATTCGCGGTAGTCGCCCCGTCGTAGAGGCTGACGCACTGTGATGACGACGACGAGGTGAGCCCAAGTTGGCGCTCCGGCGGGAACGCTGTTCGGACCGGCCGTCTGTATGCGGACTGGCCTCAACCTCTCGGCGCGGTGGTCAAAAAGTCTTGGCGTCGATCACGAAGCGGTAGCGCACGTCCGAGCGGACCACGCGGTCGTAGGCCTCGTTGATCTTGTCGGCCGCGATCAACTCGATCTCGGCGGTGATCCCGTGCTCGCCGCAGAAGTCGAGCATCTCCTGGGTCTCGGGGATGCCGCCGATCATGGACCCCGTGAGGATCTTGCGCCCTCCGGTCACCGACCCCGCGCGCAGCGACATCGGCTCGCTCGGGATCCCGATCTCCACCATCGCTCCGCGGGGCTTGAGCGTGCGCATGAACTGGTCGAGCGGCAGCTGAGCGGACACCGTGTTGAGGATGACGTCGAAGGTGCCGATCAGGTTGCGCAGGTTCTGCTTGCCCTCGTCGCCGGCGGTCGCGTAGTGCTCGACGGCGCCGAAGCGCAGCGAATCGTCCCGCTTGGAGGTTGTCTGCGACAGGACGGTGACCTCGGCGCCCATCGCCACGGCGATCTGCACGCCCACGTGCCCGAGGCCGCCCATCCCGACCACCGCGACCTTCGAACCCGGGCCGACGTTCCACTGTCGTAGCGGCGAGTACATGGTGATGCCCGCGCACAGGAGCGGCGTGGCGGCGGCCGGATCGAGACCGTCGGGGACGGAGACGACCATGCGCTCCTCTACCACGATGTGCGTCGAGTACCCGCCCTGCGTGGAGGCGCCTTCCACTGAGTCCTCGGGCAGCGGGGAGCCGTAGGTCATGACGGCCCCGCGCTCGCATTCCTGCTCCTGGCCGGCTTCGCACGAGGAGCACTCGTGGCAGGCACCCACCATGCAGCCGACGCCCACGCGGTCGCCGACCGAGTGCCGGGTGACCTCCGAGCCGACCTCGCGGACGATGCCGACGATCTCGTGACCGGGCGTCGTCGGGTACATGGTTCGCCCCCACTCGCCGCGCGCGTGGTGGATGTCCGAGTGGCAGATGCCGGAGTACTCGATCTCGATGAGCACGTCGTCCGGGCCGGTGTCCCGCCTGTGGATCGTGGTCTTCTCCAGAGGCTTGTCCGGTGCGATCGCGGTGACGGCGGCGACGTCCATGTGAATCTCCCGTAGCTCGAGGCAGGTGCTCTCGCCCACAGTAGTTACTGACGTGACACACCTGCAGCCGCCCCGGTCGGGGCCGGTGGGCGCGGGTCAGCCTCCGGGGGCACCTGAGTCGCCAAGGGTAGGTGAGCCAGAGATTGCTGACACCCGTCAGGCGCCTGTCTATGATGTGGGTCACACCCCTCCGCCAGCGAAGGATCCCCATGGCCGACACCGTCCGCGAACAGCTCCTCCGTCACGCCGAGTCCGACCGGACGGCGATCCACTTCGAGGACCTCGAGATCAGCTGGCGCGACTACCTCCGCGGTGCGGGCAAGCGGGCGGGCGTGATCACCGAGGTTCTCGACGGGACCCGTCTCGACAACGCGCAGCCGGACTCGGCCCGCCCCCGCCACGTCGGCACGCTGCTCGAGAACACCCCGGAGATGCTCTACGCGTTGGCCGCCGGCGCACTCGGCGGCTACGTCACGGTGGGTATCAACGCCACCCGCCGCGGAGACGGGCTGGCCCGGGACATCCGGAAGTCAGACTGCCAGGTGATCCTCACGGATTCGCAGCTCAAGCCGCTGCTGGACGGGCTGGACCTGGGCGACGTGAGCGTGATCGACACCGACTCCGACGAGTGGGTCGCGCTCGTGGAGGCCGCATCCCCGCCGGAGAACCCGCCCACGGTCGAGGCCGGTGACCCGTTCATGCTCATCTTCACCTCCGGAACCTCGGGCGCGCCCAAGGCCGTGCGGGTCGGGAACTTCACGGTCACCATGTCCGGCGAGTCGCTCGCGTCGACCTTCGAGCTCACGGCCGACGACGTGCTGTACGTGTCCATGCCGCTGTTCCACTCCAACGCCATCATGAGCGGCTTCTCGCCCGCGATCGCCGTGGGCGCCACCATGGTGCTCGCGCGCCGGTTCAGCGCGACCCGGTTCGGCGACGACATCCGCCGCTACGGCGTGACCTACATGAACTACGTGGGCAAACCGCTCGCGTACATCCTGGACACCCCGCCGCGGCCCGACGACGCCGAGACCACCCTGCGCGCCGCCTTCGGCAACGAGGCCGCCCCCAAGGACATCCCGGCCTTCGCGAAGCGGTTCGGCTGCACCGTCAAGGACGGGTACGGCTCGACCGAACTCGCGATCATCATCGTCCGCACCGAGCACTCACCGCTGGAGTCCATCGGGGAACCGTTCCCGGGAGTCGCCGTGTACGACCCCGTCACCGGGGTCGAGTGTCCCCGGGCGATGTACGACGACGACGGCGCCGTGACCAATCTCGACGAGTGTGTCGGCGAACTCGTCAACACGGAGGGCGCCGGCTTCTTCGCGGGCTATTACAACGACGCCGGCGCCACCGACGACCGCCTGCGCGACGGCATGTACTGGTCCGGTGACCTGGCCTACCGCGATCAGGATGGCTTCGTCTACATGGCCGGCCGGAGCAGCGACTGGCTGCGCGTGGACGGCGAGAACCTGGCCACCGGCATCGTCGAGGAGATCCTCCTGCGTCACCCGGCGGTCTCCCGCGTCGCGGTCTACGGGTTGCCCGACCCGCGCGGGACGGGCGACCAGTTGGCGGCGGCGATCGTTCCGCGACACGACGCCCGGATCGACCCGGCCGGGTTCGAGGAGTTCCTCGCCGCCCAGGCCGACCTGTCGCCCAAGGCGTGGCCGCGCTGGGTCCGGGTCGCCGACGAGCTGCCCACCACGGCGACCAACAAGATCCTCAAGCGCGAGCTGATCACCCAGGGCGTGGGCGGCGCAGCGGTCGACGGGAGCCAGCCCGACACCTGGTGTGAGCGCGAGGAGCGCGGAACGGCGTACGCCGAGCTCGCGGCCACGCGGGCGTGACGGGACCGGCACTGCTGGGCGCGTAGCTCCCGACCCGAACGGTGCCGCGTCGGGGCCCCTGGACGTAGTCTCTGCGCATGAGATACGCCACCTCCAAGACGGTCCGCTACTGGGCGATGCCCGCCGCTCTCGGCACGATGGGCGTGCTGCATTTCGTGGCACCCAAGCCATTCGACGGGCTGATCCCGCCCGAGCTGCCCGGCAGTCGCCGGGCCTGGACGTACGGCTCCGGTGTGGTCGAGCTGGCAGTGGCCGGGCTGCTGGCGAACCGCGACACGCGCGCGCTCGGTGGCGCGGCCGCAACGGCCCTGTTCGTGGGCGTGTTCCCCGGCAACCTGCAGATGGCGCGGGCGTGGCGGGGTAAGCCGGTCTGGCCGTACCAGGTGATCGCGTGGGGGCGGCTGCCGCTGCAGATCCCGATGATCATGGCCGCCGACAAGATCCGCCGCGACGCGTGAGCGACCCCGGCGCGGGCGGGCGCCGGGGCCCCGGCGTGGGTCTGGTCCTGGCGGCGGCGGGCTCGGCGCTCCTGGTCGTCGGGCTGGCCGTGGTAATCCTCCTGCTGGTGCGCGGGCCGGCCGGGGACGGGGCCGACACGGTCGCCACGCCGACGTCGGGGGCCGCCACGACGAGCGTCGTGGACGGGCCGCCGGGCGTCATCGAGAAGTGCAGCGACTCCGGTGAGGCAGTCCTGCCCAGATCGGGTCGGGGAACTGAGGCCACCAGCTGCGCGTTTGCCGTCGCGGTCCGCAACGCCTACTTCCGCACCGCCCGCCCGGGGGATCCCGCGATGGTCGAGGCGGACAGCCCGACGACCGGCCAGAGCTACGAGATGGGCTGTATCGACAACCACAACAACGGCGGCATCATCTGCCGCGGGGGTGACAACGCGGTGGTCTACCTGTACTGAGTGTCAGGCCAGCCGCGCGAGGGCGTCGCGCTTGATCTCGTCCGGCGCGAACGACGCCTCGACCGACGACCGTGCGCACTCGGCGAGATGTGCCGACGCGATCCCCATCCGCTCCTCAGCGAGCACGTACTCGTCCACCACGTCCACGCCGAACAGCAGCGGGTCGTCGGCGCCGATCGAGCACCGCACGCCCGCCTCCAGCAGGGTCGGCAGCGGGTGCTGCTCCAGCGAGGGGTACACGCCCAGGATGACGTTCGAGGTCGGGCACACGTCCAGGCAGGTCCCGGTCTCGGCGAGCAGCGCGAGCACCCACGGGTCCTCGACGGCCCGCACCCCGTGCTGGATGCGGTCCACGCCCAGCTCGACCGCCGCCCGTACCTCCTCGGGGCCGGCCAGTTCGCCGACGTGCGGCACCACCCCGAGCCCGGCGTCGCGCGCGATCGCGAACGCCTCCGCCGCCGCGGTCACCGAGCTGTCGCGCTCGTCGTTCACCAATCCCACGGCCACCACGCCACGGTCGGCGAAGCGTGCGGCCAGGCGGGCGCCGGCGAGTGCGTGATCCGGCCCGGCGCCACGGTCGATGCTGACGATCGCCCCGGTCCAGACACCGTGCCGACGCCCCGCCTCGGCGGCCGCGGGCAGGATGAACTCCAGCGCCTCCTCGGCCGTGGCGAACGCCGCCGACTTCTCGGGGATCGACGCGTACTCGAGCGCCACCACGCCCTGCGCGGCGGCGTCGGCCACCACCTCGTCGAGCAGCCGCCCGACCCGCTCGGGCGTGTGCAGTAGCTCGATCAGCACACCGTAGGCGTCGAGGAACCGCGTGAAGTCGCTGAACTCGACCAAAGGCGGCACCGCGATACCGTCCTCGGAACACCACTGCCGCAGCGTCGCCTCGCGCATGGCGGCCTCGAGGTGGACGTGCAGGTGCGCCTTCGGCAGCGCGACGTAGTGGTTCCGGGAGGGATCGGTCATCCTTCGTCCCGGAGCCCCCGTGCGTCGTCGGCGACGTCCTGGTGGGTGAGGGGATCGGAACCGTCCCAGCAGGAGATGTTCTTGGCCTGAGGCAGATCGTCGCGATGGAAGACCGGGTTGTGGCCGGCCGCCTTCTGCTTGAGGTAGTGGTGCAGAAGTGTCACCGCCAGGCCGCCGAGCGGGAGAATCGCCACCAGGTTGATGGTGGCCATGAAGCCCATGAACAGGTCGGCCAGACCCCACACCAGATCCACGGAACCGAGTGATCCTCCGATCACCGCGAGCAGCACGAGGAACCGGAATGCGGTGATGGTGCGCGGGCTCTCGCGCAGGAAGTTGATGTTGGCCTCGCCGTAGTACGAGTTCCCGAGGATCGAGGAGAAGGCGAGGAAGAAGATCACCACCATCAGGAACGGCACGCCCCAGTCACCGACCTGGGTGGCCAATGCGTCCTGGGTCAACGTGATGCCCTCCCTGTCGCCCCCGAACTCGGGATCGGACAGCAGGATGATGAACGCGGTGGCCGAGCACACCACGAGCGTGTCGAAGTAGACGCCGAGGGACTGGACGAGGCCCTGCTTGACGGGGTGGGAGACCGAGGCGGTGGCCGCGGCGTTGGGGACCGAGCCCATGCCGGCCTCGTTGGAGAAGAGGCCGCGCCTCATGCCCTGCATGATCGCCGCGCCGATAGTCGCGCCGGCGACCTCTCTGAAGCCGAGCGCCTGGCCGACGATGAGGCCGATCATGTCGGGGACCTCAGTGATGTTGATGGCGACGACGACGAGCGCCACAACGATGTAGGCCACGGCCATGACCGGGACGATAATCTCGGTGACCGCGGACAGGCGGCGGATTCCGCCGAAGATGACCAGACCGGTGACCAGGGCCAGTCCGATGCCGATGAGCAGGCTCGCGGATGTGCCGCTGAGGCCGAACTGGTTCTGGACGGATTCGGAGATCGAGTTGGCCTGCACGGCGTTGAACACGAATCCGTAGGTGATCGTGATGATCACGGCGAAGGCCACGGCCAGCGGCTTCCAGCCCAGCCCGTCCCGGATGTAGTAGGCCGGGCCGCCGATGTACGAATCCCTGCCCTTCACCTTGTAGAGCTGACCCAGGGTCGACTCGATGAACGCCGTGGCGCCGCCGAGGATCGCGATCAGCCACATCCAGAAGACGGCGCCCGGGCCGCCCACCGTGATCGCGATGGCGACCCCCGCGACGTTGCCGGTGCCCACGCGAGAGGCCGCCGAGATGGTGAAGGCTCGAAATGCCGAGATGCCCTTCTTGCCCGATTCGATGTCGGCCGGTTTCTCCGTGATGGTCCGGAGCATCTCGGGGAACATCCGGATCTGCACGATCAAGGTGGTGGCCGAGAAGTACAGGCCGGCGACGAGCAGGAGCGCGATGACGCCGTACCAGTAGATGTCGTTGACATTCGCGACGAGGTCGGTGAGGTGGGTCACGAATCGACACTAACGGATGGTTCGCCGCGATATCTCGGGTCCGCACCCGCTTGTGGGGAGGAGAGCGCGACGGCACGTAACCTGGGCGGGTGGCTGAAGTCGAAGCGAGCGTCCGTGGTGACAGCGACCTGGCGCCCACCGCGCCGGAGGTCGCCCTGCTCTTCGAGGGTGGCGGCATGCGTGCTGTGCACACCGCCGGCGTGGTGGAGACGCTCATCGAGGCCGAGATCCACGCCGGGCTCGTGGCGGGCATCTCGGCGGGCTCCACACACCTGGCCAACTACCTGTCGCGGGACGCGGTGCGGGCGCGCAAGAGCTTCGTGGAGCTCGCCGGGGACCCCAACTTCGGCAACTGGCGCAGCTTCGCCCGGGGCAAGGGGCTGTTCAACGCCGAGTACATCTACGAGCAGACCGGTCTGCCGGACCAGGTCCTGCCGTTCGACTTCGACACCTTCGCGGCCAGCGGCACCGCCGCGCGGATCGGGACGTTCCGGTGCTCCGACGGCGAGACGCTGTTCTGGACCGAGGACGACGCCGCCACGATGCCGGAGTTGATGAAGATGGTGCGATCGTCCTCGACCATGCCGGTGTGGATGCCGCCGGTCCTCATCGACGGCGAGTATTACGTGGACGGCGCGCTGGGGCACGACGGCGGCGTTCCGCTGTCCGCCGCCCGCGAGGCCGGGTATGAGAAGTTCCTGGTGGTGCTCACCCAACCGGAGGGCTTCCGCAAGGTGCCGCCTCGTCGTCTGACGCCGTTCTATCGGTCGTACTTCCGCCGGTTCCCCGCCGTGGGCGAGGCGCTGTTACATCGGTGGGCGCTGTACAACGAGACGCTGGACGAGATCGACGCGCTCGAGGAGGCGGGGCAGGCCGTGGTGTTCCGCCCAGAGCAGGTGAAGATCCGCAGTTACGAGCGCAAGGTCGACCGCCTCGCCGAGGCGTACTCCCTGGGCAGGGAGCAGGCCCGGCGAGAGGTCGACCTGTGGCGGGAGTTCTGCGGGCTCTAGGTGTACTGCCCTCGCAGGTTGTGTACGCGGTCTGCGGGTGAGGCGCCTCGTAGCGCGGTGTGGCCGCGGTGGAAATTGTAGTGATGCAGGAACGCCGGTAGGCGAGCCGCGCGGTCGGATTCGCTGACGTACGCGGTGGCGTAGGCCCATTCCTCGAGCATGGTGCGGTTGTAGCGTTCGACCTTGCCATTGGTCTGCGGCCGGTACGGGCGGGTGCGCTTGTGGGCGATATCGCCTCCGAGGGCCTCGGCGAAGGCGTGGGAGCGATAGCACATGCCGTTGTCGGTCAGGACCCGCCGCACAGTGATCCCGGCGTCGGCGAAGTAGGCGTGGGCCCGGTGCCAGAACGCGGCCGCGGTCTCCTTGCGCTCGTCTTCTAGGAGCTCGCTGTAGGCCAGGCGTGAGTGGTCGTCGACGGCATTGTGGATGTACCAGTAGCCCATCCCGCGCCTGCTGTTGCGCTTTCCCTTCGCGCGGCCGTGGACCTTGTGCCCGCCGCCGTCGGGGATGCGGCCGAGTTTCTTGATGTCCACATGCACCAGGTCGCCCGGCGCCTCGTGCTCGTAGCGACGCGGGCGCCTCGTGTGTGCCCGGACTGGGGCGCCGGTGGCCGGGTCGGTGAACGCCAACCTGACGCAGCCGTAGCGGGACAGGATCTTGTGCACCGTGGACGGTTGCATGCCCAGGTGGTAGGCGATCCGGGCCGGGCCCCACCGGCGGGATACGCGCAGACCGAGCACACGTCGTTCCCTCCGCCGCGGAGTGCGGGCCGGGCTGTGGTGCGGGCGGCTGGAGCGGTCGACCATGCCGGCCTTGCCCAGTTGCCGGTACCGGCAGGCCCATTTGCGAGCGGTGGTGACCGAGACACCAAACCGCTCCGCCGCTCGCCGCGGTACCCAATTGTCGACGACGACACACCGAGCCAGACGCAGCCTTCCCGTCGGAGTCAAGGGCGCGTTAGCGTGGGACATGAAGACCTCCGTTGTGAGTGTGGTTGCTTCGTCGCTTTCACACCTCACACGGAGGTCTTCCTCATGTCATCCCACCATGCCGACCAGCGACACAACGTCCGTGGTCAGTACATCTAGGACCCGAATAGCGCCGCGCCCCCGGCGAGGGTGCTCAGGATATATGCCGGCAGGTGGAGGAATCCGTCGATCGCGGCGGAGCCGAACGGCCCCGGGGCGATCTCTGCGGACCCGCTCGCGAGGCTTCCCCAGAAGTCAGAGAACATCACGTGTCCTTCCACGTTATGCCCACCCGGTGTGGGCTGCGTCACACATACTCCTCCCGTGGGGGCGCCGTGTCCACCGGGCGAACGAACGGACCGACCGACCGGCACTTAGGCTTGCCTCAATAGACAGACTGGTCTGTTCTCAATTATGGTCGCGGGCATGACCGACACCGCCGCCCCGTCTCGCCCCGCTCGTCCTGCGCGCGCTCCCAAGCCCAAGGGTCAGTGGAAGATCGACGGCAAGCTCACCCTGAACCACAACGAGGAGTTCAAGGCCGAGGACGACGCGCTCAACGTCAAGCAGCGCATCCTCGACGTCTACTCGCGTGAGGGGTTCGCCTCGATCCCCTCGGACGATCTGTCCGGCCGGTTCCGCTGGATGGGCCTGTACACCCAGCGCAAGCAGGGCATCTCGGGGGCACGGACCTCGAAGCTCGAAGCCGACGAGCTGCAGGACGAGTACTTCATGATGCGTGTCCGCATCGACGGTGGCGCACTGACGACCGATCAGCTGCGCGTCGTCGCCGGCGTCTCGACCGAGTTCGCCCGCAACACCGCGGACATCTCCGACCGGCAGAACGTCCAGTACCACTGGATCCGGATCGAGGACATCCCGGAGATCTGGCGGCGTTTCGACGAGGTCGGCCTGACCACCATGGAGGCGTGCGGCGACTGCCCGCGCGTCGTGCTGGGCAGCCCGGTCGCCGGCATCGCGGCCGACGAGATCATCGATCCGACGCCGGCGATCGAGGAGATCAAGGCCAGGTACATCGGCAGCCCCGAGTTCTCCAACCTGCCGCGCAAGTACAAGTCGGCGTTCACCGGCCACCCGAGCCTGGACGTGGTCCACGAGATCAACGACATCGCGTTTGTCGGAGTGGTCCACCCCGAGCTGGGCGCCGGTTACGACCTGTGGGTCGGCGGCGGCCTGTCGACCAACCCGCAGCTCGCCCAGCGGCTCGGCGCCTTCGTCCGGCCCGAGGAGGCCGTCGAGGTGTGGCACGGCGTCACCAGCGTGTTCCGTGACTACGGCTACCGCGCCCAGCGCACCCGCAACCGCCTGAAGTTCCTCATCAAGGACTGGGGCGTGGAGAAGTTCCGCCAGGTCCTCGAGGATGAGTACCTCGGTCGCGCGCTCAACGATGGACCGGCCCCCGCCAAGGCCACCGCCCCCGGCGACCACATCGGCGTATTCGAGCAGAAGGACGGCCGCTACTTCGTGGGCGCCACCACGACCGTCGGCCGCGCCGGCGGCGACGTGCTCACCAAGGTGGCCGACCTCGCCGAGGCCGCCGGGTCGCAGCGCATCCGCTTCACGCCGCACCAGGGCGTCATCGTCCTGGATGTCGAGGAGGACAAGGTCGAGGCGCTCATCGAGGGGCTCGCCGCGGTCAACCTGCACGCCCGCCCCAGCTCGTTCCGCCGCTGGACCATGGCCTGCACCGGCATCGAGTACTGCAAGCTCGCCTTCGTCGACACCAAGGACTCGGCCACCGAGCTCGTCGCCGAGTTGGAGAGGCGCTTCGCGGGTGACGCCCCGCTGGAGACGCCGTTGTCGATCCACCTCAACGGCTGCCCCAACAGCTGCGCCCGCATCCAGACCGCCGACATCGGGCTCAAGGGCCAGCTGCTCGACGGCGACACCCCGGGCTTCCAGGTCCACCTCGGCGGCGGCCTGGCCGCGAGCCACCGCGAGGAGGGTGGCCTCGGCCGCACCGTCCGCGGCCTGCGGGTGAAGACCTCGGACCTGGCCGACTACGTCGAGCGTGTCATCCGTAAGTACGTCGAGTCCGGTGAGTCCGGCGAGACCTTCGCCGAGTGGGCACACCGGGTGGATGAGGAGGTCCTCGTATGACCGCAGTGGGCCTGGAACTGCTGCCCCGCAGCACCGTGCTGACCCCCGGCCCCGGCCGGAAGCGCAGCGCCGACGAGCTCAAGGCGATCGCCGAGGAGGCCGCGCGCCGCTTCGACGACCGCGGGCTCTACGGCAACCACACCGAGATCGATCCGGCCGAGGTCCTGGCCTGGGCTGGCGAGACCTTCGGTGACGCCCTGGCCGTGGCCTGCTCCATGGCCAACACGGTCGTGCCGGAGATGACCGCGCCCCACGCCCCCGGCGTGGACGTGCTGTTCCTCGACACCGGCTACCACTTCTCGGAGACCGTCGGCGTCCGAGACGCACTGGCGGCCACGCCGGGTCTCAATGTGGTGGACGTCCGCAGCCCGGCGAGCATCGCCGAGCACGAGGCCGTCCTGGGCGACAGGCCGTTCGAGACCGACCCCGAACTGTGCTGCCGCCTGCGCAAGGTCGAGCCGCTCGACGCCGCGCTGTCCGGCTACGAGGCCTGGATCACCGGCGTCCGCCGCGTCGACACCGATCACCGCGCCGGCGCGGGCATCGTCGAGTGGGACGCCAAGCACGGGATGGTCAAGATCAACCCGCTGGTCGCGTGGACGCTCGAGCGCGTCCACAACTACGCGGACGAGCACGGCTGCCTGCTCAACCCGCTGCTCGACGACGGCTACCCGTCGATCGGCTGCGAACCGTGCACCCACCGCGTCGAGGCCGGCGCGGACCCGCGTTCGGGCCGGTGGGCGGGCTCGTCCAAGACCGAGTGCGGAATCCACCTGTGACCGCCGCTCTCGCTGCACTCACGGCCGCGCCCGCTCCCGCCCCGGCCCTGGACGGACTCCCGCTCACCGTCGGGCTGGCCGGCCGCGAGGTGCTGCTCGTCGGCGCCGGGCCGGTGTCTGCCCGGCGGGCGCGGACGTTCCTCGAGGCCGGCGCCCACCTCCGGGTGGTCGCGCCGGCCATCGCGCCCGAGATGGCGGACGTGATGGCGGGCGCGGGCGACGGCGTCGTCGTCGTTGTCAGGTCCTTCATCCCCGCCGACCTGGACACGCCCTGGATGGTGCACGTCGCCACCGGCGATGCTCAGGTCGACGCGGAGATCGCGGCGCGGTGCGAGGCGCGGCGCATCTGGTGCGTGACCGCCGGCGACGCCGCGCTCGGCTCGGTGCGGGTACCCGCGCGCACCGCGGTCGTGACCCCGGCCGGGCCGGTGCGTATCGCCGTCGACTCGGGCGATCCGCGCCGGTCGGTGCGGGTCGGCCGGCACGTCGCCCGCTCCCTGGCCACCGCGCCCGCAGGGCTGCGCGCCCGCCGCCGCCCCGAGGCCGGCTGGGTGGCGCTCGTCGGAGGCTGCGGCGACGGCGACCTCCTCACCGTCCGCGCGCGTCGCCTGGTCCACGCCGCGGACGTGCTGGTCGTGGACGGTGTCGCTGACGTGGGCCTGGTGTCGGAGCTCGACGACGACGTCGAGGTGGTCGAGGCCGGCCCCGGACTGCCCGCCGCCCGGGTGGCCGACCTGATCGCGGCTCGACGCGCAGCCGGTCACGGGGTGGTTCGGATCGTCGCGGCGCCGACGCTCGCGGCGGCGGCCCGGGACCTCGAGGACGCCGGGGTCGAGTTCCAGCTCGTGCCCGGCGTGGTCTAGGCCCAGGCGGTGGTGAGCGCCGCGTCGATCCCGTCCCGGACGGCCGCGCGCACCTCGTTGACGGTGGGGGCCGCCCCCGGGCCCCACGTGATGACCGGGCCCGCTGCGGCCACGGCCCGTCGCGGCGGCACCCTCGCGTGCTCGCGGCCGTGGTAGGCGAGCCCCACCGGCAGCACCGCGACCGGGGCCCCGGCCGTGCAGACCCCCTCCACCATCAGGCCCACGCCCTTCTTGACCGAGTCGAGCCGCAGCGTGCGCAGGTCGTCGGCGGAGGAGTTGGTGCCCTCGACGAAGGTCAGCACCACCCCGCCCTCGACGATCCGGCTCACACACACGTCGATCAGGCGGGCCGCGGCACCGTCATAGATCTCGGACGCCGTCCCCTCGTAGTTCTTCGCGCGAAACACCGGGATTGTGCCGGTGTACTCGAACAGCGGCCGCAGCGGGCTCCGGAAGAGCGGGTCCTTGGTCAGGCCGGTGCCGGCGCACAGGAACCGGATCCGCTTGTCGAACAGGCTGGCGGCCAGCACCATCGGGTCCTGCTTGGACGGATGGTTGACGGCCACCAGCACGCCCACTCCCGCCCGGTGGAGGCGGTGGAGCTCGGCGACGGTCTCTTCGGGGATGTGGACCCGGGGACGGTATATCGCGTCGATCACCCGCAGGAGCGGATATGTGAACCAGTCGCGCCGACGGCCGGGGCCGTAGAAATCGTAGACGGCGTCGTAGTTGGCCACGGTCACCTCGGGCCGTGGCGGCCGCCGTGTCCCGTCGGTGCCCATGCCCACCAGTCTCGCCCAGCGGATGCGGAACTGCATACGGATTGCGGCATGCTCGGAGGTATGACGACGCGACCCCGCCTGCTGCTGGTGGCGCACGGGACCCGTTCGGCGACCGGCCGTAGGGTGGTGGGCCGACTCCTGCTCGAGTCCCGCAAGCAGCTCGACGGGGTGGATTGCCGGCTGGCCTGGGTCGACGTCCAGGCGCCCGGCCCGTCGCGGGTGTTGGCCGACGGAGTGCCGGCGGTCGTGGTCCCGGTCTTCCTGGCCCGCGGGTTCCATGTCACGCACGATGTCGCACAGGCCTGCCGGAACGCGCCGGGGCCGGTCGTCCAGACCCCGCACCTGGGCGACGAACCGGAGGTCGTGCGCGCGGTCGTGCAGCGCCTCGCCGAGGCCGGCGCGGTGGGGGCCTTCGGCGCGGACGCGGTGGTGCTGGGCGCGGCCGGGAGCCGGGACGAGTCGTCGCTGGCGGAGACCCGGGAGCTGGCGCAGACCCTGACCCGGCTTCTCGGCGTTCCGGTGACGGCGGCGTTCGCGTCGACCGCGACCCCCACCGTGGCCGACGCGGTGGCCGCGTACCGGGCGGACGGGCACACGAGAGTGGCGGTGGCGACGCACCTCCTGGCTCCGGGTTTCTTCGCGGACCGGATCGCCTCGGCCGGCGGGGACCTCACCTCGGAACCGCTCGGGGCGCACCCGGAGATCGTCGAGTTGATCGTCCGGAGATATCGGGAGTTCTCCGCACAACTGGCCCGGTGAATTGTCCCGGTAATCCCGGCCACAATCCGGGCGCGCATATCCCGGTATTGCCACGTCAATGAGATCTGCATTGAATTAGTAAGGTGCATTCGGTGATGGGTGGGTGCATAATGACCTCCCGAAGAGGGAAATCGGGCTAGGGGAGTGTGAGATGGCGCAGCAATTTCAGGTTCAGTACATCGATGATCTGGACGGATCGGATCTCGGAAGTGTGGCCAACACCATTTCGTTCTCATTCGATGGCAGGGAGTACTCCATCGATTTGAGCGATGAGAACGCCGATAAGTTCCGCGAGGTCATGGCGCCTTATGTCGAGAATGGCCATCGGGTGACCGGGACCAAGGCCAAGCCGGCGCGGAAGTCGGCCTCGCGTTCGTCCTCCGGCGAGACCAAGGCCATTCGGGAATGGGCCCGTAGCAACGGATACGACGTATCCGACCGCGGCCGTATCCCCGCCGACATCATGGATGCCTACGCTGCCGCCAACTGAACGCCGGAACGACGGGCCCGCACCTTCCGAGAGGAAGTGCGGGCCCGCGGTCTTTTCCGGCCGAGATGATCACATCGCCACAGACCAAACGGTGTTTTTCGGACCATGCTCCACCTCCGTGATAGCGGCGCGACAACAGCGTGATGACGCAGCCGTCGACCGACACGCCACGGTGCTATGACGCGATTTCGTCGTCGTCGTCGTAATCTCTCCCGGGTGACCCCCGCCTCGACCCGCGCCAGCCGCGACACCGCACCCGCCTCCACTCACGCGCAGTACGACGCCGCGCTGCGGCGGGGAATTCTCGATGAGGCCATGCACCGGCTCCGCGACGGGGGACCGGAGAGCCTGGGGCTGCGGCCGCTCGCGTCGTCGCAGGGCACGTCGACCACCGCGATCTACACGATGTTCGGCGGCAAGGCCGGGCTCCTCGCGGCGGTCGCCCACGAGGCCGACCGGCAGCTCGCCGAGGAACTGCGCGGATCCCTGCGCCACGACAGCGTGGAGGGCGACATGCGGTCGTTGTGCCGCGCCTACCGGCACTGGGCGCTCGAGAACCAGGGCCTGTACGGGCTGGTCGTGGGCGAGCCGGTGCGTTCTCCGCGGCCGGGCGTCGGGGGAGGAGCGGGTGACGCCGGCGCCGCCGCCGACCAGCAGTGGCGTGAGCCGCTACTCGAAGTGGTTGACGCGCTGGTCGACGAGGGCGTGTTCCGGACCGCTGATGTGCACGAGACCGCCACCGCGATCTGGGCGTCGCTGCACGGGGTGGTGTCGCTCGAGCTGAGTGTTTGGCGCGACTCGCCGAGCGCCGAGCAGTACTTCGAGACCCAGCTCGCGGCCATCCTCCGGTCGTGGGCGGCGGGCGGTGCCGGCGAGTCGCGGCTGCGGTCGTCGGTGGCGGGGTGAGCGACGTGGCCGACAGGAGCGAGTTCGCCTTCTTCACACTTGGGGAGGGCGGCGCCTACGTCCCCACCCGCTACGCGCGCAGCGCCTGGTCGGAAGGACTGCTCAACGGGCCGTCGGTGGTGGCGGCCGCGGCGCGGTCACTCGAGATCGAGCACGGCGTCGAGGGCTTCCAGCCGTCGCGGCTGACCGTCGACCTGTTCGCCCAGGTGCGGTTCGAGCCCATGACCGTCCGCACCGAGACGGTGCGCAGCGGCAACCGCATCGTGGTGTCGGACGCGTTCGTGGAGCAGGGCGGCAAGACCGTCGCGCGCGCGACGCTCGTGCAGTTGCGCCGGGGCGAGCAGCCGCCGGGCGAGGTGTGGCTCTCGGGCCGGGAAATGGGCCCGCCGCCGGGAGTGGAGAGCGTGACGCTGGGCGCCGGGACCCGCGCATGGTTCGGCAGCGACGGGGCCGAGGAACCGTGGAGCCCCTCGATGGGCCCCCACCAGGGCGCGGGCCGCAAGCGGTTCTGGATCCATCCCCTGGATGTGGTCTCGGGGCAGGACGCGACGCCCTTCCAACGGGCCGTCACCACCGGTGAGTCCACGAGTCTCATGGCGCACTGGGGGACCGAGGGGATCGGCTTCATCAACGCCGACCTCACCGTGGCGTTGGCCCGGCTACCGCGCAGCGGAGACATCGGGATCGAGGCCGACGAGCACATCAGCGACTCCGGGGTGGCCGTGGGCACGGCGACCCTGTTCGACCGCGACGGCATGTTCGGCACCGGCACCGTGGTGGCGGTCTCCAACGCGCGCCGCCAGATCGACTTCTCCAAGCGCGGCCTGGTCAAGGGCCGGAGCGACGGCGGATCGGGTTCCGACTCGGGAGCGGACCCGGAGAAGGGAACGCGGGTATGAGCACGGACCTGAGCCGCGAGCGGCTGTTCGACGCAATCGAGGCGCAGGCCGGGCTGGTCCGGTTCGCGCTGGAGGGCGCCGACCTGTCCGCGCCCGTCGCGGCGTGCCCCGGCTGGACGGTGCACGAGCTGGTGGCCCACCTGGGGACCGCCAACTGGTGGGGCGGCGCCAACGTCCGCGAGGCGAACCCCGAAGTGCGGGCCCGGGGAATGCGCGCGGTGATGGAGTCCGCACCGCCGGCCACCGAGGGCGCGGATGCGCTCGCCCGGTGGTACGCCGGGCTCGCGGAGGGCGCCATCGAGACCTACGCCGGGACCGAGCCGGACGCGCCCGTGTGGACCTTCGCCGGCCCCGGTCGCGCGGACTACTGGCTGCGCCGGCAGCTGCACGAGACGGCGATCCACCGCTGGGACCTCGAGTGCGCGCTGTCGGGCGCGGCGGGCACGACTCCGCTGATGGACGACGTCGCCCTCGACACCATCGACGAGTTCTGCACCGCGCTGCGCCCGATCATGTCCGCCGCGCTGCCGCCGCTGCCGGTGACGATCCGCGTGCGCGCCGGTGAGCGCGAGTGGGTGCTACCGGGTGCCGAGGGTGAGGACGGTCAGGCCGCGCCCGAGGTCGAGCTGACCGGCCCGCCCGAGACGCTGGCTCTACTGCTGTGGGGACGCGTGGGGCCGGACGCGGAGGGCCTGGAGGTCACCGGCGACCGCGGTGGCCTAGACGCCGCCCTGGAGGCCGGGCTCTCGATCTGATGCGCGCGGCCGTGCCGGCACTGCTGCTTGTCGCCCTCGGCGGGGCGGCCGGATCGGCGGGGCGCGCCGCGGTCACCCTCGCCCTCCCCGAGACACCGCTCGCCGCGACGCTGCTGGTCAACGTGGTGGGGGCGTTCGTGTTGGCCGCGCTGGTGGCGGCGCTGGACGCGGCGGGGCCACGACGACGAGATCGTCAGCGCCGGGCCCGGCTACTCCTCGGCACCGGCCTGTGCGGAGGGTTCACGACCTACTCGGCGGTCGCGCTCCAGACGGCCGAACTCGTACGGGACTCGGCGCCTCTCACCGCGGCCGGGTACGCGCTGGCCACGCTCGTGCTCGGGGCACTGGCCTCGCTCGCCGGGCTCGCCGCGGCCGGGCTGGCCGTGGGGCGGCGTGACGCGGCGGAGCCGAACGCATGAGCGCCGCGGTGCTCGTCGGCTGGGCCGCGCTCGGCGGCGGGGTGGGCGCGGCCGCCCGCTACGCGGTGGACGAGTGGGTGACCGCCCGCTGGCGCCGTGCCTTCCCCCTGGGGATCTTCCTGGTCAACGTCACCGGCTCGCTGCTACTGGGGGTGGTGATTGGGCTCACGACGCCCTCGGTCGCGTCCGCCGCCGCGCCCGCCGGGTGGGTGGCGCTGGTCGGCACCGGCGTCCTGGGCGGGTACACGACGTTCTCCACCGCGAGCCTGGATGCGGTGCGTCTGGCCTTGGCCGGCCGGGGCGTCACCGCGCTCGCCTACGCGGTGGGCACCGTGCTGGCCACGATCTGCGCCGCGTTGCTGGGGTTGTGGCTCGGCGGGTTGTAAACCGCGTCTCGGTGGGCCACGGTAGGGGCATGGGGCATCGGATGTTCGTGGCGGTGCTGCCGCCGGAGGAGGTCCGCGAGCAGCTCGAGCGGTTCCTCGAGCCTCGGCTTGGTCTGACGTGGACCCCGCCGTCGCAGTGGCACCTCACCCTGACCTTCTGCCCGGATGTGGACGACTGGAGGCTCGACGAACTCACTGAGCGTCTCGGCGCCGTGGCGCGCAAGCACGAGCCGTTCCGCCTGCGGCTGGCCGGGGCCGGAGCCTTCCCTTCGGTGGAGGGGGCCAAGGTGCTGTGGGCCGGCGTCGACCAGCCTGAACACAAGCCGCTCCACGCTCTCGCCGCCGGCGCGCGATCGGCCGCGAACGCCTCGGGCTGTGTGCCGGACGGTGCTCGGTTCAGGCCGCACCTCACCCTGGCCAGGCTGGGCGGCCGCGACGACGCCACCGCCTGGCTGCGTGTTCTCGATACGTTCGGCAGCACCGACTGGGAGGTCACCGAGATCGCGCTCGTCGACTCGTTCCTCGGCGAGGGACCCCGCGGCCGGGCCCGCCACGAGGTGGTGGCACGGCTACCTCTCGGTCCCGAGGATCATCGCTGGTGGGCCAGGCCTCACAGGGCAGCGCACTGACCCTCGCGCTCGCCGGCGACCTGATTGCCGCCGCCGGTCGGGACGTGGGCGTTGTCCTCGCACTCGAGATCGCCGCCGATGGTGTTGCCCTCGAAGCGCTGCGGGCCGGAATTCTGTTCCGACTCCAGGCTGCCGCCGATGCGGACGTTCTCGACGACCGCCTCGCCGCCCTTGTCGAGCTCGATCGACCCGGACACCTCACCACCGCTGACAAGGACGAACGCGTGCCCCTCGGCTTCGACGTCCTCCACCACGCGAACTCCCCGCAGCTCCAGGCGGCCGTCGTGCTGGACGTCCAGGTCGCCGTTGACTGTGAGATCGGACAGCAGGCAGGTCTGTCCGCTCCGGACGACGACGTCACCGATGATGTCCTGGCCGGTCCGGTCGGTGTCGCAGTTCGCGGGGTCGAAGCCGTCGGTGGCAGGCGCGTTCCCGTTCTGGGCGTTCTTGGTCGGGGTGCTCCCGGTCGGAGCGGTCACGGTCGCGGTGACAGTCTGTTGCTGGGCATCGGTGGCCTGGTCGGACGCCTGGTCGTTCGAGCCGGAGGCGCAGCCGGCCGACACGAGCAGTGCGGTCACCGGCAGCGCCAGCAGGGCTCTGCGGTGTGCGGCCCGGGTGGCGCCGGGTCGGCTGATACTGGGGCGGGGATTGGCGGACATCATCTCGATCACCTCGGGGCTCGGCGGGGGCTCGGTGGCCATCTGGCAGCAGGCTAGCGTGGACGCCGTGGAACTCATAGGCACTGTTGACCCGGCACATCCACTCGTCGTCGTGGCTCTCGAGCAGGAGGCCCGGCACTTCGTCACCGACTTCCCGGTCCTGGTGACGGGCGTCGGCAAGGTGCGGGCGGCATTGGCGGTCGCCACCGCCCTCGGCGGCGGCGCGCGCCCCCGCGAGCTGGTCAACGTCGGGACCGCCGGCGGCCTGCACCCCGGGATGGAGGGGACGCACGAGATCGCCACCGTCTTTCAGCACGACTTCGACGACCCGGCCCTCCACGCCGTCACCGGTCGGCATGACGGGCCGCCCCTGGAACTGTCCGCGGTCAGCGCGGTTGTCCCGGCGCCGCGATCGCTGCTGCCGTCGTCTCCCGGCGGCACGACCGCGCCGGTGTTAGCGACCGGCGACCGCTTCGTGGCGGGCGGGCCGCTGCGGGACCGGCTCGTCGCGATCGCCGACCTGGTCGACATGGAGGGTTACGCCGTCGCGGCGGCGGGAGCGGCCCTCGGGGTGCCGACGCGACTGGTCAAGTACGTGTCCGATCCGGCCGACGAAGGCGCAGGTGACACGTGGGTCGAAGGCGTCGACGCGTGTGCGCGCGTGCTGGCTGAATGGGTCGGAACGCGGCTCTCATAGCGCCCTCCTCCGCCCCGGCGGCCGATTGGATTCGAACACTTGCGCGATAGTGGGACGGCGGGTACGGTCGTACATACGTTCTACTGATGTGCGGCGGGGGTGGCGACGATGACGTCGGCGGGTTCGTTGTCTGCGGTTCCCGAGTCCTCCTGCTGCGAGGATCTTGCCGCTGTGAGCGAGGCGGCGCGGTCGGCGACGCTGGCGCAGAATCGGGCCGGGGCGACGCGGTTGGAAGCGGCTGCGTTGTTGGTGCGGCAGATGGCTCGGGCTGCTGAGGACGACGATTCGGGGCGGCAGGGGTTTGCGCGGTTGGATCCGCAGGCGCGGGCGCGTGACCATATGGCGGCGGCGTGTCAGTTGACGTGTTGGCATGCGGGCCGGTTGGTGTTGGCCGGGGTGCAGATCCACACCCGGCTGCCGCGGATGCTGTCCATGGTCGGGCGGGGGCTGTTGCCGGAGCAGTTGGCCATCGATATCGCCTGCCGGTTGGCGCAGGTGCCGGACGCGATCGTCTCTGATGTGGAGGATGCGGTCATGGCCCGCGTCGCGCACGATCTGGACGGTGGTGACCGGCCGTCGCGGTCGGCGGTGGAGGCGATGATCGACCGGGCCGTGGAGCGTCTGGATCCCGGGGCGGCGCAGGACGCGGTAGATGCGGCCACAGAGTCGCGCACGGTGCGGTTTCGCCGGGGCCGCGACGGGATGGCCTCGATGTGGGCCAAGCTGCCGATCGGGGACGCGGAGATGCTGCGCCGCAGGATCGAGACCGATGCCGCCGCGGCCGCCGCCGACGGGGTGCCGCGGCCCATGGACCAGCTCCGCGCTGACGCACTGTCGGCGTTGGCGGTGTACTCGCCGGCCGGGCCGGCCGAGGTCGTTGATGGCATCGAGCTCGGCCCGGTGCAGGTCGGGGCGGACCTGCCGCGCCCGACGGTCGGTAACGCCGCCGCGGCCACCGGTCAGCCGATCCGGATCAGTGTGATCGCCGCGGCCGCGCGGGGACTGCCCGATCAGGTGGAGTTCGTCACCGGCGCGTACACCAGCTTCGACTGGCTGTGTCAGGAACTGCTCGAGGGCGATGACGCGCGGGTGCGGTTCGAGATCATCGACCCCGCCCCCGGCGCCCTGGACACCCCGGAGCGGGCACTGCGGTACGTCATCTCCCCGGCGTTGGCCGAGCGGATCCGGCTGCGTGATGGCACCTGCCGCCATCCGGGCTGCGCGGTCGATGCCCGGGACTGCGACATCGATCATGTGATCGCGTTCGACCGGGCCACCCCGGAGTTGGGCGGGCCGACCCTGGAGTGGAACCTGGTGTGCCTGTGCCGCAAACACCACCGCGAGAAGACCTTCGGCACCAACTCCTACCGGCCCGGGCCGCTGGGCGAGCTGATCATCACCACCGACACCGGGCACCAACACCGCACGCGGCCGAAGGGTCCACTGGCCCGGGCACGCGAGGGCATCCAGGAACAGGTCGAGATCATCCTCAACGACAGAGTCTTCTCACCCGACGGATACCTCACCAACCCACCCGGAACCGACAGACGCGACCGACCCGCCTGAGGGGTCAGCAGTCGCCGACGCCCACCCATTCCGACAGCCCGTCGGAGAACAACTGCCGCTTCCAGATCGGCACTCCGTGCTTGAGCCGTTCGATCAACTCGGCGCACGCGGCGAACGCCTCCGCGCGGTGGGGCGCGACCGCCACCACGACCACCGCGACCTCGCCGACCGGCAGGACTCCCACCCGGTGCACGGCGCCCACCCGCACCCGGCCGGCCGGCCCGCTCGTCTCGGTGGCGATCTCCTCGCACAGTCGGCCGAGGATCTTCGCGGCCGTCGGGTGCGCCGAATACTCGATGTGCTGGACGTCGGAACGCCCCCCGTCGTGATCGCGCACAATCCCGGAGAACGTCACCATCGCGCCGTCGGCAGTGGTCCAGACCTCCTGCTCGACTTCACGCGGATCGATCACGGCGTCGGTGATCCGGGCCAGTGGCACAGATGTGGTCATCAGTGCCCACCTCCATTCGCATGTACCTCGAGCAGGTGCTCGAGCAGGTCGTCGAGCACGGCGAGGCCATCGCGCACGCCACCGGTCGAGCCGGGCAGGTTCACCACGAGCGTACGGCCGGCGAAGCCCGCCACCCCGCGACTCATCGCGGCCGTCGGCGTGGCGGCGATGCCGCGTGCCCGCATCGCCTCGGCCACACCGGGCAGCTGCAGCGTGAGGTGTGGCGCCGTGGCCTCGGGGGTGCGGTCGTCCGGGGCCACGCCGGTGCCGCCGGTGGTCAGCAGCGCAGCCGGCGAGCGGCGGACCTGCTCGGTGACGGCCACCTCGATCTCCGCGTCGGCCACCACGTGCACCTCGACCGGGGCGAAATTGCGCTCGAGCAGCCAGGACTCGATGGCGGGGCCGGTGGAGTCCTCGCGCTCACCGCGCGAGGCGGCGGTGGAGGAGACGACGACGACGGCGCTCCGGCCCTCACCGATCGCGGCGGGTTCTGCCGGGTGGTCGTTCTGGTCGGTGGCGGCGTTGTCGTCGTCGGACTCCCGGGTCCAGTCGCCGCGCTTTCCACCTGATTTGGCTGCCAGTCGGACCCCGTCCATCGTGGCGAGGGGATCCACGGCCTTGACCATGTCGTGCAACGTCAGGCCCGCCACCGAGACGGCCGTGAGCGCCTCCATCTCGACGCCCGTCCGGCCGGTGGTCTTGGCGGTGGCGGAGACGCGGATCTCGCCCGCGTCGGCGTCGAGATCGAAATGCACCTTCACCGAGTTCAGCGGGATCTGGTGGCACAACGGGATCAGCTCGGAGGTCTTCTTGGCGGCGCCGATCCCGGCCAGGCGCGCGGTGGCCAGCACGTCGGCCTTGCCCAGCGCGTCGCCGTCGACCATCGTCACCACCTCGGGGCGGGTGCGGAAGACGCCCTCGGCGGTGGCGGTGCGGGTGGTCACGGCCTTGTCGCCGACGTCGACCATGCGGACGCGGCCCTCGGCGTCGAGGTGGGTGAGCTGCGGGTCTGCCATGGCCTCCACGGTAGTCGTCGCGGTGCAGGTCGGGGCGGCGTGTCGGTCAGTGGGGTGAGTCGGGCTGGAAGCGGCGGACGGCGGTCGCACCCGCGAGGAGCAGGAGGGCGGGCAGGACCAGCGTGAGGCCCATCGCGGTGGAGAAATCGGTGTGGGCGATGCCGACCTGCATGACCGCGCCGAGAGCGGCGGCGCCCACCACGGCGCCGACCTGCCGCGACGTGTTGTAGACGCCGGAGCCGGCGCCCACCAGGTCGGACGGCAGGCTGCGCATCGACACCGCCGAGTTGGCCGCCCAGCACATCGCGTTGGCCGCGCCCATCAGCACCAGGGGGACGAGCAGCCACAGGACCGGCGCCTGCCAGGTCATCATGGCGGCGAACAGCAGCATCGCGGCGATCATCGACACGAAACCGGTGGTCGAGACGACGCCCGGGGCGGTGCGGTCGGTGAGGCGGCCGACGTACGGCGCGAGGACCAGCGAGACCACGGCGGTGGGGATCATCATCAGGCCCGCGACCTCGGCGGACAGGCCCTTCGACGTCTGCAGGAACAGCATGATCGGGATGTTCATCGAGTACACGGCGAAACCGAGCGTGAACACCGAGAACGAACCGAGCGCGAAGTTGCGGTGGCCGAACAGGGCCGGCGGCACGAGGGCGTCGAGGCCCCGGCGGCCGACGTGGAACTGCCGCCGGACGAACAGCGCGGCTGCGGCGACCCCCGCGCCGACGACCGCCCAGAGCCACAATGGCCAACCGAGGTCGGGGCCCTGCTGGAGGGTGAGCGTCACGGCGAGCACGGCCACCACGGCGAGCGCCGCGCTGACCAGGTCGATCCGGCCGACGCCGGTCGGCAGCCGCGGGACCAGCAGGGCGACCAGGACGAACGCCAGGAACCCGAACGGGATGTAGAGCGCGAAGACCCAGCGCCATCCGGCGGAACCCACGATCAGGCCACCGAGGATGGGGCCGAACAGGCCCGCCGAGCTCGCGACCGCGCTCCACATCCCCATCGCCGCGCCCCGTCGGTCGTAGGCGAAGACCCGGTGGATGATGCTCAGCGGCTGTGGGTTGAGCAGCGAGGCGCCCACGCCCTGGACGGCGCGGGCCGCGATGAGCAGCTCGATCGTGGGGGCGAACGCCGCAGCCGTGGCGGCGGCGGTGAAGACCGCCATCCCGGCCAGGTAGACGTTGCGTTGCCCGAACCGGTCACCGAGCCGGCCGCTGACCAGGAGCGGGGCGGCGAAGGCGAGCAGGTAGACGGCCACCACCCACACGGTCTGGATGATGCTCGCGTCCAGATCCTCGCGGATGCTCGGCAACGCCACGGCCACGAGCGCCTGATCCATGAGCGTGATGAACAGACCCGAGCACAGGGCGGTCAACGCGAGCCAGGCCTGCCGCTCGGGGACCGGCTGGGTGGAGGACATTCACGGCAACATATGTGCTGGTCACGGCGAAGTCAAAGGGTGTGCGGACACGAGTGGGGGTGCCGTCGGCGGCGTTCAGGCGGCCGAGGGTTTAATCGCGGGCATGGCGCAGCTCTTCGACCCGATCCGTATCCGTGACCTCGAGATCCGCAACCGTGCCTGGCTCTCACCCATGTGTCAGTACTCGTGCGACGCCCGGGACGGCGTGCCCACTCCGTGGCACTTCGTGCACCTCGGGGCGCGGGCGCAGGGCGGGTTCGGGCTGCTGATCGCCGAGGCGTCCGCGGTGGTGCCGGAGGGGCGCATCAGCCCCGAGGACGCCGGACTGTGGAACGACCGGCAGCGGGATGCGTGGGCGCCCATCGTGGAGTTCGTCCACTCCCAGGGCGCGGCGATGGGGATCCAACTGGCGCACGCCGGGCGCAAGGCGTCGACCTACAAGGCGTTCCCCGGCCAGCCTTCAGGATCGATGCCCGTCTCCGAGGGCGGCTGGCCCACCGTCGCGCCCTCGGCGATCCCGTTCGGCGACATGGCGACCCCCGAGGCGCTGGATGCCGCCGGGATCCGTGAGGTGGTCACCGCGTTCGCCGACGCCGCCCGGCGCGCCGACGAGGCCGGGTTCGACGTGGTGGAGATCCACGCCGCCCACGGGTACCTCCTCCACGAGTTCCTCTCGCCGCTGTCCAACGAGCGGACCGACGCCTACGGCGGCTCGCGCGACAACCGGGCCCGACTGCTGTTGGAGATCTGCGACGCCGTCCGCGAGGTGTGGCCGGGCGGCAAGCCCCTGTTCGTCCGCATCTCGGCGACGGACTGGGTCGAGGGCGGCTGGACTCCGGAGGACTCGCGCTGGCTGGCGGGCCGACTGACCGATCACGGCGTGGACCTGATCGACGTCTCCTCCGCCGCCAACACTCCCGACCGGCCGCCCGTGCCGCTCGAGCAGGGCTACCAGGTGCCGCTGACCGAGGCGGTCCGGGCGTCCGGGGCGGCGCTGGCCGGGGCGGTCGGGCTGATCAGCGACCCGGAGTACGCCGAGAGCCTGCTGGTCGACGGCCGCGCCGACGTGGTGTTCCTCGGCCGCGTCGCCCTGCGTGAGCCGGCCTGGCCGCAGCGGGCCGCCGCCGAGCTGGGCCTGGACTGGCGCGACGCCCCGTACCCGCCGCAGTACACGCGGGGGAAGTGGGACTGACCTACAGATCCAGCTCGATGTCCGAGGAGGCCAGCGAGTTGCAGACCGTGATCCGCTCCTGCTGCACGCCGGGCTGCTCGGCGCTGGTGGTGCCGGCGAGCTTGGTGGTGACGCACGCCTTGCACAGGCCCCGCTCGCAGCCGGTGGGTACCGGGATCCCGGCGCGCCCGGCCGCCTCCAGCAGGGTGGTGCCGCCGTCGATCTCTACAGACGTCCCGGTGCGGGCGAAGCGGACGGTGTAGCGGCTGCCGTCGTCGGCGGGCCGATCCAGCTCGGGCGCGGTGAACGACTCGGCGTGGAAGCGATCGGCGGGCTGCTCCAGCTCGCGCAGCCATTCGCGGGTGAGGTCGATCACCGCCGCCGGGGCGCAGACGTAGGTCTCGCGTTCGGCCAGATCCGGCACCAGTTCGGCCAGCAGCTCCGGGCCGAGTCGACCGGTGCGCAGGTCGTCGCGTGCGGCTGGGGCGTCGGTGAACAGGTGCAGCGTGATCCCGGCGTCGCGGGCCAGCTCGCGAAGCTGCGGCTCGAAGATGATCGAGTGTTCGTCGCGGTTGAAGTAGAGCAGTGTCGCGTCCGGGCCGGCGCCAGCGGGGGAGTCTGCGGCGTCGCGGGCGAGGCGGCGCAGCAGCGCGATGATCGGGGTGATGCCCACGCCGCCCGCGATGTGCAGGGATTTCGGTGTGCCGACGCCGTTATCCACGGTCGGCAAGGCGAACTCGCCGGAGGACTGCGGCACGCCCACGAGCGTCACGTAGGCCCCCGGCTTCAGGGTGTCGTTCAGCCGGTTGGAGACGCGGCCGTCAGCCACGCGCTTGATGCAGAACTCCAGGTCAGCCGCCGCCTCGCCGGCGACGCCGTGCCCGACCGAGTCGTGGACCAGGCTGTACTGGCGGACCAGCTCGTCGTCGTCGACCATCTGGCGCACCGACACGTACGCGCCGGCGTCCCACCGCACGTCATCCCACCCGCGCGGGCGGGCCAGGCGTACCGACAGGGCCTGCCCGTCGGCGACCGGGGTGGCCGCCACGACCCGCGCCGGCACGTTGTGGAACTGCGGCTTGTCGAGGTAGGGCGACTCGGGCAGCCGCCGGTAGCGCAGCCCGGCCGCGACGCGGCGAACGAGCGAAGCCGGGTCGCGCAGCAGGTCGCGGGGGCGAGAGAACTCGCGCTCGCCGAACGGCACCGACAGTCCGGTTAGCGTTTTGGCGATGAGCGGCACGGTCTCCAGTAGCGGCGTCTCGTGGTACGGCAGCCCGTGCCGCGCGGCGATCTCCCGGACCTCCGGCGCGATCTTGCGCTGCATCGACGGGGGCAGGTCCGGGAAGAGGTGGTGCTCGACGTGCGTGTCCAGGCCGCCGTAGAAGATGCGCAGGTCGGGCCGGCCGGAGAACGGCACCTCCTCCTCGAGCAGTCGCGCGAGGGCGTCGTCCATCTGCGCGCTGGGCAGGAAGTTTCGCGTCGCGCGGATCTGGCGCTCGTAGTACTGGTCGGCGGTCTCGTCGGGGCCGGGGTCGGTGAACAGCTCGAGTTCGCCGGCGTGGTGCTCGATGAACACCAGGAACAGGACCGACATGTAGCCGGTCACCCCGCCGAGGTAGTTCGCGGCGAGCGTCTGCAGCGGCTTCCAGCCCGAACGAAACGGCTCGTCGACGAACCGACGCCGGGCGTCGCGGCCGGCGATCCGGGCGGGGGACCGCAGCATGTACGAGCTGAAGAGCCCGTGTCCCTCGACCTTGCGCGCGATGTTCGCCAGGAAGAACGGCGCCGCGATCGGGGCCATCGCGGCCAGCGCCGAGATCATCGCGACCTGCCCGAGGTGGTGGCCGTACCAGTCCTGGCCGGCGCTGCCGCGGAACAGGCTGTACCCCAGGTCGTGGTCCTTGCCGACGATGTTGGTGTTGGGATGGTGGCCCACGTGGTGCATGGTCTTCCACTGGTCGGTGTCGACGTTGAAGTCCCAGTGGTAGCGGTCGGAGTGATACTCGCCGCAGTCCGGCAGGTGGTCGTAGCTGCCGTGGATGATGTTGTGGCCGAGCTCGGAGAACTGCATGAGCCGGTACGCCATCTCCAGTGCGGTGGCGCGGCGGATCGCGCGTGGGCCGCCCTCGCGCAGCAACTCGCGGCGGCGGGCGTCGATCGCCTCGCCGTACGCAGTGACGTTGCGGATGTGCGCCAGGTCCTCGGCGCCGATCGCGGCCTTGGCGCGGAGGTAGAGGTCGCCGAGCTCGGCCGCGAGCCCGGTGTCGGTGGCGGTGTCAGGGGAGCCGACGAGAGTCATGAAGGTGACCGTAGCCACGCATCCGCGCCGGCGGAATGGCGCTTTCGGTCGGGAAGTTGGCACTTTCGGACATACGCACCGTCGGACAACCGGGTGTGTGGGTTGATAGGTTCGGGCGATGTACGAGCCGTCGTTGTCGTCGTCGCGGTCGTCGTCGGGGTCGCCCGTGTGGGCCGTGCCGCGCGGCACGGAGGGCGTGCGGATCATGGTGGAAGGCGCCGTGGCGCAGGGGATGACGACGACGATGTGCCTCGCCGGCACCGGAATTCAGCCGCCCGATCTCGCGGATGAGAACGCGCAGATCTGGGCACATCAGGAGTTCGCGGTGATCCGCAATCTGTTGGCCGAGCTCGGGGACCTGCCCGGGCTGGGGGCCGGCATCGGGGCGTATTCGACGATCGGTCGGACCGGCGTGATCGGGTTCATGATGCTCGCCGGACCGACCGTGCGCGCGGCGCTAGAGCGGGCGATCCCCTACCTCGCGTTGTCGCCGACGCACCTGCGTTTCGCGCTGGAGGAGGCAGACGGGGTCGTGTACGCGGTCGCCGCCGACGACGAGATCCCGCCCGACGTGCGCGCCTTCGTGGTGGAACGGGACCTGGCCGGATTGGCGGCGGCGTTTCGTGGAGCGCAGATCGACCTGCAGCTGGCCGGGATCGAGACCACGCTCGGGCCCGCGGGCGCGGCGCTGCTGGCGGAGGCGTGGCGGCTCGAGTCGGCGGCCGTGGCTCCGAACTGTGCGACCAACCGGCTGGTCATTCCGCGCGAGCGCCTGGACGAGCGGCTGCCGCAGGCGGATGAGAACACCGCGCGACTGTTCGAGCAGCAGTGCCGGGAGGTGCTGGACGCCCGGGTGGCCCGCGTCGGGGTGGCCGGGCAGGTGCGCAGCCGATTGCGACACGAGCGGGGTGACTGGCCGTCCATGGCGGGCGTGGCCGCTGACCTGCACTTCGACGAGCGCACGCTCCGGCGCAGGCTGACCGCGGAGGGCACGTCGTTCCGGCGACTGGTCGACGAGGTGCGGCACGGCAGGGCCCTGGAACTGCTCGGCCAGGGCGCGGCGGTGGCGGAGATCGCGCGAGATCTCGGGTACTCCGAGACCGCCACCTTCACCCGGTCGTTCACCCGCTGGGAGGGCGTGCCGCCGAGCCAGGCCCGGGAGCGGGGCCTGTGACGCGGGAGGCGCGCGAGGCCTACGCGCGGCGGGCGGGGGAGTACATCGAACACCTCGGGGCCATCTCTACGGTCCACCCCGCCGACCTCGAGCTGGTGACCCGCTGGGCGCGACAGGTGGGCGGCCCGGTCCTCGATGCCGGGTGCGGGCCCGGGCACTGGACGGCGCATCTGGCGAGAGCGGGAGTGGACGTCCGCGGCGTCGACGGCGTCAGTGAGTTCGTGGATCACGCCCGCACGGCTTATCCCGGGTGTCGTTTCGAGGAGGCCGACCTGGATGCGCTGCCGCTCGGGGATGCGAGTATGTCTGGAGTCCTCGCCTGGTACTCGCTCATCCACCACGAACCGGAGGGGATCGGTATACCGCTCGCTGAGGTCGCCCGGGTCCTGCGGCCGGGCGGTCAACTGCTGCTCGGGTTCTTCCACGGCGAGCCCGTCGAGCGTTTCGACCACGCGGTGACCCCCGCATATCGCTGGTCGATCGGGGCGCTGACCGAGCGGGTGCGGGCCGTGGGGTTCGATGTCGTGGAGACCGCCACGCGGACGGGCCGTGGGTACCGGCCACACGGGGCGATCGTCGCCCGCGCTGATTAGCTGCCTCATCAGGCATTTCCTGAGGAAACCGTCACGTGTGACTGGGGCCACCCGGGTCATGTAGCTTGCGTCACATCGGATCAAGGGGGAGACGAATGAGGCTCAGTGTAGGGGCGCAGGCCGTAGTGGTGGCGGTGCTCGCCATGGGGATGGCGGCGCCGGTCGCGAACGCGCAGAGTGTGCAGACCGAGTCGGTGGGCGGGGTGTGGGACTCGGTCCGGCCCGTGGTGGACCACACCGCGCCGCACGATGACCAGTCGTTCTACGAGGTTCCGGACGGAGTCGACCTCGCCTCGACGGCGCCGGGCACGGTGCTGAGGGAGCGGCAGATCAGCTATCACGTCGCCGCTCTGCCCACGCCGGTACAGGTCACCCAGATCCTCTACGCCACGACCAACGCACGTGGTGGGATCGAGGAGAACGTCACCAGTGTCATCCACCCGCCCGGACCGGCGACGGGGAACGTGGTGTCGTACCAGTCGTTCTACGACTCGCTGAACCCCCTGGACAATCCGTCACGGATGATCGCGGGTAATCGGTCCCTGGGTGGTCTCATCCCCGCGTTCGAGACCACGTTCATCGCTCCGTCGCTTCTCGCCGGGCACACGGTGGTCCTGGCTGATACCCAGGGCCCGGACGCGGATTTCGCCGCGGGGCCGGGATACGGCGCGGCCACCTTGGATTCGTTGCGGGCGGCGACCGCCTCGCCGACGGCCGCCGTCGGTGCGGACTCCCGGATCGGGCTGTTCGGCTACTCCGGTGGTGCGATCGCCTCCAACTGGGCGGCCATCCTTCTCGCCGACTACGCCCCGGAGCTGCGTGACCGCATCGTGGGTGTGGCGCAGGGCGGGCTGTTCGTCAACCCGGTGACCAACCTCCGATACGCGGGCGAGGGGCCGCTGTGGAGCGGCGTGGTGGGGATGGCGCTCGTAGGGCTGTCCCGCGCCTACGAGATCGACGTGGACCAGTACCTCACCGAATACGGTCAGCGGGTACTGGCCGATGTACGAGAACTGTCCATCATCGAGGCGTTCGGGCGCTACGAGAATCTGCGCTGGTCGGACATCGTCCGGCCCGAGTACCCGACCCCGCAGGACGCGCCGGAGATCATGGAGGTCATCCGAGAGATCAACATGGGCACCCGGCCGGCGCACGCGCTGCCGATGTTCGTTTTCCAGGGGGCCGGTGGGTTCCTCGAGGGCACCCCGCCCGGTGGCCCCGGCGTGGGCGACGGCGACGGCGTGATGGTCGCGGGCGACGTGCGAACCCTGATGCGGGACTACTGCGCCGGCGGAACGCAGATCGAGTACCGCGAGTACCCCTACCTCAGTCACGTGCTCGCGGCCGTCCCGTGGGTGATTGAGGGTCAGATGTGGCTCGAGGGTCGGTTCGCGGGCGCCCCGGTGACCAACAACTGCGAGACGATCCCGCCGGGGAACGACCTGTCAGGGAACTGATCCGGACCAGTTCCTTGCGGAAGTCAGGATCCCGGGGAAGATGAGCACGCACCGCCCTGGTCTGACCGCGGGTGCCCCTGAGACGCCAGAGCTCACTACCGAGGAGAAGTCGTTGAGTTTGTTCGAGACCCTGAAGACGCGCTGCGCCGCCGAATGGGACGCCTACACCCGGCACGACTTCGTGGAGAGGCTCGGCGCCGGCACCCTGCCGCTGCCGGTCTTCCAGGACTACCTGATCCAGGACTTCCACTTCCTCGTCCAGTTCACCCGCGCGAATGCCCTGGCCACGTACAAGAGCCGCACGCTGGCCGACCTCAAGGCCGCGCACGCCGCGACCGGCGCGATTCTCGCCGAGACCGAGCTGCACCTGACGCTCACCGAGCGCTGGGGCATTCCGCGCGCCGAGCTCGAGGCCGCAGCGGAGAAGCAGGCCACCGTCGCCTACACCCGCTATGTCCTGGACTCGGGGATGGCCGGGGACCTGCTGGACCTGAGCGTGGCGCTGGCCCCGTGCACGATCGGCTACGCCGAGATCGGCGCCAGGCTGCAGCCGCGGCTGGCCGAGCACGTCGGGCAGGGCGGCGAGCACCCGTACCGCGAGTGGATCGGCGAGTACTCCGGCGAGGAGTTCACCGCCGCGTCCCGCGCCGCGGTCGCCCAGCTCGACGCGCTGGCCGAGGGCGGGCTGTCCGATCGCCGGCTGGACGAGCTCACCGAGGTGTTCCGCACGGCCACGCGCCTGGAGGCCGACTTCTGGCAGCAGGCCCTCGACAGCGCGGACTGAGCGCGGGGCCGACCGGTCAGAAGAGCTGCCGCAGGTTCGCCTTGGCCAGGTCCACCAGCTCGTCGCCGCGGCCGGACAGCACGGTGCGCAGCGAGTAGAGCGTGAATCCCTTAGCCTGGGCGGCGCTGATGGACGGTGGGATCGTGAGCTCCTGACGCTCCACCTCCACGTCGAGCAGGGCGGGCCCGTCGTGGGCGAGGAACTGCTTGACGGTCTTCGGTAGATCCTTTGACTTGTCCGCCCGGAACCCCGCGAGCCCGCAGGCCTCGGCGACCTTCGAGAAGTCGGGGTTGGACAGTTCGGTACCGAAGTTCACGAAGCCGTCGGCCTTCATCTCCACCTCCACGAAGTTGTACGAGGAGTTGTTGAACACCACGACCTTCACCGGCAGGTCGTGCTCGACGAGCGTGAGCAGCTCGCCCATCAGCATGGACAGCCCACCGTCGCCCGCGAGCGCGATCACCTGCCGGCCGGGCGAGGCCGCCTGGGCGCCGATCGACTGCGACAGCGCGTTGGCCATGGACCCGTGGGTGAACGACCCGACGATCCGTCGGCGCCCGTTCATCGTCAGATAGCGGGCCGCCCAGATGACGGGGCTGCCGACGTCGGGCAGGAACACCGCGTCGTCGTCTGCAGCCTCGTCGATCAACCGCGTCAGGTACTGCGGGTGGATGGTCCGCTTCGACGGCGTGGCGAGGTCGTCCAGCGTGCGCCGCGTCTTGGCGTAGTGCTTCGTGGCATCGTCGAGATGCTTGCGGCCCGAGTGCGTACGCAGCTTGGGGAGCAGCGCCCGTATCGTCTCCGCGATACCGCCGACGAGCGGCACCTCGACCGGCGTGCGTCGCCCGATCCGCTCGCCCCGGATGTCGACCTGGATCACCGTGGCCTCGGGATAGAACTGCTGATAAGGCAGGTCGGACCCCAGAACCAGAAGGGTCTCGGCGGCCATCATGGCGCGGTAGCCCGAGGAGAACCCGAGCAGGCCGGTCATCCCCACGTCGTAGGGATTGTCGTGCTCCACCCATTCCTTGCCGCGCATCGCGTGGACGATCGGCGCCTTGAGCGTCTCCGCGATCTGCAGCAGTTCGTCGTGGGCGCCCGCGCAGCCGGCGCCCGCGAGGATCGTCACGTCCTCGCACCCGTCGAGGACCCGGGCGGCGCGAGCGAGATCCTCCTCGGCCGGGACCACCTCACTGGTGGTGGGGCGGACGGCGGCCACCTCGGCGGTGATCTCCTCCAACGCCACGTCACCGGGTAGGACGAGCACGGCCACCCCGCGCCTCTCGATGGCCGCACGCATCGCGATCCGCAGCAGCCGCGGCGCCTGCTCGGCCGACGAGACATGCTCCACGTAGACGCTGCACTCGCGGAACAGTTCCTGCGGATGGGTCTCCTGGAAGTAGCCCGTCCCGATCTCCTCCGACGGGATGTGCGCGGCCAGCGCGAGGACGGGGACCCCGGAGCGTTGGGCGTCGAACAGGCCGTTGATCAGGTGCAGGTTGCCCGGGCCACAGGAGCCGGCGCAGACGGTGAGGTCCCCCGTCAGCGCGGCCTCTGCGGAGGCGGCGAACGCGGCCGCCTCCTCGTGCCGGGTGATCATCCAATCCACGCCGTCGACTTCGCGGATGGCGTCAGTGACGCCGTTGAGCGAGTCGCCGGGTAGTCCGTAGACCCGCCGGACCCCCGAGGCGCTGAGCGTGTCGATGATGTGTCGAGCGACCGTGGTACGTGCCATGCCGCCGACCCTACGACCTCCGCGCGCGTGCGGACACCGATCGAGGAACGCGCGTCACGAGCCGGGCGGGCCCGTCGGTGTGGGCGCGGTCGCGGTGGTGGCGTCGTCGTCGACCTCGGCGCCGGGTGCCGCGCCCTCCGTCGGTCCCTCTTCCACGAGGGTGCCGTCGTCCCACACGGCCTCGCCGCGCGCGATCATGCCGGCCTCGGTGCTGAGCGTGACCTGGGGGAGGAAGAACGCGAAGAGCAGGGCGACGGCGAGGACCGGCACCACGAACCAGAGCGCGGGAGCCAACGCATTCGCGTAGGAATCCACGATCCCCTGGTGCAGCGGCTCGGGGAGGTTCGCCACGAAGGCCGGAGTGACGGCGCCCGGGTTCAACCCCGAGGCGATCGCCTGCTCCGGGTTGGCGGCCACCGTGTCGGTGAGGTTCTCGATCAGCCGGCCCGTGAACAGCGAGCCGAACCAGGCGGTGCCGATCGCCGCGCCGATCTCACGGAAGTAGTTGTTCGAGCTCGTGGCCACGCCGACCTCGCGCGGATCGACCGCGTTCTGAACCGCCAGCACGATCACCTGCATGACCAGGCCCAGGCCGGCGCCGAAGAACAGCAGCATGCCCATGATCTGCCAGATCGGGGTGGAGCCGGTCATCTGGGTCATCACCGCGACCGTGGCCGTGGTCAGCGCCATGCCGACGATCGGGTAGATGCGGTAGCGGCCCGTCTTGGTGATGGCGATACCGGAACCGATCGAGGTGGCCATGAGGCCGACCATCATGGGGATCATGAGCAGGCCCGAGCCCGCGGCCGAGGTGCCGGTGGCCATCTGCAGGAAGGTCGGGATGAAGCCGATCGCCGCGAACATGGCCACACCCAGCACGAACGCGATGGCGGTGGCCACGATGAACACGCGGCCGGTGAACAGGTGCAGCGGCAGGATCGGCTCCTCGGCGCGACGCTCGACCACCACGAGGGCGACGATGCTGGCGATGGTTCCGGCGATCATCGCGATCATGCCCGGCGAGTCCCAGGCCAGCTGGTCGCCGCCGAGGTCAGTGACCAGGACCAGACCCGCGGTGCCGAGGACCATGAACAGGATGCCGAGGTAGTCCACCTTGGCCGTGCTGCGCTTGGTGGGCAGCTTCATGTACTTCCACGCCAGCGCGAACGCGATGATGCCGACCGGCACGTTGATCCAGAAGCACCACCGCCAGTGGGCGGTGTCGGTGAAGAAACCGCCGAGCAGCGGGCCGGCGACCGCCGAGATGCCGAAGACGGCGCCCATCGGGCCCATGTACTTGCCGCGCTCGGAGGCGGGCACGATGTCGGCGATGATCGCCTGAGACAGGATCATCAGGCCGCCGCCGCCCAGACCCTGGACGCCGCGCCAGGCGACGAGTTCCCAGAAGCCCGCTTCGGTGGCCGGGTCGGTGAAGAAGCCGGCCGAGCCGGAGCCGATCGACCCGAGGGTGAAGATCGCGATGGCCAGCAGGAAGAGGTTGCGACGGCCGATGAGGTCACCGAATTTGCCGTACAGCGGCATGGTGATGGCCACGGCGAGGATGTAGATCGTGATGATCCATGCCTGGTGCTGGACGCCGTTGAGCTCGCCGACGATGGTCGGCAGGGCCGGGCCCAGGATCGACTGGTCGAGGGAGGCGAGGAACATGCCCGCCATGAGGGCGCCGAAGATGATCCAGACCGAACGCGGGGTGAGCGTGATCGGGTCGTCCCCGGCAGGCGCGGGTGGCGCCGTGGAGGTGCTGGTCAAGGAAGTGGCCTTTCATCGGTGAATGCGGTGTGTAGGAGATCGAAGTAGTGGGTGACCAGCTCCGCGAGGGGGGCGTCGGTGAGCCCGGCGCGGGCACTCTGCATGGCCGTCTGGGTGAGGCCGAGCGCGACGCTCAGGCCCACGCGGGCGAGATCGCGGTCGGCCTCGGAGGCGTAGTGCGCGGTCAGTGCGGCCTCGAACTCGGCGCCGACCGCTGCCATCGACGTGTGCAGCGTTCCGAACAGGGAGGGATCGCGTTCGAGGGCTTCCCGGACGAGGTCGTCATCGGCGGAGGCGTCCGGGTCGGACTCGGACTCGCGGAGGAAGTCCAACATGACGTCGCGGATCCGCAGGACCGGATTGGCGGCGGGGGGCGCGATGGCCTCGGTTGTGTCGGCGAAGAGGCGCAGCATCAGCCGGCGGAACCGATCGGCACCGAGGTGAACGACCGCCTCGTCCTTGGAGTCGAAGTAGTTGAAGAACGTCCGGGGTGAGACGTCGGCGCGGGCGGCGATCGACTCGACGGTCGTGGCGTGGAGGCCTTCCTCGGCGACCAGCTGCAGCGCGGCGCGGGCCAGACCGGCACGGGTGCGGGCTTTCTTCGCCTCACGCAGGCCGGTGGGCGCCGGCTCGGTGGAGGAATCCTCGGTGTTCACCAGACGATGATGCGCCACAAGTTGCAGTCTGTGCAAGTTTGCGGTGAGTGCAACGACAGTTCGGTGGTAGTCGACGGCGTCGACCGCGTTGGTGTTGGCGACTTGAACAGCATGACTGTGCTGCAGCCCAATGGGGGCGCTCTGACCCTTGGCCCACGACTAGTGACCTGGGTCATAGTGCGAAGCATCCTGGGTGGAGCGGTCAGACGTGAAGTCGGACCGGCCTCAATCCCGAATTCTCCCAGGAGGAACCCATGAGCTGCTTCCACGATTCCAACGATCTGTCCTACCTGCCCAAGCTCAAGGAGGCCGCACCCAACGAGTTCGCCGCCTGGGTCAAGCTGGACAGCCAGGTCGGCCGCAAGGACGGTGCCATCCCGCACAAGCAGCGTGAGCTCATCGCGGTCGCGTGCGCCCACATCAGCCAGTGCGTCTACTGCCTCGACGTGCACGTCAAGGCCGCGCTCGACGCCGGCGCCAGCCGCGAAGAGATCGCCGAGGCCGCCCTCATCGCCGCAGCCTTGCGTGCCGGCGGGGCCGGAGCGCACGCCGCGCTCACCATGAAGCTGGTCGACCAGCACACGGGCGGGGCCGACAAGTGACCGCCGGCACCGCGTCGTCCGGAATGCCAGCCCATGACGAGCTGATTCCGCCGCTCGAGGGCGTCCGGGTCCTGGACTTCTCCCGTTACGTCTCGGGGCCGTACGCAGGGATGCTCCTGGCCGACGCCGGAGCCGAGGTCATCAAGGTGGAGCCCGAGGGAGGCGAAATCTCCCGCAGCCTGCCGCCGATGATGCAGGACGGTGAGGGAGCCGACCACAGCACTTACTTCCTGCGGCTCAACCGGGGAAAGAAGTCCGTGGTGCTGGATCCGCGCAGCCCGGAGCAGCGCCCGGCTCTCGAGCGACTCATCGCCAGCGCCGACGTGTTGCTGGAGAATTTCCGGCCCGGCGCCTTCGAGGCGTGGGGACTGGGCTGGGACGAGTTGCAGCGGATCAACCCGGGTCTGACGTACGCCACCATCACCGGCTTCGGGCACAGTGCGAGCCGGTCCCGGGACTGGCCCGCGTTCAACCTCGTGGCCGAGGCCATGGCCGGCGTCGTGGGGCGCTTCCCCGAGGGCGACCAGCCTGCCAAGGCCGCCGGCCTGCCCTTCGGCGACTCCATGGCCAGCCTGCACGCGGTCAACGGCATCGTCATGTCGGTGTTGCGGCGCGCTCGTACCGGCCGCGGCTCGCGGGTGGACATCGCGATGTATGACTCCATGCTCTCGGCCAACGAGTGGAGCATCGCCTGCCAGTCCGGCGCCGGGATCGAGGTCGAACTCGGTGCGACCGTGCACCCGTGGTTCGCCCCCTACGGCTTCTTCGAAGCCAAGGACGGCTGGCTGGTGATCTGTGTGGCCACCGACGGTGCGTGGCAGCAGTTCTGCGCCGTGACCGGCCTCGACGAGCTGGGGCGGGACGAGCGGCTGCGTACCGGAACCGGTCGCGCCGACCTCTTCCACGAGGTCATCGCCCCGGCGATGTACGCATGGCTCGCCGCCACCCCGGCCAAGACCGCGGCGACGCTGCTCGCTGATGCCGGCGTCCCGGCAGCGCCCCTCCAACGCCCCTCCGACCTGATCGGGGACGAGCAGGCCCGCACCCGCGACATGATCACCGATCACGTCGTCGGCAAATGCGGTTCGATCGCCCTCGCCGGCAACCCCGTGCGGATCGAACCGCGCGCGACCCCTCACTCCCACGGTTTCTCGACCCCCGGGCAACACACCGACGAGATACTCGGCGAACTATTCCCCGAGCAGGCGTCCCCGCTGTCCTCACACTGAAAGCACCCCGAACCATGTCCTCTGAGCACATCGTCGCCGACCAGAGGGTCGCGCCGCCAGGAACGCACCTGGACAAGTCGACAGCCCGCCGTCGCCTCCTCGGCGGTGTCGTGGGCACCTTCGTCGAGTGGTACGACTTCCTCATCTACGGGTTGAGCGCACCTGTCCTCGCGCTGCACTTCTTCCCGTCGTCGAATCCGACCGCCGCGCTGCTGGGCACCTTCGCCATCTACGCGGTCTCGTTCTTCATCCGTCCACTCGGCGGCATCTTCTTCGGACGCCTGGGTGACAGGATCGGCCGCATCCGGATCCTCGCGGCCACCATCTTGCTCATGGGCGCCGCGACCTTCGCGATCGCGGTCCTGCCCACATACGCCTCGATCGGCATCGCGGCCCCGGCGCTGCTCCTGCTGTGCCGTCTGCTTCAGGGATTCTCCGCCGGCGGCGAGACCAGCGGTGGCCTGAGTTACATCCTCGAGTCGGCGCCCTCGGACCGCCGCGCCCGGTGGGTGGCCATCGGTGTGGCCTCGTCTTTCCTGCCCGTCGTCCTCGGTGGCATGTTCATCCTCGGTCTGCGCGGCGTCTTCGGCGACGATGCCTACACCGACTGGGCGTGGAGACTGCCGTTCGTCCTGGGCGGCATCCTGGCGGTGATCGGCCTGTGGATCCGTCGCAAGCTCGACGATCCAGAGGAGTTCACCGAGGCGGCCGCCGACAAGCAGGCGTCCGACGAGCCCGTTGCTCGCGCGAAGCCGATACTCGGCATCACCGTGATGGTGATCCTGCTGGTCGCCGTCCAAGCGGTCGGCGCCTACCTGCTCAACGGTTACATGTACACGTACATGGTCCAGACCACGGAGATGGACGCCACCACCGCGCTTGCCACCAACTCGCTGGGTGTGCTCACGATCGTGCTGCTGCTTCCGGTCTTCGGAGCACTGTGTGACACCTACGGCCGCAAGCCGATGATGTTCGCCGGTGCGACATGGTTGCTCGTCCTGGCCTACCCTTCGCTCGCCCTGGTGAGCACAGGGACGTTCGTCGGCGCACTGGTGGGACAGTTGCTCATCGGCGTGGGTGTTGCGGTGTTCGCCTCCGGCGGCTTCGTGGTGATGCTCGAATTGTTCCCCACAGCCATCCGGTTCACCGGACACGCCGTCGCCTACAGCCTCGGCTACGCGATCTTCGGCGGCACGACCCCGCTGATCGCCGCGTCACTGGTCAGTGGCACCGGCTCCGCGATGGCCCCGGCGTTCTACGTCATGGCCATCTCCGCGCTCGGCCTGCTCACCGTGCTCAAGGTCCCGGAGACCCGGTACACCAGACTGCGGGACGCCTCGGTGGTGGATTCCGTGGAGTTGGAAAACGCGACGTTCGACGAGACACCGCGTGCGAGCGCCACAGCGTCGTCGACGAGCGGGAGTGAGGTGACCCGATGAGCACGCTCGAAATCGAGGTCAGCGGACGAATCGCGTGGGTCACGCTCAATCGACCCGAGAGCCTCAACGCGATCAACGACCAGATGGCAGCCGAACTCGTCCAACGCGTGGTGCCACTGGGTGATTCCGGTGAGATCCGTGCAGTGGTGGTCCGCGGTAGCGGGCGCGCGTTCTGCGCCGGCGCCGACGTCGGCTATGCCTCCGCAGAAGGTGAACTCACTGCTGCAGAGAAGGTGGCCGGCCACGCCCGCACCCAGCGGGCACTGGAGGCCTTCGCCGCGATGCCCGTGGTGAAGATTGCCCAGATCCACGGCCACTGCGTGGGCGCCGGGCTGGTGTTGGCCTCCATGTGCGAGTTGCGCTACGCCTCAACGGACGCCAAGGTCTCGGTCCCCGAGCTGGACTTCGGCATCCCCTTCTCGATGGGGGGCCTGCCGCGGATCGTCCGCTTCCTGGGCGTCACCCGTACCGCCGACCTGGTCCTCACCGGCCGGCGGATGGGCGCCGACGAGGCGAGGGAGGGCGGTCTGATCACCGCGGTCGTGGAGCCGGAGGCATTGGCGAGCACAATCACGGAGGCTGCCGAGCGGGTCGCCGCCCGGCCGGCGTTCCTCGTCCGCGAGACCGTCGCCCGCCTAGAGGAGGCCGGACGCGCCCTGCTCGACGGTGACCGCACCGACCTCAGCTCACTCGTCCTGGCGACCATGGACACCGAGTCCCGGGCGGTGATGGATGCGTACGCTGAGAGGATTCTCCACTCCTCTCGCTGAAGGACGGTCGCGTGGCACCACAACACCCCCGTGCCCCGCGCCCCAGCGCCATGGCGATCGCTGAGAATCTGGCGCGCGAGGCCCCCGGCCTCGCGCGCCGGTTCGCACGCGAGATCGAACGGCAGGTGCCCGTCTACCAGCAGTGGTACGAACTCGGGCACGGAGACGAACTCGCCGCCGCGCTGGAGGACGTGCTCAGCGAGTTCGCCCACCTCGTCCTGACCGACGAGCACGCCCAGGGTCGGCGGGTCTTGCAGATCGCAGGGGAGCGTGCCCGGCAGGGCCTGCCCGCGAACGCCATCCTCGGTGCCTGGCGGGTCGCCGGTCATGAGCTGTGGCGGTGGCTCACCCAAGAGTTCGCCCAGGAGTTCGCCCCAGGCGGCGCGGGGATCGACCTCTGGTCGCGCTACCTGGCGTTCGCCGATCATTACGTCGAGCAGATCACGGACACGTTCTTCGCCGCCTCGCAGGAAGAACGCGTCCACGCCGCGATGGCGATGCGCGCGCAGGTGGAGCGCCTCGTCCGGGGTACACCCCCGGCGGAGACCGAGAGATCGCTCCGCGACCTGGGAGTGCTCCACCGAGACGTCGTCGTCGTCCTCTGTCGTCTCCCCGACGCCGGACCCGACGCCAGCGCCGAACTGGTGGCCGACTATAGCGCCCTGCTCAAAGATCTACGTGTGGCGGCACGTACCGAGGTGCCGTGGACGATGCAGGCCGGATCGCTCCTGGCCCTCGTGGCCGCGCCGCCCGGGTCGGGGTCGGATCTCGTGATCTCGGCACTGCTGCCGGAAAGTCCGCTGCGTGTGGGGATCAGCATGGTCATGTCCGCACGATCCGACCTATCGGTGGCCCGTGACCAGGCCGAACGGGCGATGCACGCCACCACCGCGCTGCACCCGGTCAACGATTTCAACCGCATGTCCCTGCTCGAGGTCGCCGCGATGCAGGCGTCCATACAGTGGGCGGACCTGCCTGGATGGACCCGACGAATCCTGTCCGACCCCAGGCACCATGGTGAGTGGGAGGCCACCGGCCGCGCGCTGATGGCACACGGCGGCAACGTGCAAGCCGCGGCCCGCGCCTTGCACGTGCACACCAACACCGTCTATTACCGGCTCGACACGATCCGTGCGGCAACCGGCGCCGACCTCCGCGACGCCCGCACGCTCGCCGAGTTGGAGCTCGCGGCCGTGAGCAGGGACGTCGGGGTACTCGTCGTGCCGGGGGAGAACAGTTAGGCGACGTCGCGGCGGTGGAAGTCGGGGAAACCCACACCAAGCAGAAGGGAGGTGATCGCGGTGAGCGCGAGCAGGCCGCTCACAGAGGAATCGCCTCGATCTCGGTCCCGGCGGCCAGCGAGGTCACGTCGGCGGGGATCTCCACCAGCACGTCAGCGCGGGCCATCGAGGCCACCAGGTGTGAGCCGGGGCCGGAGACCGGCTCGGCGACGGGGATGCCAGCACCGGAGTCCGGGCCGAGCGCCGCCCGCAGGAACTGGACCTTCCCGGCGGGGGAGGTGACGTCACGCGAGAGCCGGGCCCGCACGGGCTGCACCGGCGACCGGCCCACCGCCTCGAGGATGACCGGCCGCAGCAGCACCACGAACGACACCAACGCGCTCACGGGATTGCCCGGCAGGCACACCACGGGCGTGTCCCGCCACGTCGACATCCCCTGCGGGCCACCGGGCTGCATGGCGATCGGCGCGAACCGGGCTCCGTCGCGTCCGTCGAGCACCTGCCGCACCACCTCGGCGTCGCCCATCGACACCGCGCCCACGGTCACCACCAGGTCCGCGTCGGAGGCCGCGGAATCGAGGACCGCGGTGAACTCGTCGCGGTCGTCGCCGCTGGTCAACGTCGCGGTCACCTCGCAGCCACATGCTTTGAGTGCGGCCGTCAGGGTCAGCGAGTTGGACTCCCAGATCTGCCCCGGCCCCAGCGGCCGCCCGGGCGCGACCAGCTCCGAACCGGTGGCCACCACCCCGACCCGGGGTCGCGGCCGCACGTCCAGCGCCGACTCGCCCAGCGAGGCCGCCGCCGCCAGGTGTCGCGCCCGGAGCTGCACGCCCGCCGGGATCACCACGTCACCGGCGCGGACGTCGTCGCCGGGACTCCGGACGAACTCGCCCCGCGCGCGGGGTGCCCGCACCAGCACCACCGAGCCGTCGTCCGGGTCCGGTGAGGTGTCCTCCACGGGAACGACACAGTCCGCGCCCTCGGGGACGGGCGCCCCGGTCATGATCTTGCAGGCCTCGTCGTCGTCGACCCCCGGCCCCGGCCCCTGGCCGGCGTGCACCGCCCCCACCACCCGCAACCGCGCGGGCGCGTCGGGGCTCGCCGCGGCCACATCCGCCGACCGCACCGCGTACCCGTCCATCTGCGAGTTCACGAACAACGGCAGGTCCACCGCGGCGCGCAGGTCGCGGGCCAGCACCGAGTCGGGGCACGCCACCAACGGCAGTCGGGTGGACTGCGCGGCGCGGGCCAACATCGGCGCCAGGTGCGTGCGCACGAGGTCGCGGTAGCCGTCGGGGGACGGGCGCGCGGTGTCGCTGTGGGAGGAAGCCATGCCACCACGGTAACCGCGTTGTAGTGTGCCTACGGCCCGCGCGCGGCGGTCCGCGGACGGTGAAGGGTGACGGGTGGGACGTGACGGAGAAGAAGAACGACGGTAGGACGACGACGACAACGCCAGATGCGACGTCCGCCCGCACCGGCCTGTGGTCGGTCCACGGGGACGGCAAGAACATCCGGCCCGGCGAGGTCGTGGCCCCGATGGAGCGGCTGAGCTGGCCGCGCACGATCGGCATCGGCGCGCAGCACGTCGTCTCGATGTTCGGCGCGACGTTCGTGTTCCCCATCATCATGGGGCTCAACCCGCAGCTGGCGATCCTGTTCTCCGGCGTCTGTACGCTGCTGTTCCTCGCGGTGGTTAAGGGGCAGGTGCCCAGCTACCTCGGCACGTCCGTGGCGTTCGTCGGCGCGGTCGCCGCGATCCGGGCGCAGGGCGGCACGAGCGCCGAGGTGACCGGCGCGATGCTCGTGGCCGGCGCGGCGCTGCTGGTGGTGGGCCTGGTGGTGCACTTCGTCGGCGGCCGTGTGGTGACGGCCGTGCTGCCGCCGGTCGTCACAGGCGCCGTGGTGATGCTGCTCGGCTTCAACCTCGCGCCCGTCGTGGCGGAGACGTACTGGCCGCAGGACCAGTGGGTCGCGTTGGCGGTGATGATCGTGCTGATCGGGATGACCGTCGGGCTCAAGGGCTTCGCGGGGCGGATCGCGATCTTCCTCGCGCTGATCTTCGGCTACGTCCTGTCCTGGGTGCTGGACGTACTCACCGGGCCCATCACGTCGTTCAGCGCCACCGCCGGTGAGGTGACCGAGCACCTGCGCGTCGACTGGTCCGGGGTGGCCGACGCGGCCTGGATCGGGCTGCCGCCCATGACCGACGAGGCCGCCGGCGTGGTGGGTATCCACGCGCCCGACTTCTCGCTGGCGTTCGTGCTGCTGGTGGTGCCCGGGGTGATCGCGCTGATCGCCGAGAACGCGGGGCACGTCAAGGCGATCGGCGAGATCACGCGCACCGAGACCGACGGGCTCATGGGGCGCGCGCTGGCCGCTGACGGTGCCGGCACCGTGCTGGCCACCTCGTTCGGCGGGTCGGCCACCACGACGTACGCCGAGAACATCGGCGTGATGGCCGCGACCAAGGTGTACTCCACCGCCGCCTACGTGGTGGCCGCGCTGACCGCGATCGTGCTGGGATGTTCCCCCAAGCTCGGTGCCGTGATCTCCGCGACCCCCGGCGGCGTGCTCGGCGGGATCACGGTGGTGCTCTACGGCATGATCGGCCTGCTCGGCGCCAAGATCTGGAAGGAGAACCGGGTCGACTTCGGCAATCCCCTCAACCTGGTGCCGGTCGCGGCGGGCGTGGTGATCGCCGTGGGCGACACCACGCTGCACATCACGGATTCGTTCCAGCTCGGCGGCATCGCCCTGGGCACCCTCGTTGTGGTGCTGGGCTACCACCTCGGCCGGGTGATCGCGCCGCAGCTGCGCGCCCAGGCCGAGCGGGACGAGATCCATGAGATGACCCTGCTCGGGCCCAACCCGGAGGTCGAGGATCCGGGTCCGGCCTAGACTGGCCGCAGCGACCGAAGATGGGAGGTGTAGCCGTGGCAGCGTCCGAGATCGGAACGCGCTCACCGCGCCCCGCCACGCCGCTGCTCGTCGACTCGTTCGGGCGAGTGGCCCGGGACCTCCGGGTCTCCCTCACCGAGAAGTGTTCGCTCCGCTGCACCTATTGCATGCCGGAGGAGGGGCTGCCCCCGATCCCCGATGAGGCGAGGATGACCACCGAGGAGGTCATCCGGTTGGTGGCCCTGGCGCACCGCGATCTGGGCGTCCACGAGGTGCGGTTCACCGGCGGCGAGCCGCTCATGCGCCAGGACCTCGAGCGGATCATCGCCGGCACGCGCGCCGAGTGCCCGGACCTGCCGATCGCCATGACCAGCAACGGGGTGGGTCTCGAACACCGCATCGGCGGGCTCGTCGACGCCGGGCTGGACCGCATCAACATCTCGTTGGACACCGTCAACCGGGCCGAGTTCGCCGAGCTGACCCGGCGCGACAGGCTGCCGTCGGTGCTGCGCGGCGTGCGGGCGGCGGTGGCCGCGGGCCTCGACCCGGTCAAGGTCAACGCCGTGCCCATGCGGGCCACGCTGCACGGGGCGCCCGACCTGCTGGAGTGGGCGCTCGCCGAGAGCGTCCAACTGCGCTTCATCGAGGAGATGCCGCTCGACGCGGACAACACCTGGTCGCGGGTGGAGATGGTCACCGCGCAGGAGGTCCTCGACTCGCTGTCGACCCGGTACGAGCTGATCCCCGCGGGTCGTGACGACCCGTCGGCGCCGGCCGAGTTGTGGGAGGTGGCCGGGCACGCCGTGGGCGGCCGGCCCGCGACGGTCGGCGTGATCGCCACGGTCACCCGGAACTTCTGCGCCGCCTGCGACCGCACCCGCCTCACCGCCGAGGGCACGGTCCGGTCGTGCCTGTTCAGCGACGACGAGACGGACGTGCTCGGGGTCCTGCGCTCCGGGGCGCCGGACCGCGAGGTCGCCGACGCATGGCGCGGTGCGATGTGGGGCAAGCAGGCCGGTCACGGGATCGGCGGCACGGCGTTCCACCGGCCGCGGCGGTCGATGGGAGCCATCGGTGGGTGACGTGTCAGAGTCAGGCGATAACATCGGCGATGTGAGCAGTAATCCGAGAGTGATCACCGTGGGCTATTACGCCGCGGCGGAAGACGCGGCAGGCACGGCCCGCGAACGGCTGCACACGCACGCCGCCACCGTCGGCGAGCTGGCCCGCGAGGTCTGCGAGCGCCACGGCGAGCCGTTGGCGAGCATCGTCACCGTGTCCTCCTTCCTGGTCGGCGAGGAGACCACCCGGGACCCGCACGCCTCGATCACCGGTGTCTCGGAGGTCGACGTACTGCCGCCGTTCGCCGGGGGCTGACTCGTGCGCCAGCGCCCGGTCCTCGCCGTCCTGACCGCAGTTCTCGCCTGCTCGGGGGCCGCGGCCTGTGCGAGTGAGGAAGTCGAGGAGGAGGCCGTCACCATAGGCGTGGCGGCCGCACCGTCGCTGTCGGCGGCGTTCACGGAGATCATCAGCGTCTTCGAGGCCGACAATCCCGGGGTGCGGGTCAGCATCGAGCTGGGCAAGTCAGGCGAGATCGCGAAGAGCCTCGGCTCGCGGTCGGACATCAACGTGTTCGCCTCCGCGAGCGAGGAGGCGATGCAGAGGGTCGTGGCGGAGGGGGCGGCGGTGGACCCGCGCGTCTTCGCACGCAATCACGTGGTGTTGGCGGTGCCGTCGGGCAACCCCAAGGACGTCTCCGGCCTGGAGGATCTCGACCGGGAGGGCCTGCGGGTGGGGCTCTGCGATGTGGAGGTGCCCTGTGGCCAGGCCGCCGACACCCTATTGACGGCGGCAGGGGAGGACCCGGTCGACGTCGAACGGATCGCCGGGTCCCGGGCGCTCGCCGCCCAGCTCGCGGACAACGACGCCGACGTGGGGATCATCTACCGGACCGACGTGGCCAGCTCGCACGGTTGGGTCGAGGAGGTGGACGTCGACCCGCGGGACCGCGAACTCCAGCAGGCCTCCGGCACGACCAGCTATGTTCTGGCCCGGGTGCCCGGCGGCGAGGACGGCCCGTCCTCCGAGGCGAAGGCGGCCGCGTCGGACAGATTCGTCGAGTTGGTGCTCTCCAGCCGCGGACGCAGCGCGCTCCTCAACTCGGGGCTTGAGGCGGTCTCCGGCTGAGCCGGTATCAACGAGAACTTAGACTGGGGGCCCATGAGCACCGCTGAACCGCAGGCCGGGTCTCGGCGTAGGGGATCGTGGCACCGGCGGGCGACCCGGCCGGTCCAGTTGTGGATGATCGCCCTGGTGATCCTGGGCATGGTCCACCGCTGGGTTCCGGCCTCCACATGGGTGCTCGTCCACATGTTCACGCTGGGGCTGATCACCAACTCGATCCTCGTGTGGGGGCAACACTTCACCGAGACACTGCTGCACCGGCGATCCCCGGAGAGTGCCCGAGGTGTGCAGGTGCGCCGGATCATGGTGCTCAACGCCGGTGTCGTGGTGCTGGTGGCGGGCATGATCGCCGCGTTCCCGGTGGCGATCATCGCGGGCGCGGCTGTCGTCGGCGGGGCGGTGTGCTGGTACATCGTGGGCCTGGTCCGGCAGATCCGGGCCGCCGCCCCGTCCCGCTTCCGGCCCATCGTGAAGTACTACGCCATCGCGGCGGCGTTCCTTCCCGCGGGAGCGGTGGCCGGCGCGTTCATGGGGGTCGGCGTCCCCGCGGAGTGGTCCGTCCGGCTGCACGCGTTCCACCTCGCGGTCAATGTGCTGGGCTTCGTCGGCATCACCGTGCTCACCACCCTGGTGACCTTCTGGGCGACCGTCCTGCGGGCGCCGATGGCGGAGGGGCAGGACACGGCGGCCACGCAGTCGCTCGTCGTGCTGTCGGTCTCCGTCGTCGCGGTGGCCGCGGCCTCGTTGGCCGGCGCGTGGATCGTCACGGCCGCGGCGATGGTCGTGTACCTGGGGGCCGTCCTCTGGCACCTCTACTATCTCGCCCGCATGGCGCGCCGGACGCCGCCGCGGGAGTTCGCGTCGATGAGCATCGGCTGCGGCCTGATCTGGTTCCCGGTCGCGGTGGGCTGGGCGGCCCTGCTGGTCGCGGCGGACCGTGTCGAGGACCTCGGCGCCGTGACCGTGCCACTCCTGGCCGGGGCGGCCGCCCAGATCCTGTTCGGGGCGATGAGCTTCCTCATGCCCACCGTGATGCGAGGCGGTCCCGCCGCGGTGCGGGCCGGCATGATCGAGATGAACCGCCTGGCCGTGTTCCGGCTGGTGCTGGTCAACGCCGGCCTGCTCGTGTTCCTCGCCCCCGGCGGAACGAGCTGGACCCGGGTCGTGGGCTCGTCCCTGACGTTCCTGGGCTTCGTCCTGTTCCTCCCGGTGATGATCCGCGCGGTCCGCGCCCAGTTGCGGGTCATCCGCGAGACCGCGGCGGCGCGCGAGGCGGGGGAGAAGCCCGCCCGGGTCAGCGCGGACACGCCCCGGCCGCCGATCGCGCCGGGGAAGCAGCGCAATTTGACCGGCGCGTTGGCCGCGGTCCTGGTCGTGGTGCTCGCCACGGGGGCCGCCCTCGCCGTCGACCCCTCCTCGCCGCTGCGCCGCGGCGGCGAGGCCGTCGCCGTGACCCCCACCGGCAACACCACGTCCGTCGAGGTCGCCGCGGACGGCATGCGGTTCTTCCCCGACACCGTGACGATCCCCGCCGGGGACCGGCTGGAGATCACCCTCACCAACCGCGACGAGACCAACATCCACGACCTGTACCTGACCAACGGCGCCGACTCGGGCCGGGTCGGCCCGGGCGAGACCGTCACGTTCGACGCCGGGGTGATCGGCCGCTCGCTCGAGGGCTGGTGCACGATCGCCGGGCACAAGGCGATGGGTATGACCTTCAGCGTGCTGGTCGAAGGCGGCTCTGGCGCTGGCTCCGGCACCCTCGAAGATTTCGGCGCCCCCTCGTGGCCCGGCTCCGTCCCCGGTGACCGCACCACGCACGGCGGCGCCCCGACCTCGGCGATCGACGTGATGGCGCCGCCGTCGGACGACTTCGCGACCCGCGACCCCGTGCTGGCCGCCGCGCCGCCCGGGCGCGTCCACCGCGTCACGCTCACCGTCGAGGAGACGACCGACGAGCTCGCCCCCGGGGTGGTGCGTCCCGTGTGGACCTACAACGGCGGGCTACCGGCGCCGACGCTGCGGGGCAGGGTCGGCGACGAGTTCGTGGTGACGCTGCGCAACGAGGGCACGATGGGGCACTCGATCGACTTCCACGCCGGCGACGTGAGTCCCGACGAGGTGATGCGCACGATCCCGCCCGGGGAGGAACTCGAGTACCGGTTCACCGTCAACCGCGCCGGTGCCTGGCTCTACCACTGCGCCAGCATGCCGATGACCGGACACGTCGCCGCGGGGCTGTTCGGCGCGCTCATCGTGGACCCGCCGGATCTGCCGCCGGTCGACCGTGAGTACGTGCTGGTGCAGTCCGAGTCGTACCTCGGCGGGCCGGACGAGCCGTTCGACATGGACAAGATCGCCGCCCGGCAACCGGATCTGGTGATGTTCAACGGGCACGCCACCCAGTACCGCCGTGACCCGCTCACCGCGCGCGTCGGCGAGACGGTGCGGATCTGGGTGGTGGTGGCCGGGCCGAGCGACGGCACGAGCTTCCACGTGGTGGGCTCGCAGTTCGACACCGTCTACAAAGAGGGCGGTTACCTGCTGCGTGAGGGCCGCGACGCGTTCGGCGGCGGCAGCGGCGGGGCGCAGGCGCTGGACCTCTCGCCCGCGCAGGGCGGGTTCGTGGAGATGACCTTCGTCGAGCCGGGCCGGTACACGTTCGTCGACCATTCGTTCGCCGACGCCGAGAAGGGTGCGACGGGCTTCATCGACGTCACCGGCTGACCCGACAGCGGCATCCGCGCTCGCGACTGCGCGGCGGCAGCATCGATAAGTGGGTTTCGCACGTCGGCACTCGGGCAATGCGTGCGGAAGTCTCTGCGCGATGGGTGACCCGGGAGTCTCGTGCGCGGGGAATAAGCGGGCAGACCCATCGGTTAATGTAGGTGATACATCATCAAAAATCGCAGTCGTCCGTAACGCAGGAGTTGTCATGCCCGTCTTCGTCCAGAACCCCGATCCGCGCAGCCTCGTCGAACGCCCCGCCGACCGACTGTTGCCCGCCGATGCGCGCATGGGCGCCGTGGAACTCCTGGTCCGCGACCTCGACGCGATGATCGCCTTCTACTCCCGCGGTGTGACCCTGGACGTGCTCGAGCAGTCGGGTGAGACCGCGGAGCTCGGCCGGGGCGGACAGCCGCTCGTGCGCCTGCGCCGCGTCCGCGATCTGCCGCCGCGGCGACCCGGGGAGGCGGGGCTGTTCCACACCGCCGTGCTCTTCGAGGACCGTCAGTCGCTCGCGTTCGCCGCGGCGTCGGTGGCACGACTCGCACCGCAGTCGTTCACCGGTAGTTCCGACCATCTCTACAGTGAGGCCTTCTACTTCGACGACCCCGAGGGCAACGGCGTCGAGCTGTACGTGGACCGCCCCCGGGAGACCTGGCAGCGCGACGGCAACGGCCTGCTCCAGACCGCGACCAACGCCCTGGACCCCAACGCGTTTCTGCGCGCCCATCTCCCGCAACGGCCGGTCGCGCCGCCGCCGGCCACGCTCGGGCACGTCCACCTGCAGGTCGGTGACATCGGCGTGGCCCGCGACTTCTACGTGGACGCCCTCGGGTTCGAGGTCATGAGTGACCTCGGGACTGCGCTGTTCATCGCGGCCGGCGGGTACCACCACCATGTTGCCGTCAATACCTGGGGCACCGCGGGAGCCGGGCCCCGCGCCGCCGCCCTGGGTCTGGGGCAGGTGAACATCGACCTGCCCGATGACGACGACGTCGCCGCGCTGCAGCAGCGACTGGTCGATCATCGAATCGAGGTGCGGCACGACGGTCGCACACTGCGTTTCGACGACCCGTGGGGCACCCTCATCCAGGTCGCCCCCGCGGGTGCCTGATCTCGAACCGGCCCCGGGGCGGGCGTTCTGACCTAGCTTCAGGGAGGACTGACCCGGCGCCCGGCCGGTCGGCGGCGCAGAGAGGTGATGTCGGGTGAACAGCCAGCGACGTGGTGTCGGGGTAATCGTGAGTGGCAGAACACGGGTGACGGTGGTACTCGCGGCGATCGTGAGCACCCTCGCGCTCGCGCTGTCCATGCTGCTGTCCGGGGCGGGGACCGCCTCGGCGCAGGAGACGGGGGAGCCGGCTCCCACACCGGGCATATTCGAGTTCTCCGCCGACGGGATCACGTGGTCTGAGGATCCGAGCGCCGTGCTGCCGCCGTTCAGCGGGGGGAACCTCTCCCCGGGCGCGGTGGTTGAACGCCACTACTACGTCCGCAACGCCGACTCGGTGCCCGGGACGTTCGAGACATTCATCGGTGACTGGTCCTCGTCCGCCAACTCGCTGTTCACCGTCCAGTCGGACTTCGGGGACGATGTCGGCGTGCGCTACACGTACTACGGGGAGGACTTCCTCGAGCACACCTACGGCCCGGCGGTCGAGGTGGGCACCGTGCTGAACTCGGTGGAACTGGCACCGCGGGAGCAGGTGCGGATCGTCGACAGCGTGGGGCTGCATCCCGATGCGGGCAGGGAGACCCAGGGGGCGCGTGTCCAGACGGCCATCGAGTGGCGGCTCACCGTGCCGGAGCCGCAGCCCGAGCCGGAGCCGGAGCCCGGCGAGTGCGAAGGCGGGATCCCCGTGAGCGGCCTGTTCAGTGCCGCGGGCAGTACGGGCGGCGAGTCGACCGGCAGCATGGCCGGCAGCGCGGCCGGGTCCACCGGCTCGGCCTCGCTGGACGGCGGGTGCACGGCCGAGTCGTGACCGCGGGGTGGTGACCGGGCGTGGCCGACGGTCAGCGGCGCAGGCGCGACGCCACTGACCGGATCATCCAGGCGAACGTGCCGGTCCACGCCGTGACCGCGACCCACATCCAGGCCTGACCGATCCAGGCGACGATGGGCAGCTGATCGGCGCGACCGAGGTACATTCCCGCCACTGCGTACATGCCCAGCGGGAAGACGATCGACCACCAGGTGGGCTCGAAGCGAAATGGCACGCCGCGCACGCGGTGCCGCCAGTAGCCGACCGCCACGAGGACCGGGATGAGCCAGGTGGCGAAGCACCAGAAGACCACCACGAGGCCGGCGACCAGGCCGCGTACGGCGTCGACCATCGGCGCGCTGGACATCTCCACGATGCGTGCCCCCGCGACCACGGTGATGGCCACCGCGCCCATCGACACCCAGTACGGCGGGTCGAGTTCCCCCGGGTCGAACGGGTAGACCATGAGCCGCAGCGACACGTAGACAGCGCAGGCCACGTAGAGGACGACGCCGACCGACCACGCGGCTACCGCGAGGATCGCGAGCGCGTCGCGGCCGGCCTCGAAGTGGGGTTCCAGGGTGGCCGCGCCGACCGCCACGGACTGGGCGGCCACCACCCAGATGAACCAGGTGCCGTTCGCCTCCGTCAGCACGGACCGCTCCGTGCGGGCCAGGACGGCGACCCAGGGGACGGAGTAGCCGAGGATCAGCCAGGCGAGGGTGGCGACGACCAGCAGGACCGCCGCCACGCCGAAGAGACCGTGGCCGGCGAGCCCGGCCGCGAGGACGTTGGTCCCGGCCACGAAGGTGAAGAACAGGAAGGCCTGGCGGGAGTCGTGGAGGTCGGCCGCGACCTCGGTGCGATAGGCGAGCAACCGCCACAGATTGAGTACGACGAGGACGACGTACTCGACCGCAGTGAGGACGAGCAGGATCAGGGACAGGGTGTGCCACCCGCGCAGATCCGCCCCGATCGCGACGATGCCCGTCGCCATGACCAGCGCGAAGTAGCCGGGGGACAGCCGCTCGGGGGTCGGGAGGCGGCGGCCGGGCGATGTCCTAGTGGCGTGCGGCACGGCTCGAACCCGACCGGGCACGGCCCTCGCCGACCTGTCGGCTCACGTCGCCGACGTCCTCGCGCATCCAGCCGCGGCGGTAGGGGCGGTTGCCGAACTGGCCCGACGGACGCGAGCGGTACACGACATAGGGCCGCCACAGGTACCCGACGGGCGCGGAGAACACGTGCACCAGACGGGTGAACGGCCAGATCGCGAACAGTAGGAACGCCAGGATCGCGTGGGCCTTGAACGTGAAGGGCGCGTCGGTCATGAGTACGGGGTCCGGGTGCAGCCAGAAGATGCCGCGGAACCAGACGGCCAGGTCGGCGCGGTAGTTGTAGCTGCTGAGAATGTTGCCGACGACCGTGTTGGCCAGTCCGAAGAGGATCGTCACGGTGAGGAAGAAGTACATCAGCTTGTCGTTGGCGGTGGTCGCGGAGAAGACGGGCCCCACCGTGCGACGACGGTAGATGAGGATCGCCAGTCCGACGAGCGTGCAGAACCCGGCGACGACCCCCAGCGACACCGCCATCCAGTGGTAGCCGGTCTCGGTGATGCCGATCGCGTGCGTCCACGATTCCGGGATCACCAGCCCGATGAAGTGGCCCGCGACCACGGCCAGGATGCCGAAGTGGAACAGGGGGCTCCCCCACCGCAACAGGCGGGACTCATAGAGCTGGCTCGAGCGGGTTGTCCACCCGAACTTGTCGTAGCGGTACCGCCACCAGTGGCCGACCACGAATATCGCCAGGCACACGTACGGCAGGACCACCCACAGGACGATGTCCAGGATCGTCGCGTCGACTGTGGTCGTCTCGGTCATGGCCGGGCCCCGCTTTCCAGGTAGGACGAGGAGGTGAACGCTTCGAGCCCGACCTCTTCGTCGGGCGGCCCCTGGGCGACGAGTCGGCGGACGGCATCGCGGTCGTCGCCGCCGATCGGCGGGAGCGTGCCCGAGACCGCCTCGAGGGCGCCGGCCCAGGCGGACCCCCGGTCGGTCAGGGAGATCCGGAGCAACTCCAGACCGGGGCGGTGCTGGACGAGCAGAGCCCGGCACCGGTCGAGATCGTGCTGGGCCCCGAACTCGAGGAGCACGCCCAGGTGGTCGGGCAGTTCCGCGGCGTCCAACCGGGCGCCGGCCGACTTGTAGGCCTCGACGAACTCCACCAGCGCCGTGCCGCGCTTGCGGGTGTCGCCGTAGCGGAAGTAGGTCAGGTACAGGCAGCAGCGACGACGCAGGTCGAACGTCTCGACGTACTCCTCCTGCGTCTCACCCAGCGGCGTCGACTCGAGGTGGTCGACCAGGCCGAGCAGCGGCCGTGCGACGTCCCCCCGGTCGTCGACCAGTTCGCGGATGAGCGGCAGCCGCTCGAGGAGCTCGGGGGTCGGGTAGTCCAACAGGAGCGAGACAGCCTGATAGAGCGAGCGGTCCTCCGGCGCCCCGCGGCCGACGGCCGGGGAGGAGCCGGGCATCACCGCCCTGCGGACCCGGGAGAACAGATCGGTACCGAAGCCGGTACCGGCGAGGAACTGCGACGCCACGGCTCAGCCCTTCCTTCCCGGGAAGAGGCCGCCGGTACCGAGGCCGTCCCAGTTGAGCAGGTTGACCCGCCGACCCTTGTCCGCGGGGGAGGCGATGGTGTCCGAGGTCTGGCGTTGCTTCAACGCGTGGAAACTCTCCACCGCGATGGGCAGCGCCTGGTCGCCCGAGCCCTCACCGAACGGGCCGGAATCGCCCATCATCCCGGGGCCGCCGTCGTAGTCGAGGCTGCAGTCGGTGACCAGCTCCTCGAGGGAATGCGCCTGCTCCTGGTGGGCGGTGGGGATGACGTACCGCTCGTCGTAGTGGGCCAGGGCCAGGAGGCGGTACATGTCGTACACGTCCTCCTCGCTCATGCCCACGGCCTCACAGATCTCGCCCCGCGGCTCGCGGCCGAGGTTGATGTCGCGCATGTAGGTGCGCATCGCGGCGAGTCGGTTGAGCACCGTCTGGATGGTGTCGACGTCCCCGGCGGTGAACAGCTCGGCGAGGTACTCCATGGGAATTCGCATCGTGTCGATCGCGCCGAACAGCGTGTCGGAGTCCTCCCCGTCGCCGCCGTCCGCGGCGACGCGGTCGACGATGGGCGACAGCGGCGGGACGTACCAGACCATCGGCATGGTCCGGTACTCCGGATGCAGCGGCAGGGCCACCTCGAACCGCGAGATGAGCTGCCAGATCGGTGAGCGCTGCGCGCCCTCGATCCAGTCCTCCGGGATGCCCGCCTCGCGGGCGGCCTCGATGACCTCGGGGTCGTTCGGGTCGAGGAAGCACTCGCGCTGGGCGGCCAGCAGGTCGTGCTCGTCCGGCACCGACGCCGCCGCGAGCACCCTGTCCGCGTCGTAGAGAACCAGGCCGATGTAGCGCAGCCGGCCGACGCAGGTCTCCGAGCACACGGTGGGGATGCCCACCTCGACGCGCGGGAAGCAGAACGTACATTTCTCGGCCTTGCCCGTGCGGTGGTTGAAGTACACCTTCTTGTACGGGCAGCCGGTCACGCACTGGCGCCAGCCGCGGCAGCGGTCCTGGTCCACCAGCACGATGCCGTCCTCGACGCGCTTGTACATCGCGCCGGACGGGCAGGAGGACACGCACGACGGGTTGAGGCAGTGCTCGCAGATCCGCGGCAGGTAGAACATGAAGGTCTCTTCGAACTCGGCCTTGATGTCCTCGCCCACCTTGGCCAGGATCGGGTCGTCCTTCATGTGGGTCGGCGACCCGCCCAGGTCGTCGTCCCAGTTGGCCGACCACGAGATCTTCATCGGCTCGCCGCTGATGAGCGAGTAGGGTCGCGCGACCGGGGTGTGCTCCTGGAGCGGGGACGAGACCAGCATGTCGTAGTCGTAGGTCCACGGCTCGTAGTAGTCGTCCAGCGACGGCATGGTGGGGCTCGAGAAGATCTCCAGCAGCTTCTTCATCCGCCCGCCGGCCTTGAGGCGCAGCCTGCCGCCCCGGCCCAGCTCCCAGCCGCCCTTCCACCGCTCCTGGTCCTCGTACGTCCGCGGATAGCCGAGACCGGGGCGGGTCTCGACGTTGTTCCACCACACGTACTCGGTGCCGGACCGGTTAGTCCAGGCCTGCTTACAGGTCACCGAACACGTGTGGCACCCGATGCATTTGTCCAGGTTCATCACCATGGACATCTGGGCCATGACGCGCATCAGTACTGCACCTCCTGCGAGCGACGGCGGATGACCGTCACCTCGTCGCGCTGGTTTCCGGTGGGGCCGATGTAGTTCCACGCGTAGTTGAAGTGGGCGTACCCGCCGATGAGATGGCTGGGTTTGATGAGGATCCGCGTGGCCGAGTTGTGGATGCCGCCGCGCTTACCGGAGGCCTCCGCGATCGGCACGTCGACCGTGCGGTCCTGGGCGTGGTGCATGTAGACGGTGCCGGACGGCATCCGGTGGGAGACGACGGCGCGGGCGACGACGACGCCGTTACGGTTGACCGCCTCCACCCAGTCGTTGTCGACCACCCCGATCAGCTCGGCGTCCTCCCTGCTCATCCAGATGGTCGGCCCACCGCGGGACAGGCTGAGCATGAGGAGGTTGTCCTGGTACTCCGAGTGGATGGACCACTTGTTGTGCGGGGTGAGGTAGCGGACCGTCAGTGCGGCGCCGGCGCCACCGGATCCGTCGGTGCTGCCGAGCACCGGCTCGCCGTACAGCTCGTGCATGTTGAGCGGCGGGCGGTAGACGGGGAGCTGCTCGCCCACCTCGGCCATCCAGTCGTGGTCCATGAAGAACTGCATGCGGCCGGTGAGCGTGTGCCACGGCTTGAGCCGTTCGACGTTGATGACGAACGCGCTGTATCGGCGGCCGCCGTGCTCGGAGCCGGACCACTCCGGGGAGGTGATGACCGGCTGCGGTCGGGACTGGGTGTCGGCGAAGGTGATGCGCTTGCCGGACTCACCGCGGGACAGATCGGCGAGCTCCCGGCCGGTGCGCGCCTCGAGCTGCTCGAAACCCTGGGTCGCGAGTCGCCCGTTGGTGGTACCGGACAGGGTGAGGATGGCCTCGCACATGCGGATGTCGGTGTCCAGGCGCGGGCGGCCCCGGCCGGCGCCCGTGCGGGTCTCGCCGTTGGCCTTGAGCAGGACGCCGATCTCCTCGTCCGGCTTGAGCAGCAATCCCTTGACCGGCATCCCCGCCTTCTCGGCGAGCGGCCCGAGGGAGCCGAACTTCTCGCCGATCAGCCGGTAGTCGCGTTCGACAGTGACGATCTTGGGGAAGTTCCGCCCCGGCACCGGCTCACACGAGCCGTCCTTCCAGTCGGACACCGTGCCGCCCGGGTTGGCCAGGGCGTCCGGGGTGTCGTGTGCCAACGGGACCGCCACGACGTCGGTGCGGGTGTCGAGGTGCCCGTGGCTCAACTCCGACACCTTCTCGGCGAGCAGCCGGAAGGTGTCGAAGTCCGTCCTGGTCTCCCACGGCGGGTCGATCGCGGCGTTGAACGAGTGCACGAACGGGTGCATGTCGGTCGAGGACAGGTCGTGCTTCTCGTACCAGGTGGCCGCCGGGAACACGAGGTCTGAGAAAAGCGTGGTGGAGGTCATCCGGAAGTCGAGCGTGGCGAGCAGGTCGAGCTTGCCGTCCTCCGCGTCCTCGCGCCACACCATGTCCCGACCCCGGTGCCCCTCCGGGGCCTGGTCGGCGCGCAGTGACGAGTCGGTGCCCAGCAGGTGCTGGAGGAAGTACTCGTCACCCTTGGCCGACGAACCGAGCAGGTTCGAGCGCCACACGGTGAGGACCTTGGGGGAGTTGCCGGGGCCGTCCGGGTCCTCGGCGGCGAAGCGCATCGACCCGTCCTTGATCCGGCCCACCACGTGCTCGGCCGCGGACACGCCCGCCTCGGCGACCTCGTCCCCCAGGTCGAGCGGGTTGGCCGAGAAGGTCGGGAAGGAGGGCATCCAGCCCAGTCGCGCCGACATCGCCACCAGATCCGGGGTGCTCATCCCGGTGAAGCGGTTCTCGCCGGTCGCGGAGGCGAGGGTGTCCGCGCCGTACGCGTCGTACTTCCACTGCCCGGTGTGCAGGTAGAAGAACGCGGTGGCGATCATCTGCCGCGGTGGCCGGGACCAGTCCAGACCCATCGCCACCTGCTGGAACCCGGTCAGCGGGCGGACCTTCTCCTGGCCCACGTAGTGCGCCCAGCCGCCGCCGTTGACGCCCTGCGTGCCCGTGAGGATCGTCAGCGCGAGGAACGCCCGGTAGATGAGGTCGGAGTGGAACCAGTGGTTGGTACCCGCCCCCATGAGGATCATCGAGCGCCCACCGGACTCCAGCGCGTTGCGGGCGAACTCCCGCCCGATCCGCTCGGCCTGCGCGGCCGGGACGCCGGTGTGCTCCTCCTGCCAGGCCGGTGTGTACGGCTGCGGGTCGTCGTACCCGGTCGGCCAATCGCCCGGCAGCCCCTCCCGGCCCACGCCGAACTGTGCCATCATCAGATCGAGGACGGTCGTGACGCGAAGGTCCGTGGGGTTGTCGTCGTCGTCGCGGCCCCTGATGGTCCGGTAGGGCACCCCACGGGTGATGGTGCCGGCGTCGCCGCGCGTGGTGTCGAAGCGCGGCAACGTGACCTCGGCGGTTCCCTCGAGCGTGTCCAGCAGGGACAGTGCCGGGTCGACCTCGCCGAGATCCAGGTTCCAGTCGCCCGCGCCCTGCTCGCCGAACCGGTGGCCCAGCGTGCCGTTCGGGACGACCGGCCGACCCGTGACCGCGTCGAGCAGGACGGTCTTGTTGGCCGCGTTCTCGCCCGGATCCTCCGCGAGCACGCCCGCACCGACCATGTCCGCGGTGACGAACTTGTGCGGCAGAACCGACCCGTCGGAGCGCGTGCGCAGCGTGACCAGGAACGGCAGGTCCGTGTACTGCTTGGCGTAGCGCTCGAACTCGGGCGTGCCCCGGCGGGCGTAGAACTCGGTGAGCACCACGTGGACCATCGCCATGGCCAGCGCGCCGTCGGTGCCCGGGTGCGGGTGCAGCCACTCGTCGGCGAACTTGGTGTTGTCCGCGTAGTCGGGCGAGACCACCACGACCTTCTGGCCCTTGTACCGGGCCTCGGTCATGAAGTGGGCGTCCGGGGTGCGGGTGACCGGGACGTTGGAACCCCACATCACGAGGTAGGAGGAGTTGAACCAGTCGGCGGACTCGGGGACGTCGGTCTGGTCGCCGAAGACCTGCGGTGAGGCCACCGGTAGGTCGGCGTACCAGTCGTAGAACGAGAGCATGGAGCCGCCGAACAACTCGATGAACCGCGAGCCCGCCCCGAACGAGGCCATGGACATCGCCGGGATCGGGGAGAAGCCCGCGACTCGGTCCGGGCCGGCGGTCTTCGCGGTGTACACGTGGGCGGCGGCTGCGATCTCGACGGCGTCCTCCCAGCGGCAGCGGACCAGGCCGCCCTTGCCGCGGGCACGCTTGTACCAGGCGGTCTTGGCGGTGTCGGAGACGATCGACCCCCAGGCGTCCACCGGGTCGGCGTGCTCGGCGCGCGCCGCCCGCCACAGCTCGAGCAGGCGACCGCGGATGTACGGGTAGCGCACCCGCGTGGGCGAGTAGGTGTACCAGGAGAAGGCGGCACCGCGCGGGCAGCCGCGGGGCTCGTATCCCGGCATGTCGTCACCGATGTCCGGGTAGTCGGTCTGCTGCGCCTCCCAGGTGATGATCCCCTCCTTGACGTACACCTTCCACGAGCACGAGCCCGTGCAGTTGACGCCGTGCGTGGAGCGGACCACCTTGTCGTGGCTCCAGCGGTCGCGGTAGAACACGTCCGCTTCGCGGCCGCCCTCGATCGTCACGGTGCGCAGATCGTCGGAGGCCGTGCCGCGGCGGAAGAACCGGCCGGCCTTGAGGATGGCCTCGGAGGCGGGGCCGTCCAGGCGGGGGTCTGTGCTGGTCATGCCGGAGTCCTTTCCGTGGCGGTGGACGCGCTGCGACTGTTGCGGAGGAACCACAGCCAGGTGAGCGCCGCGGTGATGACCGAGAGGGCGAACAGCAGCAGCAGGCCGGTGCGGTAGTTGCTGTCGGCGGTCCAGAAGTAGCCGAGCAGGAGCGGCGGGACGAACCCGCCGAGCCCGCCAACGGCGCCGACGATGCCCGTGACCGACCCGACCGAGGACGGCTCGACCAGTTCGGCGACCAGGGCGAACACCGCGCCGGAGGCGACGCCCAGCGAGGCGGCCATGACGAGGAACACGGCCGTGCCCACCGGGTAGAAGCTGCCGTCGTCGATCCCGATCAGGGGCATGCGCTCGGACGCGGCCGCGGCCATGAGGCCGGTGACGACGTAGCTGATGACCAGGACCCACCCGCCGTCGAACCGGTCCGCCAGAGCACCGCCGAGGGGGCGGCACGCCACGGCGACCACCACGAAGATCGCGGTGCGCAGCGCGGCGTCCTCGATGTCCAGTTCGTAGAAGTTGTGCAGGTAGGTCGGCAGGTACACCGAGAACGCCACGAACCCGCCGAAGCCCATCGCGTACATCCACGACAGTTTGAGCGTGACGGGCCGGGCGAGCGTCCTGGCGGCCTTGACCACCCAGTTGCCCTGGGCCGGTGCCCAGGCCGGTGAGTTCTGCAGCAGCATCCGGGCTGTCACGGCGTAGATCGCCAGCAGGACCGCCACCAGGATGAACGGGGCCTGGTCGCCGAAGGCGTCGCGGAGCCGCAGGGTGGTGAACGCCGCGACGGCGGTGCCGCCCATGCCGGCGCCGAAGATGCCGATCGCCGTGCCGCGCCGGTTCGGCGGGAACCACGAGTTGACGGTGGGGACGCCCACCGCGAAGGAGGTGCCGCCGATGCCGAGGAAGAAGCCGCCGATGAGCAGGACGATCAGGCTGTTGTCGACGAAGCCGACGAAGAGCGTGGGGATGATCGTCAACGCCGCGATGAGCGGGAACATCGTGCGGCCGCCGAGCCGGTCGGTCAGCGCGCCCACCGGGATCCGGCCGAGCGATCCCACCACCACGGGCAGCGCCACCACCAGGGACTGCTGGAACGAGGAGAGCCCCAGGTCTTCTTTGTAGGTGGCGCCGAGGGGGCCCATGAGCGCCCACGCCCAGAAGGTGAGCAGGAACCCGGCGAAACACAGTGCCAGGGCGAGGTTGGCCTTCGTGGGATCGATGGCGGGCGCGGCGGAGGGGTCGGAGGTCACGGGGTCGGAGCCTGAGGACACGGGCGGTCCTTTCACGTCAGAGTCTCGCGGGTCGGGCACGGACGACAGGGGAACGGGCCCGAATCCCGAGTGTGCGACAGTCCGTCACCGCGCCGTGGGCGGTTCGACGAATGTGGCGGGGTTCGTTACCGGGCAAATATTCGCCGCAGCAATGTTTTCATCGTCAACAGTGAGCGGCTCAGACGAGCCAGTCGTTGGGCGCGAACAGCTCGGCGTGGAGCCGATCCTCCGGGATGCCGGCCGCCAGGAAGGCCGGCCGTACCGCCTGTAGGAACCCGGCGGAGCCGCACAGGAAGACGTGCGCGTCGGCGGGCAGCGGCACCGCGGACAGGTCCATGAGCCCGTGGTGGACGGTGCCCGGGCCGGAAGCGGTGTCGGCACCGTCCTCGTACCAGGAGTGCACCTCGGCGTCGGCGAGCAGGGAGGCCTCGCCGGCGACCTCGCCCGCCAGGACGTGCTGGCCGGGGGAGCGGTCCGCGTGCAGGACGAGCACGCGACGCGAGGTCTCCTCCGCGGCGAGCTGGGCGAGAATGCCGAGCATCGGCGTGATGCCGATGCCGGCTGAGCACAGCACCACCGGGGCGGAGGCGGTCCCGGCGTCGGCCTGGTCCAGGACCAGGTCGCCGAACGGGAGCGTGACCTGCAGGGTGGTGCCGACCTCGGCCGTCGCGTGCAGCCAGCCGGAGACCTCGCCGGCGGGACAGCCGCCGGCGGTGGGGTCCACGCGGCGTACGCCGATCCGCCAGGTGCCGTCGCCGGAGGCGGTCGAGAGTGAGTACTGGCGCAGCTGGCGGGCGCCGTCGGGCAGCACCACGCCGACCGAGGTGTACTGGCCGGGGCGGAAGTCGGGGAGGCGTTCGCCGTCAGGCCCGGCGAGGGTGAAGACGGCGACCGAGTCCGTGACGTCCTCGCGGGCGACGACGGTGGCGGTCCGGAACACGTCACCCGGCTCGACCTGCGCCTCGGCGTACAGTCCCTTCTCGAAGTCGATGAGGACGGAGGCCATGATCCAGTAGACCTCGTCCCATGCCTCGGCGACCTCGGGGGTGACGGCGTCGCCGAGCACGCGGGCGATCGCGGCGAACAGGTTGTCGTGAACGATCTGGTACTGGTCCGGGGTGATACCCAGGCTCGCGTGCTTGTGTCCGATACGCGAGAGCAGGTCGACCGGGCTCTTGCCGTCCACGAGCATGGTGGCGAACGTGGCGATCGAGGCGGCCAGGGCGCGCTGCTGGGCGCCCAGTTTCTGATTGCCGCGGTTGAAGGTGTCGCGGATCAGTTCGGGGTGGTTGTCGAACATCGTCGTGTAGAACAGCGGCGTGATCTCGTCGATGTGGGCACCGATGACCGGCAGTGTCTCGCGGATGACCGGGACATTGTGCGGGGACAGCTCCCGGGGGTGGGCGAGGATCGACTCGAGGGAGATCAGTGACGTGGTCATGGCAGCCTTTCCGGACCGGCCCCTACGGGTGTGGAGGCGTTGAGTCCGAGCCTGCCAGAATCCGACTTCGATATGCGCATTCACGCTGTGTGAGTTCGAATACCCACCTGAACTGGATATTTGCGCTTTACGTACGTAGTGCAGAGGAACTGCACGTCAGGGCCGCTCCGCGACTGTCGGAGTGAATCTCGGCTCCAGGGTGAGCAGGATCTGCCGCGTGGGGGAGTGGACGATGTCGTTGACGGTGAGCGGATCGAGGGTGGCGAAGAAGGCCTCGCGGGCCTCGGCGAAGGCCCGGCGCAGTCGGCAGTTCCCGGCGAGCGGGCAGGGCTGCTCACCCTCGCAGTCGACCGCCTCGCCGGGGCCCTCGAGGATGCGGAGCAGGGCGCCCACGGAGTGGTTCCGCCCGACGTCGGTTATCCGTAGCCCTCCGCCGCGGCCTCGGCGCGAGGCGATGACCTCGAGATCCACCAGGCGCGAGACGATCTTGGCGACATGGCTGGGGGAGGCGTTGACCGAACCGGCGATGGCGCCCGCGGTCATCCGTTCGCCGTCCCGGTCGCCCACCGCGAGCAGCATGAGGGTGCGAAGCGCGAGGTCGGAGTGACGGGAGATGTTCACCCGTCCATGATCCCATAATGCGAATTTGCACAACGCATTTCGGGGGCGTCAGATCCAGTCGATCAGCTCGACCAGCTCGGAACCGGCCGCGGCCTCGGGGATCAGGGCCAGTGACGGCGCCCCCGCGAGGTCGGCGAGGTGCGCGGTACGGACCCGCTCGTCCACGGACCAGCCGCCGGAGCCGTCGGGTCGCGCGGGCAGGATCCGGGATCGGGTCGGGGCGGCCAGTCCCGCCAGGGCGGGGACGGGCGCGAGCACAGGCGTCCGCCGTCGATCCGTGAGGGCGTCGACCAGCGCGCGGCCGGTGCTGGCGGCAGCGCACACCGCGGCCAGCGGGTTGCCCGGCAGTCCCAGGAGCACGCCCCCACCGGGCAGGGCCGCCACGATCTGCGAGCCGCCGGGTCGGACCCGCACCCCGTCGAGCACGATCCGGGCGCCCGCCCGCTCGAGTGCCGGGCGCAGGTGGTCGGCCACCCCGCGGCCGGTGGCCCCGACGAGCACCAGCACCTCCCCGGCCGCGCGCGGCCGTTGCAGCAGCGCCTCGAATTCGGCCTCGGTGTCCGGACAGTGTTCCACCGCGGCGGTGGCGGGCCCGAAGCCGGCGCGCGCGAGCACCGCGCCGAGCAGCGGCCCGACGGTGTCGCGGATCCGCCCGTCGGGCAGCGGGGGCGGGGTGGTGGCGGGCAGCACCTCATCGCCGGTGGTCACGACCGTCGCCCGAACCGGCCCCCGCACCACGACCCCGGTCAGTCCCGACGACAGCGCCGCCGAGGCCAGCGCGGCGTCGAGCGTGGCGCCCTCCGGCGCGAGGGCGTGCCCGACCGGCCAGTCCTCGCCGACCGGCCGCAGGTCGTTGATCCCGTCGGCCGCGCCCAGGGCGGTGACCAGTGCCGGCCCGGCGCCCGGCGGCGAGACCTCGACCAACTCGTGGCGCAGCACCCGGTCGGTCCCGGCGGGGGCGAGCGCGCCGGTCGCGATCGGCGCCGCGCATCCGGGCTCCAGGGTCGCCGCGGAACCGTCGCCGGCCCGCCGCGCGGCCCCGGTCAGCCGCCAGGCGCCGGGCCCGGCCAGCGCGTACCCGTCCATCGCCGACACCCGCCCGCGCGGCATCGGATCGGCCGCGACCAGCGGCGCCGCCAGCACCGCGCCCACGGCGTCGAGCAGCGCCAGCCGGGCCGCCGGCACGGCATCCAGGCCCGCGGCCAGGACCGGGCCGACGTGCGCGAGCGCCACCGGCCCACGCCCGGCGAGGTCGGCCCACGTGTCGACGTCGAGTGCCTGGGCGCCGACGGGCACGTGGACGAACCCCGTGGCGACGGTATCGTCGTCGTCATACAGGGCGCGCACCGCTCGTCCGGCCGTGCCGCCCGTGGCCTCGAGTCGCGCCAGGCGCGCGGCGAGCGCGCGGCGGTCCCACGCGGCCAGGAGGTACTGCTCGTGACCGGCGGCGTCCACGCCGAGCGCGGCCGCCGCGCCCGACGTGCGCACGGCGTCGACGAGCGCGCGGAGGGTGCCGGCGTCGAGTTCGGGAAGGTCACAGGCCACGACGACGACGACGTCGACACCGTCCGGAAGGCACGCCAGTCCCGCGGCGATTCCCGCGACCGGTCCGGAATGGGGCGGGTCCTCGCGGGCGTCACCACCCGGTCCCACCGTGATGGCCGGCCCCGCGACGGCCCGGGCGGCGCCGAGCACGGTCTCGACCATCGGCCGACCGGCCACCGGGAGCCGGGCCTTGTCCACCCCGCCGAGCCGGCTGCCCCGGCCGCCGGTGAGGATGATCGCGCCGACGGTGCCCCTCACTGCAGGCTCTCCTGTCGCCGTTCTTCCGGGGTGGCCAGGCGATCGCGCAGAAAGTCGTCGACGAGTCGCTCGACATCCGTCTCGGTGAACGGGCGCAGGCCGATGATGCGGGCCAGCACCACGGGGCCGGCGAGTTGAGCCACGGCGAGGTCGCGGTCGCCGGGGGTGAGCGTGCCGTCGGCCTCCGCGGCGGAGAGGACCTCGTGGAGGGGTGCGGCGTAGGACTCGACCACGCTGCGGCGCAGCTCGCCCACCTCGTCGTCGTCGGAGGCACCGCGCCCCATGGCGAGCCAGCCGAGCATCGACTGCTGCATGGGCACGGTCTGGATGAGCCGGGTCAGGGCGGCGCACAGGTGGACCAGCTGCCCGCGCACCGACAGGTCCGCCGGCGGCGGCTCCGGGGTGGGTAGCAGGCGCCGGAACGCCGCGGCGATGAGCGAGTCCGTCGAGGGGAAGTTGCGGTACAGCGTGGTCCGCGCCACGCCCGACAGGCGCGTGACCGCCTCCACCGTCACCGCCGCCGCGCCCCCGGAGACGAGGAGGTCCGCGGCGGCGTCCAGTAACTTGCCGCGCGAGCGGGCGCGGCGAGGATCGATGGGCGAGGGCATGGTGTCCATTGTGGCCCGCCGCGTCGGTCGGCTCGTGCGTTACGGTGTACGGAAGGAAGCGATACCGTTGGTAGCGTTTCTCGCGATGACCCCGGGAGGGCCCGTGCTCGAACTGTCCGCAGGACGGCGGCGTTGGCTGCTGTTCGTCAGCCTGGTCGCGGTCTCGATCGTCGTGGCCACGATGTCCGCGCTCTACACCTCGCTGCCCGACATCGCGGTGGCGATCGGCGCCACCCAGGCCGAGCTCACCTGGATCGTCGACTCCTACACGCTCGCCCTGGCCGCACTCGTTCTCACCGCCGGCGCCCTCGGCGACCGATTCGGGCGCCGCGCCACCCTCATCGCGGGGCTCGCCCTGTTCACGGTCTCCTCCGCGCTGCCACTCCTGCTCGACTCGCCCACCTGGCTCATCGTCCTGCGCGGCGTCGCCGGGCTGGGCGCCGCGTTCGTCATGCCGTCCACGTTGTCGCTGCTCACGGCCAGTTTCCCGCCCGAGCAGCGCGGGATGGCCGTCGGCATGTGGGCGGGCTTCGCCGGGATCGGCGGCATCGTGGGTCTCGTCGGCTCCGGGCTGATGCTGCAGGTGTGGTCCTGGAAGTCGATCTTCCTCGTCTATTCCGTGATCGGCCTCCTGGTGTTGCTCGCCGCGTTCACGATCGGGGAGTCCGTCGCGGCCAGGCACGGTCGGCCCGACGTCGCGGGCGCGATCTTCTCGGCCCTGGCCGTGGGCGGTGTGGTCTTCTGGCTCATCGAGGGCGCGCAGACCGGCTTCGGCGAGCCCTTCGTCGTGGTGGCCCTCGTCGTGGCCGTGGTGAGCCTCGTCGCGTTCATCGGCGTCGAGCTGCGCGCCTCGGACCCGCTCCTCGACGTGCGCTATTTCCGGCGCCGCGGCTTCTCCACCGGGTCGGTCTCGGTGGCGCTGCAGTTCCTGGTGATCTTCGGGTTCTTCCTGCTCATCGTTCAGTTCCTCCAGCTGGTACAGGGCTACGACGCGCTCGGCGCCTCGATGGCCCTGGCGCCCATGGTGGTGCCCGTGATGGTGCTGTCGGTCATCGCGCCCAGGATCACCGACGTCGTGGGTTTGCGCGTGGTGTCCGTGGTGGGTGTCGGCGGGATCGCCGTGGGCATGCTCCTGCTCTCGAGGCTCACCGTGGACTCCGGGTACTGGGATGTCCTGTGGCCGCTGTGCATCGCCGCAGCCGGGCTCGGGCTGTCCACCGCGCCCGCGACCTCGGCCATCGTCTCGGACATCCCCGCTGACGAGCAGGGTGTCGCGGCGGCCGTGAACGACGCGATGCGGGAGATCGGCGCGGCGATCGGCATCGCGATCGGCGGCAGCATTCTCGCCGGGCGGTATGCCTCCGACATCGTGGAGGTGCTGCCCGGCGTGCCCGAGGCGGGCCGGCCGGCGGTGGAGGGCTCGTTCGCCGGGGCCATCGAGTTCGGCAACGCAGCCGGGCCCGCCGCCCGGCCGATCGTGGACGCCGCCGCGGAGATCTTCGCTGCCGGCATCTCCGATTCGCTGGTCGCGCTGGGGCTGGTCGCGGCGGGGGCGGCGGTCCTGCTGCTGTTCGTGGCCCCGGGCCGCGGTTACGTGCCGCAGGGTGACGTGCGGCGGGCCGGTGTCGACGCGGCGGCTGGTTCCGCGTCGGATCAGTTGTAGTTCGCGTTGTTGGAGGTCGGGTTCTCGATGGTGATCGGCGTCGTGAGTAGCGGCCTCACGACGCCCGGCGGGTGCAGGTCAGAGAGATGCGGAGGTCGTCAGTCGTGGATGCGCTCGGGGTGGGCGTAGACGGTCGCCCGGTCGTCGCGGCTGAAGCCGGCGAGCGTCACGCGCGCGTCGACCGCGAGATCCACCGCGAGCGACGAGGGCGCGCTGACCGCGGACAGTACGGGAATCCCCGCCATCGACGCCTTCTGTACGAGTTCGAACGACGCCCGGCCGGACACCTGGAGGACGGTGTCGCCGAGCGGGAGTCGATCCTCTCGGAGGGCCCAGCCGACCACCTTGTCGACCGCGTTGTGTCGACCCACATCCTCGCGTAGGCAGAGCAGCTCCCCGTCCGGGGTGAACAGTCCGGCCGCGTGTACCCCGCCGGTCCTGTCGAAGACACGCTGGTGCTCGCGGAGCCGCCGGGGCAGGGACAACAGAACCTCGGCCGCGACGAGCGGCTCGACCGGGCCGAGAGGAAAGTGCGTGGTGCGGCGGACCTCGTCGATCGAGTCCACGCCGCAGACCCCGCACGCGCTGGTCATGGTGGTGGTTCGCGCCGACCTGGGCTCGGGGACGTCGGGCGAGACGGTCAGCGAGAGCGTGTTGTAGTCCTGCTCGGAGCGCCCGCTGACGGTGGTGCAGTACTGGATCGTGGGCAGGTGCTCGCGATCCCAGATGGCGCCCTCGGAGACCAGGAGGCCGGCGGCCAGATCCATGTCGTCGCCCGGGGTCCGCATCGTGACGACGAAGGGCGCACCGCCGACACGGATCTCGAGCGGCTCCTCGACAGCGAGGGTCGCCACCTCTCGCCTGGTGTCAGCCCCGGCGATGATCCTCAGCGCGGGGTGACGAGTCGTCCGCCGTCCCATAGTCGGCCAGCCTAGCCGTCACCGCCGACCCCTTTCCCAGGTATAGCGCCGTGAGGGCCACCGCGACCAGCCAGATCAGCGGATACACGTTGGTGATCGTGGAGAAGACCACCGACGGGATATCGCCGCCGAGCATGAACAGGCCCATCCCCACCCAGCGGTCGTCGGGGAAGTTGGTGTCCGGGAAACTCTGGACCCAGTTGGCTCCCGCCGCCCACACCAGCGGCGGCAGGAGCCACACGTACCAGCGACCGGCCGAGATCGCGTAGTGCAGCGTCAAGACGAGCAGCGGGACAAGCCAGACCCAGTGGTGACCCCAGGTGAAGGGCGAGACCATGGTCATGGTCATCCCCGCCAGCGTCAGCCCGAGGAGTTGATGCCCGGCGCGATGCGCCAACGCCGCGACCGTCAGACCGACGACCGCCACGAGAACGGCGCCGATCAACCAGACCCAGGTGGGGGCCATCTCCAGCCCGGCGAGACGGGCGATGGCCCCGCGCACAGACTGGTTGGCGACCAGGGAGTCCTGCCCTATCCGTTGCGAATCGAGCAGGGTCCCCGACCAGTATCGGATGGCATCACGGGGGATGACCAGAAAGCCGAGCGCCACGGTGCCGAGGAACGTGAGCCCGGAGACCGCGGCCATCCGCCACCGGCCGGTGAGCACCCAGTGAGCCCAGAAGAACGCCGGGGTGAGCTTGATGCCGGCGGCGATCCCCGAGCCGATGCCCGCCCAGCGGCGACCGGACCGCGAGGCGAGCTGGTCCGCCAGCACCAGCACCAGGAGCAGGACGTTGATCTGGCCGAGCCACACGGTGGTGCGCACCGGCTCCAGCGAGAGCGAGATCAGGGTCAGGCACACCGCGACCTGCACGGTCACGCGGTCGGACCGGTAGCCCAGGGTGCGCAGGCACATGCGGATCGCGAGATAGAGGAGCCCCACCGTCAATGCGGTCCAGCCGGCTTCCATCAGGCCGGGCGTTACCTGGGTCAGCGGGGTGAACAGCAGGGCCGAGAACGGCGGATACGTGAACGGCATCGGGGCGTAGAACCGCCCCGAGTCGGCGCCGGTCAGCAGCCCCTCGTACAGCGGGATCGCCCCGAGGACCGCCTGCCCGCCCCACCGGTAGACGTTGACATCGAGCAGGTTGCCGTAGATGCCCCACCACGGCGTCCGTTCATCCGGGAAGCGAAGCACCATGAAGACCGAGGACAGCGCCAGGATCGCCAGCGGCCCCCGGAGCCACACGGTGGTGGGTAACGAGCGCATCGGGGCTGAGCTTAGACCCGGACGGGCAGCGGTTCGCGCGAATGCGGAGAGAATAATGAGGCCGTCACCGCCGGGGCGCCCGCGCTGATGCGCGTGGCGGCGGCGTGACGGCGGCGTGACGGCCTCATCGGGGCCAGACGGTGTAGGTCCGGCCCCCCTCCCGGGCCGGGGCCCGGGACTCAGATATAGATGGCCGGGTCGATATAGAACTGCGCCTCGCGCAGCTCCTCCTTGGTCGACCTGGCGGGCTTGGCGACGCCCGGGATGCCCACGACGATCGAGTCGGCGGGGGCGTCCTTGACCACCACGGCGTTGGCTCCGACCGACGAGTCCGCGCCGATCTCGACCGGCCCCAGGATCTTGGCCCCGGCGCCGACGGTCACGCGGTCCCCCAGCGTGGGATGCCGCTTGACCTGCTTGAGCGAGACGCCTCCGAGGGTGACCCCGTGGTAGATCATGCAGTCGTCGCCGATCTCCGCGGTCTCACCGATCACGACGCCCATGCCGTGGTCGATGAAGAACCGCCGGCCGATCACCGCGCCGGGATGGATCTCGATCCCGGTGAGGAAGCGGGCGAACTGCGACAGGACACGCGCGGCGGTGCGGCCGGCCCCGCCGGAGTGCCACATGCGGTGGGACAGGCGGTGGATCCAGATGGCGTGCAGGCCGGAGTAGACGACGGCGTTCTCGACGTCACCCCGGGCTGCCGGGTCGTGTGCACGCGCCGCGGTGAGGTCCTCACGCAGAGTGCGCAAGAGCCCCACCGGGCGATCGGAGGAACCTGACATCAGTCGCGGTAGTCCTCGAAGAGCATCGTCGAGACATAGCGCTCGCCGTAGTCACACACGATCACGACGATGGTCTTGCCCGCGTTCTCGGGGCGCTTGGCCACCTCGAGCGCGGCCCACACGTTGGCACCCGACGAAATGCCGGCAAGGATGCCCTCCTCCTTGCCGAGGCGCCTGGCAACCTCCAACGAGTCCTCGAGAGTGGCGTCGATGACCTCGTCGTATACCTCGCGGTCGAGGATCTCCGGCACGAAGTTGGCGCCCAGTCCCTGGATCTTGTGTGGGCCGGCCTTGCCCTCGGTGAGCAGCGGAGAGTCCTTGGGCTCCACGGCGACGATCTGGATGTCCGACTTCTGAGACTTCAGGTAGTTGCCGGCGCCCGAGATGGTGCCGCCGGTGCCGATACCCGCGACGAACAGGTCGATCTCACCGGCGGTGTCCTCCCAGATCTCCGGGCCCGTGGTGCGACGGTGCACGTCGACGTTGGCCGGGTTGGCGAACTGGCGGGCGAGGACGGCGTTCTCGCGGCTGTCGGCGACTTCTTGGGCCTTGGCGACGGCGCCCTTCATGCCTTCGGAACCCGGGGTGAGGATGAGCTCGGCACCGTACGCGCGCATGATGGCGCGGCGCTCGACGGACATGGTGTCCGGCATGACGATGACGGCCTTGTAGCCGCGGGCGGCCGCGACCATGGACAGGGCGATACCGGTGTTGCCGGAGGTGCCCTCGACGATCGTGCCGCCGGGCTTGAGGCCGCCGGAGGCGACCGCGTCGTCGATGATGGCCGCGCCGATGCGGTCCTTGACGCTGCTGGCGGGGTTCGCGGACTCGAGCTTGGCCAGCACCGTGGCCTGGATGCCCTCGGTCAGGGAGTTGAGACGGACCAGCGGGGTACGGCCGATGGTCTCGGTGATGTCGGAGTAGATCTGCGCCATGATGTGTTCCGTTCTGCAGAGAATGAACCGATCTGTCTATTGCGTAGTCTACGTGATGCGACGACAAGGCACGAGGGTGCGATCGGGAAAACCCGACAGATTGCCACAGGTGCGGTGTCCGGTCGATAATCGACTGCGCTCCATTTCGACGTCGTCCGAAAGGCCGCAACCGGCATGCGCGAGATCACCGTCCCCACCCAGCGAACCTTCACCGGTTCCGACCTTATCCCGGTGGTGGCGCGCGGACGCGCCGCCACGGACCCACGGGCCGTCCCGTTCGAGTATCACGACGGCGACCAGTGGCGATCCGTTTCCAACGCGGAGCTCGTCGCCCGTGTGGACCGCATCGCGGCCGGACTCGTCGCCTCCGGTGTCGAACCCGGTGACCGGGTCGCGCTCATGGCCGGGACCCGCCTCGAATGGGTGCTCGTCGACCTGGCTGTCTGGACCGCCGGCGCCATCACCGTGCCGATCTACCCCTCGTCCTCGGCCGGGCAGCTCGAGTGGATCCTCACCGATTCCGAGGCGAAGGTGCTCGTGGCCGAAACCGACGCCCACGTCGTCGTCGTCGGCGATTCCGACGTCCCTGCCACCTGCACCCGTGTCCTCTACCTCGACGACGGCGGGCTCGAGGCCCTCGAGGCCGACGGCGATTCGATCGCACCCGAGACCCTCGAGGCCTCGTTGGCCACCCTCGACCCCGACGCCCCCGCGTCGATCATCTACACCTCCGGCACCACAGGACGGCCCAAGGGCTGCGTGATCACCCACCGCAACCTCCTGTCGGAGTGCCACGCGTTGCTCGACCACCCCATCGGCTCGATGGCGCAGCACGGCAAGAAGACGCTCATGTTCCTGCCACTCGCCCACGTGCTCGCCCGCGCCGTGACCTACACCGTGTTCCTGGGCGAGGCCACCGTCGGGTTCTGGGATGACACCTCGACCATCCTGCCGCGCTTCGCCGACTTCCGGCCGCACATGATTCTCGGTGTCCCGCGCGTATTCGAGAAAGTTCGCGACGGGATCGCCGCCAAGGCCGGTTCGAAGGGCCGACTGCAGGAGGAGATCTTCGGTCGCGCGGAGGCGATCGCCATCGAGGCCAGCGAGCTGCGCGGCGGCGACGGTCTGGGCGACGCCCGCCGACCCTCGCTTGTGCACACCATTCAGTACAAGGCTCTCGACGTGGCGGTCTACAAGGCCGTCCGTGAGGCGCTCGGGGGCCGGTGCGAGTACGCCATCTCCGGAGGCGGCGCCCTGCCGGACCGGATCTCGCACTTCTTCCGCGGACTCGGCGTCCCGATCTACGAGGGCTACGGCCTCACCGAGAGCACCGCCGCCGCCACCGTGAACGGGCCCGGCTGCCAGCGCATCGGCACCGTCGGTCGGCCGGTCGCCGGCACCAGCGTCCGGATCACCGACAGCGGACAGGTGGAACTGGCCGGGCCGCTGATCTTCGACCACTACTGGAACAACCAGAAGGCCACCGAGGAAGCCCTCCGTGACGGCTGGTTCGGCACCGGGGACCTCGGATCGCTCGACGAGGACGGCTACCTGACGATCACCGGCCGCGCCAAGGAGATCATCGTCACCGCGGGCGGGAAGAACGTCGCACCGGGCCCGATCGAGGACGGGATCCGGGCGCACCGCCTGGTCGGTCACGCCGTCGTGATCGGTGAGGCCCGTAAGTTCGTGTCCGCACTGATCACGGTTGACGAGGACGAGCTCGAGGCCTGGGCCGCGGAGAACGGACACGTCGGCAAGCCGGCCGAGGACCTGGTGGCCGACCCTGCACTGCAGGCCGAGATCCAGTTCGCCGTGGACGACGCCAACCGGCAGGTCTCGCAGGCCGAGGGCGTCAAGAAGTTCACCGTCCTGCACCGGGACTTCACCGAGGAGTCGGGGGAGCTGACCGCGACCCTGAAGGTCAAGCGGCACGTGGTGGCCGAGCGCTACGCCGAGCAGATCGAGGGCATGTACGCCTGATCGGACCAAAGCGAGAGCGCCCGGGCCCTGGGAAGGGTCCGGGCGCTCCGGCGTTCGGGGGTCCTACGTGGTGTAGAGGTTCTCGATGTCGCCCGCGAACCGCTCGTGCACGACGTTGCGCTTGAGCTTCAGCGTCGGGGTGAGCTCGCCGCTCTCGACCGAGAACTCGGCAGCGAGGATCTTGAACTTGCGGATGGACTCGGCGCGGGAGACGGACTTGTTGGCCCTGTCCACGGCGTCCTGCACGGCGCCCACGAGGTCGCCGTCCTGGATCAGATCGGACACCGAGCCGGTCTTGCCGTGCTTCTCGGCCCAGCCCGGGAAGGTCTCCGGGTCGATGGTGACGAGGGCCGCGATGTAGCTGCGGTTGTCGCCCACGACGACGGCCTGGCTGATCAGCGGATCGGAGGAGAGCAGATCCTCGAGTTGCGACGGCGAGACGTTCTTGCCGCCGGCGGTGACGATCAGGTCCTTCTTCCGACCGGTGATGGACAGGTAGCCGTCCGGGTCGAGCTCGCCGATGTCGCCGGTGTGGTACCAGTCTCCGGTCCACGCGTCCTCGTTGGCCTGCGGGTTCTGCCAGTAGCCCTTGAACAGGGTCTTGGCCTTGGCCAGGACTTCGCCGTCCTCGGCGATCTGGATGGTCACGCCCGGGATCGGCTTGCCGACGGTGCCGATCTTGGCCGCGTTGATCGGGTTGACGGTGAGCACGCCCGAGGACTCGGTGAGGCCGTAGCCCTCGAGAAGGTCGAAGCCCGCACCGCGGTAGAAGTGGCCGAGGCGGGCGCCCAGGGGACCGCCGCCGGAGATGATGCGGTTGCACTCGCCGCCGAGGGCCTCGTGCAGCTTCGAGTACACGAGCTTGGCGAACAGCTTCTGCTTGAGCGCCAGGCCGGTCGACGGCTTGCCGCCGTTCTCGAGGGCCATGGAGTAGTCGATCGCGGTCTGGACAGCAGCCTTGAAGATCTTGGCCTTGGCGCCGCCCGCGGTCTCGGCCTTGGCGGCGGCGGAGTTGTAGACCTTCTCGAGCACGCGCGGGACCGAGACCAGAAACGTCGGGTGGATCTCGGCCAGGCGCTCGACGACCTTGGTCGTGTCGGGCTCGTGGGCCACGGCGACGCGCTTGTAGAAGCAGGCCACCTCGAGGATGCGGGCCAGCACGTGGGCGAGCGGGAGGAAGATCAGGGTGCGGCTGTTGGGGACGAACGCGTCCTGCAGGCGCTCCTCGACGGAGACGACGACGCCACCGAACCCGCCGTGCACGATCTCGCAGCCCTTGGGGTTGCCGGTGGTGCCGGAGGTGTAGATGATCGCGCAGGTGTCCTCGTGGCCCGTGGACAACGAGGCCGTTTCGAGCTCCTCGTCCGAGACGCCGGCCCCGGCCTCGCTGAGCTGGGCGATCAGGTCGTTCTCGATGACGAGGATGTCGCCCTTCCAGTCAGTCTCCGCGGTGAGCACCTCGCGAAGTTCGAGGTCCTCGACCACGGCGAGCGAGACGCCGGCGTCGGTGAGGATCCAGTTGCACTGGGCGGACGAGGAGGTCTCGTAGATCGGGACGGTGACGGCACCGACGGCCCACGCGGCCCAGGCGATGAGCGACCACTCGTAGCGGGTGTGGCTCATGATGGCGAGGCGATCACCGGTCTTGACGCCCTTGGCGATGAGGCCCTTGGCGACGCCCTTGACCTCCTCCAGGTACTGGGCGCAGGTGACCTCCTTCCAGTCACTGCCGACCAGCCGCAGCACGGCGACGTCGTTCGGTGCCTCCGCGGCGTTCGTGAACACGATTCGGCCGAGGTTCTGATCGGGGAAGGGCTTGGCGGGGGGCGGGCTGGCGAACTCGGTCGTCATCGCGATCCTTTAGGTCTTTGTGGCCTGTGTCACTGGCAAGTGTAGAGGTCCGCTCACGATCTGTGTCGAGCACGGTCTATCGGAAACCTTTTATGAGGCGCGCATCATGTTGTTGTGACGACGGTTACACTGGCGACATGTCCGCAGGTGCACGGCCCGCGGCCGCCACGATGGTGGCCCGGTCATGGGAGCGAAGCAGGCGACTGGGGATCGATCCGGAGCGCTCGGACCCGGTGGTCGACCTCCAGGGCGCCGCGCTGTCCGCGCATCGGGACGGCAACCGGATGTCGGCGGTGCTCCCGATCGTCGAGAAGGTCCTGGTCTCGGGGGTCGTGGACAGCGGCCATCTCGTGGCCGTGGCGGACGCCGACGGGCGCCTGCTGTGGCTGTACGGCAATCGGGGCGTCCGGACGAGAGCCGAACGCATGGCCTTCGTGCCCGGGGCCCTGTGGAGCGACGAGGTCGTGGGTGCGAACGCGCCCGGCCTGGCGCTTCGTCACGATGTCCCGGTGCGGGTCCGGGGTGAGGAGCACTACCTGGCACCCGCCCATTCGTGGAGTTGTTCGGCGGCGCCGGTGCACGACCCGATCACCGGCCGGGTGATCGGCGGCATCGATGTCACGGGCCGGGATTCCGCGGCGTCGGACGAGATGTTGGCCCTCGTCAGGGCGACCGTGCTGCTCGTCGAGTCGGAGCTGCGGGCCGCGATGTCGGGATCGTCGACGTGGACTGGGCGTACGTCCGGATCGTCGCGTCGCCTGTCCGTGCTGGGCACCCACCGGCCCGCGCTGGAGGGCCACGGGCCCGTCACCGGCCGCCACGCCGAGATCCTGCTGCTGCTGGCCGCATACCCCGAGGGATTGTCCGGTGGGGCGCTCGCGGAACTGCTCGCGGAGGGCAGGTTGGACGAGGTGAGTGTCCGCGCGGAACTGTCCCGGCTGCGTCGCGTGCTGGGTCCGGCGTCGATCGACTCGCGGCCGTACCGGCTCGACCCGGGGCTGCTCGGAACCGATGCCCATGAGGTCGAGGACCTGCTGGGGCGCGACGTCTCGGCCGCGGTGGCCGCCTACCGCGGACCCCTGCTCCCGGCCTCGGATGCGCCCGGGGTGGTGGAGCTGCGCGAGGGGCTGCACGCCCGGGTGCGGGCGGCGGTGCTCGCGGCCGGGTCGACGGAGGATCTGAGGGACTGGGTGGCCGGGCCGGGTCGCGACGATCCGGAGGCGTGGCGGGCCCTCTCCGTCGCGCCGGGGACGCCCCCGGCGAGCAGGTCGGCGGCGGCGTCGATGACCCGCGTTCTGGACGGGCGTCTGGGAGCGTGATGCGCGGGCGGCCCACGGGGCCTTGCTCGGCGCGATCCGGCGCCGGACCCGTCCGACCGGGCAGGTGCGACGGCGCCGCTCGGACGGTTGGGGCGCTCTGACCAGACGGGAGTCGTCGTAGGCCCGTTCCCGCACCTCGTTCGGCTGCGCATAGTGAGCCATGTCACACACACTGCCGCCGTCGCTCGACGGGGGCCCGCCGAGCAGGAGGCGCACATGGCGATCGAACTGAATCAGATCTGGGACATGCCGATCAAGGAGTTCCACCCCCTCCCCAAAGCACTGCTGGGCGTCGGGGCGCATGACATCCTCGGCGTGGAGGCCAAGAAGCTGGGCATGACCCGCGTGCTCATCATGACCACGGGCCTTCGCGGCTCGGGGATCATCGAGGAGCTCAAGGGAAAGATCGAGTACCAGGGCCTCGACGTGGTGGTCTTCGACAAGGTGGAGTCCAACCCGAAGGACTACAACGTCATGGACGCCGCCGCGCTGTACAACTCGGAGAAGTGCGACGGCATCATCTCGGTCGGTGGCGGCTCCAGCCACGACGCCGCCAAGGGCGCTCGAGTGGTGATCGCACACGACGGTCGCAACATCAACGAGTTCCAGGGCTTCTCGAAGTCGACCAACTTCGAGAACCCACCGCATATCGCGGTGTCCACCACGGCCGGCACCGGGGCCGAGACCTCGTGGGCGTACGTGATCACGGACACCTCGGACATGGACAACCCGCACAAGTGGGTCGCGTTCGATGACGCGAGCCTCGTCTCACTGGCCATGGACGACCCGCTCCTCTACTACTCCTGCCCCCAGCACTTCACCGCCTACTGCGGGTTCGACGTCCTCGCGCACTGCTCGGAGCCGTACGTGTCCCGGCTCGACTTCGCCCCGTCGCTGGGCAACGCGCTCTACGCGACCAAGCTCGTCGCGGACAACCTCGCGACGGCGGTTTACGATCCCCGTAACCTCGAGGCGCGGACCGGGATGATGAACGCCCAGTACATCGCGACGCAGGCGTTCAACTCGGGCGGGCTGGGGATGGTCCATTCTCTGTCCCACGCGATCAGCGCGTTCTACGACACGCACCACGGACTGAACAACGCGATCGCCCTGCCGCGGGTATGGGAGTACAACCTGCCGGCGCGCTACAAGCGCTACGCCGAGCTCGCGCCGCAGATGGGCGTGGACACGCGGAACATGAGCACCGTCCAGGCCGCCGACGCGGCGGTCGAGGCCGCGATCCGGCTCGCCAAGGACGTCGGCATCCCCGACAACTTCAGCCAGATCACCCCGGGTCTGTACGCGAAGAACCAGATGGGCACCGGCAAGTACGAGAACAAGGGCACGGTGATCGACACCTCGGCCGAGAGCGTCCGCAGGATCGCCGAGCACATGATGGAAGACGCGTGCACGCCCGGCAACCCGCGCGAGTCCACGGTCGAGTCGCTGATCCCGATGGTCGAGCACGCGATGACCGGCTCGTACTGACGCGGCCGGTACTCACGCGACCGGCACGGACGCACGAACCTCCCGGGGCGGGCGAGCGCAGACCCCCGCCCGCCCCGGTGAGCCCACACCCCACCAAGGCCGCACGGCCACCTGAAAGGACCCGTCAATGGACGTCACAAAGGTTCCCGAGGTCGACGAGGCGGGCCCCTCGGAGACCGTGATCGAGGTCGAGGCGCTGGAGGCGGCCCTCCGCGAGACCGGGTACATCATCGATCGCGAACTCGCGACGGTCGTGCACCTGGCGACCGTACTGGACCGGCCGCTGCTGCTGGAGGGTCCTGCCGGCGTGGGCAAGACCGAACTGGCCAAGTCACTGGCCGCCGCGTTCGGTCGCAGACTGGTCCGATTGCAGTGCTACGAGGGGCTCGACGACTCCCGCGCCCTGTACGAGTGGGACTACGCCAAGCAGCTGCTCCACGTCCAGATGCTGCGGGACCGGATCACCGGTGAGCTCGAGGGGTACGAGGACCTCGCGGCCGCGTCCGCCGCACTGGCGGGCATGGACGTGGGGATCCACGGCGAGGACTTCCTGGTCTCCCGGCCGCTGTTGGAGGCGATCACCTCCGAGGACCCGGTGGTCCTGCTCATCGACGAGATCGACCGGACCGAGGAGTCGCTCGAGGCGATGCTCCTCGAGGTGCTGGCGGAGAAGCAGGTGACGATCCCCGAACTCGGCACCTTCCGCGCGCGGACCATGCCCTGGGTGATCCTCACCTCGAACGACACACGCGAGCTCTCCGGCGCTCTGAAGCGTCGCTGCCTCCACTTCCACGTGGACTTCCCGGACACCGCGCGCGAGACGGAGATCGTCCGGTCCAGGGCCCCGGAGGTCCCCGCGTCCGTGGCGGCCGCGGTCGTGGAGAAGGCACGCCGACTGCGCGGCCTGCCGCTGCGCAAGGCGCCGTCGATCTCCGAGGTGGTGGACGCGGCCCGGGTGGCGTCGATACTCGGTGAGGACCGTCCGGAGCTGGGCGGTGCCCTCGTCGCGGCACTGCTGAAGTACCGATCCGACGCCGACCTCGCGCGTGAGGACCTCGGTGTCGGGGATGACCGCCCGGCAGAGCACCGACGCGACATGCGGGCCGCCGCCGACACGACCGGGGCGTCGACCTCCGCCGTGTTCGGCGCCGGGCGCGCCCACAGTGCGTCCGGCCGGTCAGCCGGGCCCCGGTGATGTCCACCCCGGTCTCGCCCTCCTACGTCCTCGACATCGTCGCGGTGACGTTCGGTCGACTCCTGCGGGAGCGCCGGGTGGAGATCTCGCCCGCCGAGGTGCTGGAGGTGCGGGCGGTCCTCGACGTGGTCGGGACCACCGACCGCGGCGTCCTGCGGTCGGCGCTGCGGTCCGTGGCGGTCAAGTACCAGCGGGAGAACCCGGGCTTCGACCGGGCGTTCGACCACTTCTTCGCCGGGGTCGACGCGGCCCGGACCGACGACGACGGCGAAGGACCCGGCGCCGCCGGACAGGTGGGGCGGCTGCCCGACGAGCTCGAACTGTCCGCGGACGACCCCTCGTCGTTCGCCCCCTCGGATCTGGACCCCGCGGAGATCGGCGACCTGGTCGAGGGGGAGGAGACGGCGAGGCGGGACGAGAGCATGCACTACGACGACTCGGATTTCTCCACCGCGACGGGCCAGGAGGAGTTCGCCGTCCAGGAGGGTGCCGACCGCTGGGAGTCCTCGGTCACGTACGAGATCGAGGTCGACCGTGCCTCGTCCGATCGGGCCGGCGAGATGGGGTCCTCGGCGATCTCGGTGTCGGGCGACGGAGCGCTGGAGTGGTCGGACGCGCTCGACATCCTCCGAACTCTCGACGGCTACGACGCGCGCCGGGTGTACTCGGAGCACGGTGCGGACGCCGGGGAGCTGACCACCGAACAGATGGGCATGTTCGTCGACGCGGTCGTCGCGTTCCTGGAGAGCGTCTCGGACGCCTCCGGCGACGGGCGCCCGGACGATCCGGAGGCCTCGCGCGCGCAGGACCGGGCGGGCCTCGGCGATCTGGAGCGGGCGAGTCACGAGGTGATGCGTCGGATCCGCGGTGCCCCCCGGCGGCGGTCGCGGGCGTTCGCCCACGGGGGGTTGGACTCCCGTGCGACGTTGCGCAGGGCGTGGGCGACGGACGGCGAGGCGTTCACGATCATGAACCGGTCACGGGTGCCCGGGCCGCTGAAGCTGGTCATCCTCGTCGACGTGTCGCTGTCCGTCCGACCCGTCACCGGCTTCGTGCTGCGTCTGGCGCAGAGTCTGCACCGGAAGGTGAACCGGTGCTCGGTCGTCGCCTTTGTCGACCGGCCCGTGGACGTCACCGATCGACTGCTGTCCTCGTCCGGCGACGACGCGCTGACCACCGTGCTGGCCGCGCCGGGGCTGGATCTCGAGGCGAGCAGCGACTACGGGCGGATGTTCACCGAGCTGCTCGATCGCCACGGCCATCTGGTGGACAAGCGAACCTCGGTGCTGGTCGTGGGGGACGGTCGCAGCAACGGACTCGACCCACGGACGGACCAGATGGCCGTTATCAGCCGGCGATCACATCGAGTCGCCTGGATAACCCCGGAGGCCAGGCGGTACTGGAACCAAGCCACCTGTGGCCTCGGATCATACGAACAGCACCTCGACGGGATCGTGACAGCCCGGGATCCCGCGGAACTGTCCGAACGGGCAGGTCTGTTGGGAAGTGCGCTCGGCTGAGTACCCGCCGGGCCTATCGTTGGCCCATGACCTCGGAGGCCCGCGTGGCGAAGTTCCACACGCCGGAGATCCTCTTCGGCTTCGGAGCTCTGCCCGAGGCGGCGACGGTCGCACTGGGACTGGGGGCACGTCGTCCACTTGTGGTGACCGATCCGGGACTGCAACGCACGCCGTGGCCTGACGTGGTGCTCGACGGGCTGCGGAGCCAAGGGGCGCGTCCGGTGGTGTGGTCGGACGTGTGCCCCAACCCCCGGGCGACGCAGGTGCTCAGCGGTGCCGAGACGTACCGCACCGCTGGGTGCGACGTGATCGTGGCGGTGGGCGGCGGCTCCGTCATCGACGCCGCCAAGGGGGTGGCGCTGGTCGTCTCCAACGGCGGGCACGTCCTCGAGTACGAGGGCGTCGACCGGGTCCGTCTGCCGCTGCCGCCGATAGTTGCCGTCTCGACGACCGCGGGCAGCGGCGCCGACGTCTCCCAGTTCTGCGTCATCAACGACGCGGACCGGGGGACCAAGGTGACCATCGCGAGCCGGTCCCTGGTCCCGGATGTCGCGGTCATCGACCCGGCCACCCACGCGACCGTTCCCGCCGACGCCAATGCGGCGGCCGCGATAGACGTGCTCTCGCACGGGGTGGAGGCTTATTTTTCGCGTGCCGCGGGCCCGCTGACCGATTCGCATGCCCTCCGTTCCGTCGCGTTGTGCGTGCACGCCCTCGACCGTCTGGCAGGAGGGGACGCACACAGTCGTGAGCAGCTGGAACAGATGGCGCTGGCCTCGCTCGAGGCTGGGATGGCGTTCAGCAACGCAGTGCTGGGCGCGGTCCATGCCATGAGTCACCCCGTTGGGGGACGGTACGACTCCACCCACGGACGGATCAACGGTGTGCTGCTGCCCCACGTGGTCCGGCACAACGGTGAGACGCTCACCCCGGGACGGGTCGAGGATCTCGTCCGGGCGGTCGGCATTCCCGCCAGCGCGCGGCCCACGATATCGGTGGACAGAATCGCGAACCGATTCCGGGACCTCGCCGACGGCATCGGTCTGCCGGGGGGCCTGGCCGATCTCGGGGTGCGGGCGGACGACATCCCGATCCTCACCGAGCACGCGATAGCTGACCTCTGTATGGCCACCAACCCGAGACCGGCCACCAGCGAGGACATCGACGGTCTCTACAGGGAGGCGTCATGACAGCCCCGGGGCCCGGTGCCGCGCCGAGGGACGAGGGGCCCACCGATCTGGACACCCTGCTGGGCCTGCGGTCGGTCAAGCGCAGCTTCTTCGACCAGTACCGCGAGGCCGAATCACGCCTTCGCAGGTCCATGCACGCGCTCGACCGGGTCTCCGGGGCGCTGGTGCGGACCGCTGAGGGGCCGGAGGCACTGGTGCGTTCGGTCCTGGGGGTCGCCTACGACCAGCTCGACTCGCACTGGGCACTCATGGCGATTCGAGACGGGCAGCTGCCCTCGGTCGAACCCCGTCATCTCATCATGGATCCAGGGGGACGGTTCGTGGCGTTCGAGGGCGGGGAGTTATCTCCGGTGCCGGACGATGTTCCCAGCGACGTCGTCAACGCCCTCAATGCGGTACTGCGCGGGGGCGGTTCGGTGGAGCTCGCGGAGGTCAGCGGGCCGGACGCGGTGACGGTGCCGTTGGTACTCCACGGCGGCGTGATCGGGGGACTGGCGTCCTGGGGTCGAGCGGGCCGGCAGGCCGACGACATCGACTCCGTGGTCCTGAGGATCCTCGCCGCGCAGGCGGCGGTGGCGCTACAGAATTCCGTGCTGTTCCGGGACAAGGAGATGCTGCTCGCCCGGGCCGAGGAGGCATACGAGCAGGCCCGTGGTCACGTCGTGGAGCTTTCCCGCCGCAACTCCGAACTCGAGCTGGCGCAGCGGGAGCTCGACGCCGCGCACCGCCAACGGATCCTCGATGTCGAGCGTTCGAGGATGGCGCGGGAACTGCATGACAGCGTGTCCCAGCTCGTACTGGGGGCGGGCATGCATCTCCAGCTGGGGCTCGACGTCACCCCGCCCGACGAGGCACCCCGTCCGTTCCTCGACCAGGCGGCGCGGTTGACGGCCCAGGCCGTCGAGCAGTTGCGGTCGGTCATCTACGCACTGCGCACCATCGATGACGAGGACGGCCGACTGAGTCGCCTTATCGACGATCTGTGCAGGTTGCATGTGCCGTCGCACGTCGAGGCCGAGGTCGTCGTCGTTGGGGAGGAGGTCCCCACACCTCCCGAGGTCGAGCACGAGATAGTCCGTATCGCGGGGGAGGCCCTGTCCAACGCGGCGAGGCACGCCGATGCGAGCCGGATGATCGTGACCGTGGAGTTCGGGGACGGGACTGTCGGTCTGACGGTGGAAGACGACGGAAAGGGACGCCCTGACGAGATGCGTCGCCTGCTCGAGCGGCCCCGGGTCGAGTCGCTGCACGGACACCACGGACTGGTGAACATGGCGGAGCGGACGGCGATGGTGGGCGGCCGGATCCGGATCACCGCGTCGGCCCTCGGCGGCGTGGCGATCGCGGTTGTCGTGCCCCACGTGCGTACCGAACCGGGGTCGACGGGAGCCGGGTCCCCGAGGCGGGGGGTGACGGGATGAGCACCGGGCCGATCAGTACCGTCCTCGTCGATGATCACGCCGTCTTGCGCGAGGGCGTCAGATTGATGCTCGAACGGGAGGCCGACATCACGGTGGTCGGCGAGGCGGCGACCGCGGATGACGCGCTGGGGGTGCTCCGCCGCACCCGGCCGGACGTCGCGGTGATCGACCTCAAGCTGGGCGCCGGGTCGGAACTCGACGGGCTCCGGCTGTGCGCGGCGGTCCGAGATCTGCTTCCCGACGTCGCGCCGCTGGTCCTCACCACGTTCCTCGACGAGGCGATCGTGGTACGCGCTGTCCGGGCCGGTGCCCGTGGGTACGTGGTGAAGAATGTGGACGTCACCGAGCTGGTCACCGCGATCCGGTCGGTGTCCGGGGGCCAGAGCGCCTTCGACCCCCGGACGGCCGCGATGGTCGTCGACACCCTCCGCGGCGGGGGTTCCACGCCCGAGATCCTGTCGGGTCGCGAGGTCGAGGTGCTCCGGCTCCTGGCCGAGGGTAAATCGAACAAGGAGATCGGAGTCGAGCTGTTCATCTCGGCCACCACGGCGAAGTTCCACATCAGCAACATCCTGCGCAAGCTCAAGGTCTCACGCCGCGCCGAGGCCGTGTATGTCGCGAGCCGGCAGGGTTTGCTCTGACCAAGGGGGCCGATCGCAGGGCGCGGCGGGGGCCAGGTCGATCACGAGCCATCCGCCGTGGTGCTCGTCGGTACGTGTTCGGATCGCGGCGCCACCCCGGTCGAGCGCGCGGACCCGGTCTCCGAGGTGTTCCAGCGCGGCGAGGTCGAAAGTCCGGACATGTCCGTACTGGGCGACGGCGACCTCCTCGAACGGGACGGCGATGACCAGACGCCTCCGGGCGAGCCGGAGCGACTCGCGGATGACATCCCACCCCGAGGTTTCGTCCAGGTGTTCCAGGACGTGGACCAGGTAGACGGTATCCGCCATCCCGGGTGCGAGCGGCGTGCCGCGGGCGTCCAGGCAGACCGTGGCCGGGGGAGCGTCCCCGTCGGGTGCGCAGGTCCGGAGCAGGCGGAGCACGGAGGGGTCCAGATCGCACGATATGGTCCGCACCCCCTCACGGGCCAACCGCAGGGACAGGAATCCAAAGCAGCACCCGATCTCCAGGGCACTGTCCCCGGCCTGCTCGCCGACCGCCCGGTCGTGGACGGGGGAGAACGGGCACGCCCCGCGGGCCAGTGCCGCGATCGAGGAGCGGTAGTAGGCGGACCAGCACTCCTGCCACGACCCGCTCCGGGAGGTGACGAGCGCGGTCACGGCCCGGTGGAACTCCTCGACGGTGCGCAGGACGCCCGTGTGGAGCAGGTCGCGCGCCATCGTGGGGATCACCGCCTCGCTGAGCTCGTCGTTGTCGAAGTCGTGCCCCAGGCACACCCGGTCGGCGTCCGCGTGGACGAGGAACGCGCCGAGTCGCCGGGCGGCGACGCCCGGGCCGCCCCGCGCCACGGAGATCTCCCTGGGGGCCCGGGGCGTCAGCATGGTGTCCATGCCCGCGGACGCTAGGTCGGCGCGGGCCGCACGGCGGGTCGAATCGACTGTGTTCCGGCAGGTCGACCGGGTACGGACCTGGCCGTTCGGACGGTCCGGCACGGCGGTCCGCGGCGTCGGCGTCAGATGCAACGTGCGTGCAACGTCCGGGGGAATAGTGTCGTGGCTCACAGTCGCCGACCGCAGGGGTCGGCGTCCCGAAGAACGCGAGAGGTGTCGACATGCCCGTCTTCTCCCAGCCCGGTTCCGCCGACGCGGTGATGTCCTACGAGAGCCGCTACGACCACTACATCGGCGGCGAGTGGGTCGCGCCGGTCAAGGGCGAGTACTTCGAGAACGTCGCCCCGCAGACCGGGCAGGTCTTCTGCGAGGTCGGCCGCGGTACCGCGGAGGACATCGAGGCCGCGCTGGACGCGGCCTGGGCCGCTGCGCCGGCGTGGGGCGCGAGCTCCGCCACGGAGCGGTCGCTGGTCCTGCTCCGGATCGCCGATCGCATGGAGGAGAACCTCGAGAAGATCGCGCTCGCCGAGTCGTGGGACAACGGCAAGGCGATCCGCGAGTGCCTGGCGGCCGACATCCCGCTGGCGATCGACCACTTCCGCTACTTCGCCGGCGCGATCCGCGCCCAGGAGGGCGGCATCTCCGAGATCAACGGGGACACCGTCGCCTATCACTTCCAGGAGCCGCTCGGCGTGGTCGGCCAGATCATCCCGTGGAACTTCCCGATCCTCATGGCGGTCTGGAAGCTGGCCCCGGCCCTGGCCGCCGGCAACTGCGTGGTGCTCAAGCCGGCGGAGCAGACCCCGGCATCGATCCTGTTCCTGATGTCGGTCATCGGCGACCTGCTGCCGCCGGGCGTGATCAACGTGGTCAACGGCTTCGGCACCGAGGCCGGCAAGCCGCTCGCGTCCAACCCGCGCATCCGCAAGGTGGCCTTCACCGGCGAGACCACCACGGGCCGGCTGATCATGCAGTACGCGTCCGAGAACCTCATCCCGGTGACCCTCGAGCTCGGCGGCAAGAGCCCCAACATCTTCTTCGAGGACGTCATGGACGCCGACGACGACTTCCGTCAGTCCGCGCTCGAGGGCTTCGCGATGTTCGGCCTCAACCAGGGCGAGGTGTGTACGTGTCCCTCGCGCGCGCTGGTGCAGAAGTCGATCATCGATGACTTCACCGACCTCGCGATCGAGCGGGTCAGGCAGATCAAGACCGGAAATCCGCTCGACACCGAGACGATGATGGGCGCCCAGGCCTCGACCGACCAGCTCGAGAAGATCCTGTCCTACATCGACATCGGCAAGCAGGAGGGCGCCGACGTGCTCACCGGCGGCGGCCGCGCCGAGCTCGAGGGCGATCTCGCCGGCGGCTTCTACGTGGAGCCGACGGTCTTCCGCGGCCACAACAAGATGCGCCTGTTCCAGGAGGAGATCTTCGGCCCGGTGCTCTCCCTGAGCTCGTTCACCGACTTCGACGACGCCATGATGATCGCCAACGACACCCTCTACGGTCTCGGCGCCGGCGTGTGGTCGCGCAACGGCACCACCGCCTACCGGGCCGGCCGCACCATCCAGGCCGGCCGGGTGTGGACCAACACCTATCACCAGTACCCGGCCCACGCGGCGTTCGGCGGCTACAAGCAGTCCGGCATCGGGCGCGAGAACCACCGGATGATGCTCGACCACTACCAGCAGACCAAGTGCCTGCTCGTGGGCTACTCGGGCAAGCCCCAGGGCTTCTTCTGATCCAGCGCTTCTTCTGAGAGGAGACCGGTCATGGACGACGTCTGCGGATTGCCCTCGGGAGGGAGCGTGTCGATCGCGGCGCGGGCCCTCCCGCCCGAGGGGGCGCCGGCCGCGCTGCCGGCGCGCGTCGTGGTCACCGAGCCGGCCGCGCAGCTGATCCGCGAGCTGGTCGAGCGCCACGGGCCGGTGATGTTCCACCAGTCCGGCGGGTGCTGCGACGGTTCGGCGCCCATGTGCTACCCGGACGGGGAGTTCCGCGTGGGGCAGCGGGATGTCCTCGTGGGGGAGGTGGACCTGGCGCAGGGCGCCCGGGACGTACCGGCGGACGACGACGACGAGGCGCGCCTGAACTCGTCGTCGTCGTCGACCCGGGTGCGCGTCTGGATCTCGGGCCCACAGTTCGACACCTGGAAGCACACGCAACTGGTGTTGGATGCGGTCCCGGGCAGGGGCTCGGGGTTCAGTCTCGAGAACCCGACCGGCAAGCGGTTCCTGTCGCGGGCGCGCACGTTCGATGAGCGGGAGCTGGCACTGCTGGAGGAGTTCCCGCCGAAGCTGGGCGGCGAGCTGGAGGACTGAGAGCGCCGTGCCGCGGCCGCCGGGAGCGCACCGGCCCGGGCCGATTCGCCCAGGCCGGTCGGCTTCCGGCGGTAGAGTCCATTCATGGATACCGACCGAGTGAACGCTGCCGACCCGCTCGACGTCGATGTCGAGTTCCTCACCGCCGACCTGCGCTCCGACCTGCTGCGACGCTGGAACGACCCGCAGCGGCGCTACCACAACGAGACGCACCTGCGTGCTGTGCTCCGGGCGATCGACGCCCTCGAGGCGGACGGTGAATCCTTCGACGGGACCGCGGTCCGCCTGGCCGCGTGGTGCCACACAGCGGAGTTCGATCCCACGGAGTCGGAGAACAACGAGAAGTCGGCGGTGTGGGTCGAGCGGAAGCTTGATCCGGCCGCGCCCGTCGAGGAGGTCGCGCGGCTCGTCCGACTGATGGGCGGGCACCGCGTGGAGGCCGGGGATCCCAACGGCTCGGTCCTGTCGGATGCCGACCTGGTGGTGCTGGGGTCGGACCCGGAGACCTACGACGCCTACACCCACGACGTGCGGCACGAGTACGCGCACGTGCCGGGGGACCGGTTCGTCGCGGGGCGGATCGCCGCGCTGGAGGGCCTGCTCGAACGCAGGTCGGTGTACCTGACCCGGGCGGGACGCGACGCGTGGGAGCGCCAGGCGCACGCCAACCTCAATCGCGAGCTCGGGCTGCTGCGGGCGGGTCTCGGCGAGGACTGATCCCAGCCCGCGCATGGCTGCCGTCGAGAAGAGGGTTTCGTACACTCGCTTCTCGGGAAACGCGTGCGAAAGACTCTTCGCGACGAATGGCTGCCGGATCCCGGCCGCCGGTCAGACCCCGGGCGGCCGGGCTGCGTCGGTGTATTCGGCCACGCCGTTGGCGACCATGATCTCGGTGATGGCCTCCACGTCGGCCTCGCCGGGCAGGCCCCAGCCCGCCTCGTAGCCGTAGATCTCGGCCAGCGAGGTCGAATCGCGGGTGCCGCGGGCCAGTTCCACATCGGTCGGGCCGATCAGTGCCGGGTGCGGGACACCGACCGCGCCGGAGACCTTGATCAGCTCACGGCGCAGGGAACGGATGTAGTTGGCGCAGCGCTCGGCCATCGAGGTGGGATCGACGCCCCGGATGAGCCACGGGTTCTGGGTGGCCACGCCGGTCGGACAGCCGCCGGTGTGACACTGCTGGGCCTGGATGCACCCCACCGAGAGCATCGGCTCCCGGGCCACGTTGATCATGTCGACGCCGAGCGCGAACGCGACCACGGCATTCTCGGGAATGCCGAGCTTGCCCGAGCCCATGAACACCACGTCGTCGGTGAGCCCGGCCTCGGCGAAGATCGAGTAGACGCGGGGGAAGCCGAGCCGGAACGGCAGTGACACGGCGTCGGAGAACACGAGCGGGCCGGCACCGGTCCCGCCCTCGCCGCCGTCGATCGTGATGAAGTCGACGCCACGCTCGCGAGGGATCATCGCATCGGCCAGATCCTCCCAGAACCCTGTGTCGCCCACGGCGGACTTGATGCCCACCGGCAGCCCGGTGCGGTCGGCGATGTCCTCCACCAGATCGAGGAGTGAGTCCACGTCGTGGAAGGCGGTGTGGCGGGACGGGCTGGCGCAGTCCTCGCCCATGGGGATCCCGCGCAGCTGCGAGACTTCCTCGGTGATCTTCGCCGCCGGCAGCAGCCCGCCGAGACCCGGCTTGGCGCCCTGGCTGAGCTTGATCTCGATCGCCCGGATGGGATTCTTCTCGGTGACCGCGACGAGCTTGTCGATGTCGAAGCGCCCGTCGGCGTCCCGGCAGCCGAAGTAGGCGGTGCCGATCTGATAGATGAGGTCGGCGCCGTTCTGGTGGTACGGGCTCAGCCCGCCCTCCCCGGTGTTGTGCAGGGCTCCGGCGAGGGCTGCTCCGCGGTTGAGCGCCTCCACCGCGGGCGCGGAGAGGGCGCCGTAGCTCATGCCGGAGATGGTCACGAAGGAGTCGGGACGGAAGGCGCGGGCGCGGCCGCGGGCCCCGCCGAGGATCTTGGCGGGCGGGGTGGGCAGGAACTCGCCGGAGTGGATATGGGCGGACAGCGAGACGTCGCTGAAGGTCCGCTGCTTGACCAGGGGGTATCCCTCGAGGAACTCGACGTCGTTGTCCGTGCCGAATCCGAACGTGGTGGCCCGGCCCTCGGCGGACTCGTAGACCCAGTCCCGCTGGTTGCGGGTGAACGGGCGCTCCTCGTCGTTGCCCGCGACGATGTACTGCCGCAACTCCGGTCCGATCGAGGTCAGCGCCATGCGGGCGTGGCCCAGGATCGGGAAGGTCCGCAGGATCGGATACCGCGTCTGCCGCAGGTCTGCGGCCGCGACCGCGGCCAGCGCGGCCAGCGGTGCGCCGAGGAGCCACTTGCGCAAGGGAGCCTCCTGGAGGGGGTCCGGGAACGACGAGTCCTCATTCTGGCCCACTCGGAGGGGCCCTGTCCGGCGGCTCGCGGGACCGGCTCGCCGAGCGTCAGGGTAGGACGCGGGAGACGACCTCGGCGGAGACGGCATCGAGCAGCGGACCGGCGTTGGCTATGGAGCGCTTGATGTCCGGCTCCTTCTCGGTGAGCGCGGCGGCGGTGACGAACCCGGCGGCGGCCACACGGTCCGCCTCCAGGTCCAGGCGGCCACACACGGCCACCACGGGGACGCCGTGAGTGCGGCAGAGCGAGGCCACGCCCAGCGGGGTCTTGCCGTGCATGGTCTGGTCATCCAGTCGTCCCTCGCCGGTGACCACCAGGTCCGCGGCCGAGACCACGTCCTCCAACCCGGTCAGGGTGCCGAGTACCTCGAATCCGGGGTCGAGTGATGCCCCGAGCAGCTCGCGGGCGATGAACCCCACCCCGCCTGCGGCGCCGGAGCCGGGGGCGTCCGGGTCGACGTCCAGGCCCTGGTTCCGCAGGACCTCGACCAGCCGGGCGAGCCCGGCCTCCAGGCTGTCGACCTCCTCTGGGGAGGCGCCCTTCTGTGGCGCGTAGACGCGGGCGGCGCCCAGTGGGCCGAGCAGGGGATTGTCGACGTCGCAGGCCACGAGGACGCGGGCGGCCCGCACCGCGGGGTCGAGGCCGTCCAGGTCGACGGTCGCAAGCCGCCGGAGCGCGCCGCCGCCGTCGGGGAGCTCGTTTCCGTCTGAGTCGAGGAACCGCACGCCGAGGGCGGACAGCATGCCGGTGCCGCCGTCGGTGGAGGCGCTGCCACCGATGCCCAGGTGGATGTTGCCACGGCCGGAGCGAAGGGCCTCCAGCATGACCTCTCCGACGCCGCGGCTGGACGCCTCGAGTGGCCGGGGGACGCCTCCGGGCAGTCGGAGCAGCCCGCATGCGTCGGCCATCTCCACGAACGCGGTATCCGGGTCGATGGCGGCGAACGAGGTCTCGACCGGTTCGCCGGTGGGGCCGGAGGCGGTGACCGGCACCGGGCGTGCCCCACCGGCGACCATCACCTCGAGGCTCCCCCCGCCGCCGTCGGCGACCGGGCGTTCGACCACGTCCGTGTCGGGGTGCGCACGGCGGGCGCCCTCGGCCGCGTGATGGCAGGCCTCGATAGCGGTGAGTGAGCCCTTGAAGGCCCCGCAGGCCACGACGATCGTCACCCCTGCATCATCCCCCATGAGTGTCGGCGAACACACGACGGCCCGGGATCGTGACCGAAAGCGGTGGTCGCGATCCCGGGCCGTGCTGCACCGGGGGAGGTGCGGGTATGAGGTCGGCCGAACCGGCCGGTGGTCGTCTTAGACCGCGACCTCGTCGGCGCCGGAGCTCAGGCCGGCGAGCGAGCCGGTGTCGATCGAACCGGTCTCCTCCGCCTCGTCGTCGGTGGCCGTGGTGTCGTCCTCGGAGGACGCGGCGGAGCCGGTGTCCGTGTCGGTCTCGGCCGCGGCGGCCACGTCCTCATTCTCCTCGCTGCTGCCCGGCAGCGAGCCGGTGTCGAGCGAGCCGGTCTCCTCGGCGTCGTCGGTGGCGTCCTCGTCCGCGGAGCCCGAGCCGGTGCCACCGTCGACCAGGTCACTGCCGGTGTTCGGGGAGACGCCGAGGCTGCCGAGCTCGACCGAACCCGGGTTCGGGGTCTCGGCGTCGAGATTGACATTGAGGGCCAGGCTGCCCGCGTCGAGCGCCAGGTCCGTGCCGAGGGCGCCCTCAAGGCTGCCGTCCTCACCCGTGAGGTCGGACAGGCTGCCCTCCTCGCCGGCGAGGTTCTCGAGGCTGGCGGTGGGGCCCTCGGGCGTGGTGGCGTCCTGCGCGGCGGCGAGGCCCGGGAATGCGATGGCGGCACCGATGCCGAACGCGCCGACGGCGGCGATCTTCGCGGTGGTCCGGTTGGTGGTCTTGCGGTGGGTGTTCGTCACTGCTGAACGTCTCCGATCTGCATTGACCACGATGTGTCTCATCGCGGGCATCCCGGCCGTGTGGCTGGGGTGCGTCGGCGACACTACAAGTGACATCCGGGCATGTCAGCCCCCGATTTGTTCAGTGGCGCTTCAGGTAACAGTTCGGTGATGTGGTGCACCGCAGCGTGTGCCCGGACCGGCGGCGGGAGGCGTCGCGCCTGCCTAGGGTGGGTCCATGGACACCTCCGATCGTCCGGACCGCCAGTCGTGGGGGCCTCCCGTCGTGGTGGAGACCCACGGGGCGCTCATCTTCCTCTGTGGTGACAAGGCTCACAAAGTACGCAAACCGATCGATCTGGGCTTCCTCGACAACCGCACCGTGCGGGCGCGCGCGGAGCAGAGCCGACGGGAGGTGGAACTGGGCCGTCGGCTCGCCCCGGACGTGTATCTCGGTGTGTTGCAGGTGCGCCGGCCCCGCTCGCCCGATGGGCAGGACGACGACAACGACGACGAGATCATCGACCACGTCGTGGAGATGCGCCGACTCCCGGAGCGGGAGAGCCTCGCCTGGCTGGTGCGGGAGCGGGAGGCCGGCGCGTCCCGGGTCGGCGATACGGACATCGTGGGTGGCCTGGGCGAGGTGGCCCGGCAGGTCGCGCGTCTGCACGCGGACAGCCACCGCACGCCGGAGATCGACGCGGCGGGCGACCCGGGCGTGGTGGGTGGTCTCTGGACGGAGTCGCTCGAGCACCTGCGCGGACTGAGCGTGGGCGAGGACGCGCCGGGGATCGTTGACGACATCGCGGACCTCGCCGGCGCCTACCTGCGTGGCCGCGGTCCGCTGCTGCGAGCACGGATCGAGGAGGGCCGGGTCGTGGACGGCCACGGGGATCTACTGGCCGCGGACGTCTACCTGACCGGCGACGGACCGCGGATCATCGACTGCCTCGAGTTCGACGACCGCCTCCGGTTCGGGGACGCCGTGTTGGACATCGGGTTCCTGGCCATGGATCTCGACCGGTCGGGGGCGACCGACCTCGCCGTCGTCGTCCTCGAGGCCTATCGCGAGGCCTCCGGCGACGACGCGCCGGCGTCACTCGTGCACCACTACATGGCGTATCGCGCGCTCGTGCGCGCCAAGGTCGCCGCGATCCGCGCCGCGCAGACGGACTCCGGCGGCGCTGACGCCCGCCTCGCGGTGGAGTTGGCCGCCCGGGCCGTCGACGGCCTGCTGCGGGCGCGCGTGCGGCTGGTGCTGGTGGGCGGGGTCTCCGGCTCCGGTAAGTCGACGGTCGCCGCGCCCCTGGCGGCCGCGCTGGGCGCCGAGCTGGTGCGCTCGGACCTCGTGCGCTCGGACCCGATGCGATCGGACGTGGCGCGGCGCGAGGGCGGGGAGGGCCGCTATTCGCCGGAGGCGATCGCGGCGGTCTACGCCGAGATGCTCGACCGCGCGGCCGGCCACCTCGCGCTGGGACGCAGCGTGGTGCTGGATGCCACGTGGCTCGAGCCGCGGCGGCGGGCCGAGGCCGAGACGGTGGCCGCCGACGCCCATGCCGAGCTCGTGGAGATCTCGTGCACCGCACCCCGCGACGAGCTGGCGCGGCGGGTCACCGACCGGGCCCGGGCGGGAACGGACCCGTCCGAGGCGACGGTCGAGGTGCTCGACGCCCAGCTGGCGGACAGGGCGCCGTGGCCCGAGGCGGTCGAGCTGGACACCACCGCGCTGGACGGCCGCGACGGCGACGCGGTCCGGCGGTGGGCCGAGCGCGAGTTGGGCCCGCTGCCCTGGGTATGACCCGCCGGGTCAGACGATCTGCCGCCGATGCCCGTCAGGGGGCCGGCATGTGACCGGGCGGGCGGGGGATGGATGTCACGAACTGCATGGACCGGTACGGCCAGCCGGCCGGCCCGGCCGCCGAATCGTGGGTGTTCCACTGGCTCACCACGACGTACCACTGCTCCGGCGTGGAGCCCGGGATCGGGCAGCCGCAGTACAACTGGGCCACGCGGGCGGGGCCGGAGGCCGGGTCGGTGCCGTCGGACTCGTCGCCCCACGCGCTGCCCGGCAGCAGCGTGGCGTGGGCCGTCACCGAGCGGTCCAGCAGGTCCGACCCGATCTGCGAGAACGTCAGGCAGTCGATCCGGTAGTGCTCCGCGTTGAAGTACGTGAGGGTCCAGAAGTCCTCGCAGCGCCGCAGATACATCTCGCCGATGCGGCCCGGCAGCACGATGGTCGTGGGGTTGCCCCAGTCCCAACGGCCGTCCTTGAAACCGTAGGTCTGCCAGTGCCCGGTGCTCGGGTCGTCGAGGTGCTCCTCGCGCACGCGCATCAGGATGGCGCCCTTGTCGCGCTGGAAGCCGGTCGACATGACGTACACCCAGCCGTCGCCGCCTCGCTCCCACGTCCACAACTGGCGGTGGCCGCCCTCGAGCCGGGGCGAGAACTCGGCGCCCGTCGGCTCCCACGTGCGGCCGTCATCGGTGGAGCGGTGGATCTGCGTGCGGGTGACCGTGCCGAGCCCCTCGTTGACCATGACGTGCAGGTACATGGTGTCGCCGATGGTCAGCACGTCGCTCGGCAGGACGGTCGAACAGCCGCGGCCGTGCACGTAGCCGAGGAGCTGCGACGCGTAGTCGCGCGGACCCGGGCCGGCGGCGTCCGCCCACTCGATGCCGGCGGCCGGATCGGCGGTGTCGGAGAACAGCCCGACGGGGGAGCGCCAGTCCGGGTTGCCGGGCCCGGGCCGGTCGTCGGTCGTGGGCACGCACTGCGCGATCCCCGGATGCGGTTTGCCGACGTGCGGGGCGCCCATCCCCGCACCGGCGAAGGTGTCCCCGAACACGGCGAGCAGTCGCCCGGAGGGTGTCCGGGCGACGATTCCCAGGTCTGTGCCCTCCATGCCGAACCGGGTGGTGATCCCGGGACCGCTCAGATCACGGACCTTGCGGGTCGCGGTCGAGGGCGCGGCGGGGGCCTGCGGCGTCTCCGTCATAAAGCAGACGCTACCGCGGTAGCGCGTGACGGGGACCGACTCCGGCCGAGGTTCGGCGGGGGTGGTCGGCGGGGCTGCAGGTGTGGAGCGGAGACCTCCGAGGCCGGAGGCGGGCGGTCGTTGTCGGGTCACAGAAATTTTCAGTGCAGTCCACACATGTCGATTGCGGAGGCGTATGGTCTTGCTCGTGACCCACCCATTCGCGCGGGCCGGGAGGGAACTCGTCCCCGGCCACTGGTTCGGCTCCGCCGCCGTGCTGGCCCTCGGGTGCGCGCTCGCCCTGACCGTCGTGGGGTTCGGGCACGGCGTCCCGCTGGCGATCGCGGTCTTCGCGGCCATCGCCGCGGTGGCGCTGTGGAATTCCCCGCTCCGGGTGGCCGGGCACGTGCCGCTGGATTCGGTCCGTAGCCGGGCCGACTCCGACTCCGAGAAGGCCGTGGTGGTTCTCTGGCGTCCGGGCTGCGCCTACTCGTCGGCGCTGCGCCGCCGGGCCGCCCGTGAGGGCCTCGAGGTCCACTGGGTGAACATCTGGCGCGACGAGGACGCCTACGAGCTGTGTCGCAGCATCAACCGTGGCTCCGAGGAGACGCCCACGGCCATGGTGCTCGACCCCCGGGTCGGCGGCCCCGTCGTCATCCCGGCCTCGGTCCCCGGGATCCGCGAGGCCACCGCAGCCCGCTCCCTGCCGTCCCGGCGGGCGCCCCGTCTGGGCTGAAAAGCCTTGTGTCCCTTCGCTTTCTGAGCGAGGGTGTCGGTATGACCACCTTGCTTCCTCGTCCCATGACCGCTGCGGCCTGTACCGCCTCCCTCGGCCTCGCCCTGGCGCTCGGTGCCCCCGTCGCCGCCGCGCAGGACGGCGGTGCGCCGACCGACTCGGGCTCCCTGAGTATCGGTTCCGTCGGCGGCACCTCCGTCGGTGTCGCGGAGAAGGTGGGCCTCGGTGCGGCCGCCGGTTCCCTGCCCGGTCAGTGCTCCGCGATGGGCTCTGTCGGGTTCGCCGATCACAACCAGACCCGGGCCGTTCCGGGCGAGAACCCGGGCGAGACCGCCTTCCTGGTCGACACCAACAAGTCGTCCGAGGGCAGCACTACCACCGAGAACGTCGAGGTCCACTGGGTCAACACCGACACCGGCGCGGACGGGACCCTGGTCGAGGGGCACGGTGAGGACGACATCCACTGGGTCGAGTTCAACGGCGACGACGTGTGGGGTGCCATCGTCGACACCGGCCCCGGCACCATCGAATGGACGATGTCGGCCACGGAGGACGGGTTGTTCCTGCCCACCTTCTCGCTCGACCTGCTGATCCCGACCGGCTCGGGCAGCAACCCGTACGGCGGCTGCGGCGGCGTGGTCACCGTGCCCTGATCGGCGCAGCCGGCCGGGCTGTCCCGCGGGCGTTCGGAGACCCCCTCAGGCGCCCAGCCCGGCGGCCTCGTGACGCAGCTCGGCCCCGTCGGCGACGAGGGCCGCGGTCCTGCGGTGGGCCTTGATGACCGAGGTCCCGTCGCGCAGCGGCAGCGGGATCACCTCCTCGGCCTCGACGCCGGCGAGCAGCAGGCGCGCGCGGATGAGCTCGGAATCGATCTCGGCACCCAACAGCAGCGCGTTGTTCGAGATCCAGATCAGGAACAGGAAGATGATGGCGCCGGCCAGCGAGCCGTAGGTGGCGTTGTAGTTGCTGAAGTGGGATGCGTAGAAGGTGAAGCCCCAGCCGCCGGCGATGGTCACGACCAGGGCGACGATCGTGCCGGGGGACAGGTAGCGGAATCGCGGCCGGCGGACGTTCGGGGTGAGTTGGTAGAGGATCCCGATCACCAGCACCACGATGGCCACCAGCGCCGGCCACTTGAGGAATGACCACACCGTGAGCGCGAGATCACCCAGCCCGACGAATCTGAAGACGCTCTCGGCCAGCCCGCCGGTGAGGGTGAGGATGAGGGCCGCGCACGCCAGCAGCGCCACGAGAAACGCGGTGAGCAGCACGAACGCCGGTCGTCGCCACCAGAACGGGCGCCCTTCCCCGACGCCGTAGATGCGGTTGAGGGCGCGGCCGAACGCGCCGACGTAACTCGAGGCGGTCCAGAGCGCGCCGAGCAGGCCGACCACCAGCGCTAAGCCGGCGGCCCTCGTGCGCACGAGGCTTTCCACGGGGCCGCGGAGGAACTCGACGGTCGCCTGCGGAACCGAATCGTTGAGCAGTTGCATCACCGCCTGGACCGTCTCGTCGCCGCGGCCGAACACGCCGAGCAGGGAGACCAGCACGATCATCGTCGGAAGCAGCGACAGCACCGCGTGGTAGGTCAGCCCGGAGGCCATGTCCATGCAGTTGTCCGAGTTGAATTTCGGCAGGGCGCGTCTGAGCGCGTACACGGCGCCGCGGCGCGCAAGCGTGCCCGGGACCTCGGACGCCCCCTCCCTCTCCCGCAGATACCCGATGCCGCGGCGATGCAGTGTCTCGTCGCCTGCGATGAGTTCGGCCGCCCTGGCGTCGGTCACCGTCGTCCCGCCTCCCCGGTGCCGGGGCACCGCCTGCTGATCGTGGGGATCGGGCTCCGCGCCGCGGTGGGTGGCGGCCCCGATCCTCCCCACTCTGGCAGGACGACGACGACGGCGATGCCCGGTTGACGTGCACCGGCCCCGGTCGGCGGCGAACAGGTCTGGAACTGTGATCTGGATAACAGTAGGCTGAGAGGGTGAAGTCCTCCGTTCCTTTCCGCCGCCTCGCCGTGGGCCGGGTCCGTGGGGGTCCCGGGCGGGACCGCCGCGGCATTCTTCGCTGACCCGGGTCGCCGGGGACGGTCGTCGGGCCCCGGAGTACGTGCCAGCCCTGAGAGAAATCTCACAAGGTGGAATCGTTTCCCACGTCAAGGACAGTGGTTTGACTTGCACGACTTGTGTGGGTAGCCCCCTCTGCCCATATTATTTTCCAGCCGGAGAGCCTCGGTTCTCTGTGTGCGGGTGCTCCGACAGTCACGGGGTCGACCCGTCGACAAGCGAAGGCGAAGTGATGAAGACGAATCCCGGCCCACAAGGCCTGTACCGCCCGGAGTACGAGCACGATGCCTGTGGTGTCGCGTTCGTGGTGGACATGTACGGACGTCAGTCCCGGGACATCGTCGAGAAGGCGATCGCCGCGCTGGTGAACCTCGAGCACCGCGGCGCCGTGGGCGCCGAGGTGAACACCGGCGACGGCACGGGCTTGTTGATCCAGATACCTGACAGGTTCCTCCGCGAGGTGTTGCGTGAGGAGCAGAACAGAGAACTACCCGAGGCCGGTGCGTATGCAACCGGCCTTTGTTTTCTCCCGCAGTCCCGGATGCTGGCCATGGACGCCATGCGGATGGTCGAGCGGATAGGCGCCGAACAGGGCGTCAGCGTGATCGGTTGGCGCGAGGTCCCGGTCGACGACTCCTCGGTCGGCGCGATCGCCCGCGACGCGCAGCCCACGATCCACCAGATCTTCGTCAAGGCGGCCGGCCCGGACGGACGGCTGCTCACCGGGCTCGAACTCGAGCGCAAGTGCTTCGTCGTCCGGAAGCGGTGCGAGCACGAACTGGGCAGCAAGGGTCCCGGCCGCGGAGACATCGGCTCCGAGACGGTCTACTTCCCCTCACTGAGCCCGCGGACCATGGTCTACAAGGGCATGCTCACCGAGAAGCAGCTCCCGGACTTCTACGTCGACCTCCGGGACGAGCGCGTCGAGTCGGCGCTGGGCATCGTGCACTCCCGGTTCTCCACCAACACGTTCCCGGCGTGGCCGCTGGCCCACCCGTTCCGCTACGTCGCGCACAACGGCGAGATCAACACCGCGCGCGGCAACGAGAACTGGATGCGGGCCCGCGAGTCGCTCATGTCGAGCGAGCACATCGAGGACCTGTCGGCGGCGCTGCCGATCTGCACCCCCGGCGGATCGGACACCGCCCGCTTCGACGAGGCGCTCGAGTTGCTGACCCTGGCCGGTCGGCCGCTGCCGCACGCCGTGCTCATGATGGTCCCCGAGGCCTGGGAGCGGCACGCGACCATGGACCCCGCCAAGCGGGCGTTCTACGAGTACCACGCCTCGCTCATGGAGGCCTGGGACGGACCGGCCTCGATCACCTTCACCGACGGCACCGTGATCGGCGCCGTGCTCGACCGCAACGGTCTGCGCCCCTCGCGCATCTGGGTGACCGACGACGGCCTCGTCGTGATGGCCTCCGAGGTGGGCGTGCTCGACATCCCGCAGGACAAGGTCGTCACCAAGACCCGCCTGCGGCCGGGCCGGATGTTCCTGGTCGACACCGAGCAGGGCCGGATCATCGACGACGAGGAGATCAAGACCTCCCTCGCCGCCGAGCACCCGTACCGCACCTGGCTCGACGAGGGCATCACCCGCCTCGAGGACCTGCCCGAGGTCCGACACGAGATCATGAGCCACGAGCGCGTGGTGCTGCGCCAGCGGGTCTTCGGCTACACCGAGGAGGAGCTGCGGATACTCGTCTCTCCGATGGCCGCCACGGGTGCCGAGGCGATCGGATCCATGGGTACCGACACCCCGCTGCCGGTGCTGTCCCAGCGGTCGCGGATGCTGTTCGACTTCTTCGCCCAGCGATTCGCCCAGGTCACCAACCCGCCGCTCGACGCCATCCGGGAGGAGTTGGTCACCAGCTACGGCGTGACCCTGGGCCCGGAGGGCGACCTCATCAACCCGGGGCCGGACTCGTGCCGGCAAGTCCGACTGGACAACCCGATCCTCAGCAACACCGACCTCACCACGCTCATGGCGGCCGGTCGGGTCCGTCCCGGCCTGCAGTCGGTCGTCGTCCGGGGCCTGTACAACGTCGCCCACGGCGGTCGCGGCCTGCGCATCGCGCTCGGCCGGATCCGCCGCGAGGTCTCCCGCGCCATCGAAGACGGCGCGTCGATCATCGTGCTGTCGGATCGCGAGTCGGACGAGCGCAACGCGCCGATCCCGTCGCTGCTGCTGACCTCGGCCGTCCACCACCACCTGGTGCGGGAGAAGACCCGGACCCGCGTCGGCCTGGTGATCGAGTCCGGCGATGCCCGCGAGGTCCACCACATGGCCGTGCTCTTCGGTTACGGCGCCGAGGCGATCAACCCGTACATGGCGTTCGAGTCGATCGACGAGCTCGTCAAGACCGGCGACCTGACCGGCGTCGAGACCGAGGTGGCCTACGCCAACTACCGCAAGGCGGCCGCCAAGGGCGTGCTCAAGGTGATGTCCAAGATGGGCATCTCCACCCTGGCCTCGTACACCGGCGCCCAACTGTTCGACGTCACCGGTCTGTCGCAGGAACTGTGCGACGAGTACTTCACCGGCTCGATCAGCCCCATCGACGGCATCGACCTGGACGAGATCGCCGAGGACGTGGCCCGCCGTCACCGCTTCGCCTTCCTGCCGCGGCCCGAGGAGGCCGCGCACAGGGAGCTCGAGATCGGTGGCGAGTACCAGTGGCGCCGCGAGGGCGAGTACCACCTGTTCAACCCGGACACGGTGTTCAAGCTCCAGCACTCCACGCGGTCCGGCCGCTACGAGATCTTCAAGGAGTACACCCGTCTGGTCGACGACCAGTCCGAGCGACTGGCCACCCTGCGCGGCCTGTTCGAACTCAGCAGTGACCGCCAGCCCATACCGATCGACCGGGTCGAGCCGGTCTCGGAGATCGTCAAGCGGTTCTCGACCGGTGCGATGAGCTACGGCTCGATCTCCGCCGAGGCGCACGAGACCCTCGCGATCGCCATGAACCGGCTCCACGCGCGGTCCAATTCCGGCGAGGGCGGCGAGTCGACCGACCGCTTCACCCCGGACGCGAACGGCGACTGGCGACGCTCGGCCATCAAACAGGTCGCCTCCGGCCGGTTCGGCGTGACCAGCCACTACCTCGCCAACTGCACCGACATCCAGATCAAGATGGCCCAGGGCGCCAAGCCCGGCGAGGGCGGTCAGCTCCCGCCGAACAAGGTGTACCCGTGGGTCGCCGAGGTCCGCGGCTCGACGCCGGGCGTCGGGCTCATCTCCCCGCCGCCGCACCACGACATCTACTCGATCGAGGACCTGGCGCAGCTCATCTACGACCTGAAGAACGCGAACCCGCAGGCGCGGGTCCACGTGAAGCTGGTCGCCGAGCAGGGCGTCGGCACCGTGGCCACGGGCGTGTCCAAGACACACGCCGACGTGGTGCTCATCTCCGGTCACGACGGCGGCACCGGGGCCTCCCCACTGACCTCCCTGAAGCACGCCGGTGGGCCGTGGGAGCTCGGCCTGGCCGAGACCCAGCAGACCCTGCTGGTCAACGGCCTGCGTGATCGCATCGTCGTGCAGGTCGACGGGCAGCTCAAGACCGGGCGCGACGTGATCATCGCGGCCCTGCTCGGCGGGGAGGAGTTCGGCTTCGCCACCGCCCCGCTCGTGGTGGCCGGCTGCGTCATGATGCGCGTCTGCCATCTGGACACATGCCCCGTCGGCGTGGCCACCCAGAACCCGGTGCTGCGCGAGCGGTTCAACGGCAAGGCCGAGTACGTCGTGAACTTCATGGAGTTCATCGCCGAGGAGGTCCGCGAATACCTCGCCGAGCTGGGCTTCCGCTCCCTCGACGAGGCGATCGGCCACTCGGAGTGCCTCGACAAGTCCCGGGCGTTCGCCCACAACAAGCGCATCGCGGGACTCGATCTGGAACCGATCTTCGCCCAGGCCGATTCGCCGTTCATGCACCAGGACCTGCGCTGCACGAAGAAGCAGGACCACAAGCTGGGGAAGGTGCTCGACCGGACGCTGATCGACGACTGCCGCGACGTGGTCGTCGACCCCTCGCGCGGGCCCGTCACCGGCGCCTACCCGATCGCCAACGTCAACCGCTCGGTGGGCACGATGCTCAGCCACGAGATCTCCAGGGCGCACGGCGCCGCCGGGCTCCCCGACGGCTCTGTCGACCTGACCTTCACCGGCTCGGCCGGCAACTCGCTGGGAGCGTTCCTGGCCTCCGGCGTCACGCTCCGGGTCCTCGGCGACGCCAACGACTACGTCGGCAAGGGCCTGTCCGGCGGCCGGATCGTGGTCCGCCCGGCGCACGACGCCGCCCCCGACTTCGTGGCCGAGAACAACATCATCGCCGGCAACGTGATCTGCTACGGCGCCACCGCCGGCGAGGTGTTCCTGCGCGGGATCGTGGGCGAGCGGTTCTGCGTGCGCAACTCCGGCGTCACCGCGGTCGTCGAGGGCGTGGGCGACCACGCCTGCGAGTACATGACCGGCGGAAAGGTCGTCGTGCTCGGCTCCACCGGCCGCAACGTCGCCGCCGGCATGTCGGGCGGCGTGGCCTACTTCTACGACCCCGACGGCGCACTGGCCGAGAACCTCAACGGTGAGCTCGTCGACATCGAGGAGCTCGACGCCGACGACGTGCAGTTCCTCCACGACATCGTGGAGCGGCACGTCGCCGAGACCGACTCGGCCCGGGGCCGGGACATCCTGGGCGGCTGGGCCCAGAACGTGAATCACTTCGCCAAGGTCATGCCGCGCGACTACAAGCGCGTGCTGCTGGCCATCGAGCAGGCGGAGAAGGACGGACGCAACGTGGACGAGGCGATCATGGAGGCCGCAAATGGCTGACCCGAAGGGCTTTCTCAAGCACACCGAGCGCGAGCTGCCGAAGCGCCGGCCGGTCGACCTCCGGATCATGGACTGGAAGGAGGTCTACGAGTCCACGACCCTGCCCGAGGACCACCTGAGGACGCAGGCCTCCCGGTGTATGAGTTGCGGCATCCCGTTCTGCCACCAGGGCTGCCCGCTGGGCAACATCATCCCGGAGTGGAACGACCTGGTGCACCGCGGACGCTGGGACGCGGCGGTGGACAGGCTCCACGCGACCAACAACTTCCCCGAGTTCACCGGGCGCCTGTGCCCGGCGCCGTGCGAGGGGTCGTGTGTCCTGGGCATCAACCAGGAGCCGGTCACCATCAAGCAGATCGAGGTCGAGATCGCCGAGGCCGCGTGGGCCGAGGGCGGCATGGACCCGGTCGTGCCGTCGTTCCGTACCGGGCAGACCGTCGCCGTGGTGGGCTCCGGCCCGGCCGGGCTGGCCGCCGCCCAGCAGCTCACCCGTGCCGGGCACGCCGTCACGGTCTTCGAGCGGGACGACCGCATCGGCGGGCTCATGCGGTACGGGATCCCGGAGTTCAAGATGGAGAAGGCGGTCCTCGACCGCCGCCTGGCGCAGATGGAGGCGGAGGGCACGGTCTTCCGCCCCGGCGTCAACGTCGGCAAGGACATCACCGCCACCCAGTTGCGCGCGCAGTTCGACGCGATCGTGCTGTGCGGCGGCGCCACCCTGCGCCGCGACCTGCCGGTGCCCGGCCGTGAGCTCGACGGGATCCACCAGGCGATGGACTTCCTGCCGCTGGCCAACAAGGCCGCCGCGGGGGATCCCGTGGTGGACGCGGACGGGCTGCCGGAGGTCCACGCGCGTGACAAGCACGTGATCATCATCGGCGGCGGCGACACCGGCGCGGACTGCCTCGGCACCGCGACCCGGCAGGGCGCGAGGTCGGTGAAGAGTTTCGAGATCATGCCCCGCCCGCCGGCCACCCGCGCGGCCTCGACGCCGTGGCCGGTGTACCCGCTGATGTTCCGCACCGCCTCCGCGCACGAGGAGAACGGTGAGCGGGTGTACAGCGTGTCGACCGCCGAGTTCGTGGGCTCCGGCGGGCATGTGACCGCGCTCAAGGGCTCCGAGGTGAAGATGGTCGACGGCCGGTTCGAGCCCGTGCCCGGCTCCGACTTCGAGTACCCCGCCGACCTGGTGCTGCTCGCGATGGGCTTCACCGGCGCGCAACGCTCCGGCCTGTGCTCGGATCTGGGTGTCGACTTCACCGACCGCGGCAACGTGGACCGGGACGGCACCTGGGCGACCAACGTCGACGGGGTCTTCGTGGCCGGCGACATGGGCCGCGGCCAGTCGCTCATCGTGTGGGCCATCGCGGAGGGCCGCTCGGCCGCGGCCGCGGTGGACCGGTACCTGATGGGCGAGACGGCGCTGCCGGCTCCCGTCCGCCCGACGGACGTCGCGCAGCGCTGACGGCGGCACGGCGCCCCGGAGCACTACGACTCGAGGGGCGCCGTGGCGTAATACCTGAGGCGAACCTAAGATTGGGCGCATCACAATTCCAGGCCGCCCGGCCGCCGTCACGGAAGGCAGGTTATGGTCCGCCGTCGCCCTCTCGCCGTGATCGGTGCGCTCTGCGCAGTGATCGCGCTGCAGGGCGCCCCGGCGGCGACGGCGCAGGTCCTCGAGCCGGGCCCGCGGGTGGTGATCACCGACCTGCCGGCGCTCAGCCAGTTGCCCCCGCTGCCCGCCGGGGGGGAGGACGCCGCGGAGGAGAAGGCTCCCGACGAGGGGACCTTCGGCATGTCCGCGGTGCAGATGGTGGCACTCGTGCTGGCCGTTGGGGCTCTCGTCGCCGGTGGGACCGGCCTGGCGCTGGTCACGCGACGCGGTCGGGGGACACCGCCGGAGGAGGCGCCGCGGCGCGCTCCGACCCTGCCGCCGGTCGCCCGATAAGCTCAGCGGCATGAGCCGCCACATCGCAGGACGAGGACGAGCCGGCCGGGCCGCACCCGCGCCGGCCGGTCCGCCGGTCGACGACGTCGAGTGCGACCTGAGCCGCAAACTGACGCTGGGCCAGTTCCTCAAGCTGTCTTCGTTGCTGGACTCCGGCGCCGACGCCAAGGACGCCGTCGCCGCCGGCGAGGTCAGTGTCAACGGTGAGGTCGACCTGCGGCGCGGCCGCGGCATGGTCGACGGGGACGTGGTGGCCACCGGTGGCCGCGCGGCCCGCGTGGTGGCCCGGTCCGAGGCGGAGGGGAACCGATGAGCGAGGGGGCACAGGGGTCGGTACAGGCCCCGGTGATCTTGCATGACGACGACGCCGGCGCCCGTCGGTATGCCGAGTGGTTGGCGGAGGACTTCGAGACGCGGACCACCCGTTATGACGAGGCAGACCCCGGCGAGATGGTGGTCGCCGGCACGGTCGTGCTGTTCACCGGCATGCAGCCCGGTGGTGGCCTCGGCGGCTCGACGTTCATCACCGACAACTGGGAGGCGCTGGTCGAGGCCGGCCGCCGGGTCGCGGTCGTCATGGTGGGGCCCACCCCGGTCACGGACGACGCACGGATCGAGCTGATGTCGACCGAGTTCTCCGCCGACCAGCTCGGCAAGCTCAAGCTGTTCCAGTTGCGCGGGGTGGTGACCCCGGACCAGCTCGGCTTTCGCCAACGTCTGGGGATCAAGACGGCGCTGGCCGCGCTTCGCCGCAAGTCGGACCGCACCCCGGAGGAGGACGCGATGCTCGAGCTGGGCGGACTCGACCTCACCGACCGCGTCTCGCTCGGCCCGCTGCTGCGCTGGATCCGCCGGGAGGCGTGAGCTGCTGCTCGCCGCGGGCGGGCCGTCCCGGTTCGTTCGGTCGGCCGGGGTGCAGCACACGCACCGGATGAAAGAGAGTTAACATACGCTCCGTAGTCCCGCCGTGGCGCGGGCCAGCGATTCCGGAGGATGCCCCATGCGCAAGACCGCCCTCGTCTCGGCCGCGTCGGCTCTGGCCGCGGCCACGATCTTCGCCGCCAGCGGGGTCGCTCATGCCGAGGACGGCGAGCCGGCTCCGACTGTCGACCTGGACACCCCGGCAGGGTGCGTGTTCATCCCCACCTACACCGGCGTGGTGTGGTGCATGACCCTCGACGCGGCGACCGCCGCCGTCGTGGCCGGGAGTTTCGGTTACGGCTCGTTGGGCACAGGCTCCCTGGCGGACCTGATCAGCGGGCTCATCAACACCGGATCCGTGGTGCTGTCGGTGGGCGTGCCCAACTCCACCGGGTCCTACGCGCCCGGATCGACCGGGAGCTACGGGCCGGAGGCGTCGGTCGGGCAGCTCCTCACGGCGCCGCTCGCGAGCCTCGGCGGGGCGGTCTAGCGCACCACGATGCCGTCGGTGTCGGCGTAGAGCATGTCACCGGGCACGAAGTCGACCCCACCGAAGCTCACCGTGACATCGCGCTCGCCGGCGCCAGTCTTGGTGGACTTGCGTGGGTTGGTGCCCAGGGCCTTGCAGCCGAAGTCCATGCCGCCGACGACCGCCGAGTCGCGGATCGCGCCGTTGACCACCACGCCGGCCCACCCGTTGGAGCGGCCCAGCTCGGCGATGAGGTCGCCCACCAGGGCGGTGTGGACGCTCGCGCCACCGTCGATTACCAGCACCCGGCCCCCGCCGGCCTCGCCGAGCACGCTCTTGAGCAAGGCGTTGTCCTGGAAGCACCGGACGGTGGAGACGGGGCCGAAGAATTCGGTGCGTCCGCCCAGGTCGCGGAACTGGGTGTCGCAGCTGCGGACGTCCTCGCCGATCTCATCGACGAGGTCCGCCGTGGGGACGAATCCGGTGGGGCTGTCGGTCATGCGTGTCCTCCTGAACGATGCGGTCAACACCCCTCACGCTATCCGGCCAGCCGACCACGGGTCGGCCCACCCGTGGGGGACAATGGCCGGAGAACAGCGCCGCCCGATGTCCGCACTACGGGGAGGAACCTGCCGTGGCCCAGTACGAACTCCTGATTCACGCCCGCCGGGCCGTGGTCGACGACCGCATCCAGCAGGCGGCGGTGACCGTGGACGGGGGCGTGATCTCGTCGGTGCGCACGGGGTCCGATGCGCGGGACATCGGTCTGGCCGGCGACCACACCATCAATCTGGGCGACGACGTGGTGCTCATGCCGGGACTGGTCGACCCGCACGTCAGCACCGAGGACGTGGCCGTGGGGACCCGCTCCGCGGCGCAGGGCGGCATCACCTCGGTGATCGACTACGGCACGGACGGCGAGCCGTCCGCAACCACTCCGGCGGAGGTCGACACCTGGCGGGACGAGGTCACCGGGGAGTCGGCCGTCGACGTGGGCCTGTGGGGCGCAGCGGTGCCGGGCAACGTGGGCCGGCTGGGCGAATTGCTGGACCGGGGAGTGTTCGGGGTGTCGGCCGTCGCGGAGGGCAAGGGCGTGGCGGGCGCGCCGACGCTCGACCGGGCCCGGCTGGTCGCGGCCGCCGAGGAGGTCATGGGCCGCGGTGCCCTGTTCGCGGTGGACGCCGGCGTGGAGGTGCTGCCCGACCTGCTCGATGTGGTGCGCCGGACCGGCGGCCGGATGCATGTCCGCTCCGTGGCGGACCACGAAGAGCTGCCGATGCTGCGGGCGGCGTCGCGGGACGGCCTGGCCGTGACCGCCTCGACGAACCCCCACATGCTGGCGTTGGTCTCGGAGATCACCCGGGGTGCGGCCGCCGCGGCGACCCTCGACCCGCCGGTCCGGGATGCCGCGAACCGGGAGTTGCTGTGGGAGGCGCTGCGTGACGGCACGATCGACGCCGTCGCCTCGGCCCGGCTGGGTCTGTCCGTGGTGTGGACGGAGGCACGGCGACGCGGCTTCGATCTGGCTGATGTGGCGCGGTGGATGTCCGGCCGGCCCGCCGAGATCGTGGGCCTGGGCGACCGCGGGGGGATCCGGCAGGGTCTGCGGGCCGACTTCGCCGTCGTCGCGGACGACGAGGCGTTCATCGTCCTGCCCGGCGCCCGCGAGCTCGGTCGGGCGGATTCGGTCTACACCCAGCGGGCACTCGCCGGTGTGGTGCGGTGGACCATGCGTCGCGGCGGGGTGATCGACCCACGCACGCTGCCCGTGGGCGAGGTGCTGAGCAAGGCGGACGGGTGAACACAGGAACCCAGGAACTCGCGCTCCTGCACATGCCCGAGGGCCTCACCTCGGCCATCCTCATCACCGAATACGCGATCAAGATCCTCGCTCTGGGCATGGTCCCGGAGAACCGCCAGCCGGGGTCGTCGCAGGCCTGGCTGCTGGCCATCCTGTTCATCCCGGTGGTCGGGGTGCCGCTGTTCCTGCTGTTCGGCAACCCGTACATCACGGGACGAAGGCACGTCATCCAGGCCCAGGCCAACCAGCTGTACGAGGGCGCGCTGAAGAACCGCCCCACGGTCCCGGTGGGGGTCCGGGTCGCGCCGGGGGTGCACACGATCCTCGAGATGAACCGGAAACTCACCGAGATCCCGTGCATGTCGGGTGAGTTCGTGGCGCTGTACTCGGACTACAAGCTGTCGCTCGCGGCCATGACCGACGCCGTCCGCGCGGCGACGGATCGGGTCCACATCGAGTTCTACGCCCAGTCCTGGGACGACGAGACCGACGAGTTCTTCACCGCCGCCGTGGAGGCCGCCGAGCGCGGGGTGACGGTCCGCGTCCTGGCCGACCATCTCGGTTCCGGAAAGTACAAGGGGTTCAAGGTGCTGCGGCGCCGCCTGCGGAACACGCCGGTCGAGTTCCACCTCATGCTTCCGATCAACCCGTTCGTCGGCCGGTTTCGGCGCCCGGACCTGCGCAACCACCGCAAGATGCTCATGGTGGACGGTGACCACGGGTTCGTGGGTTCACAGAATCTCATCGAACGGCACTACGGCAGCGCGCGCAACGCCAAGCTCGGGCGGGAGTGGGTGGACCTGATGATGGAGGTCCGTGGTGAGATCGTCCACTCCATGGACGCCGTCTTCGCCGTGGACTGGTACTCCGAGTGCGGGGAGATCATTGAGACCGTCGGCGAACTCGCCAAGGGGCTGCCGGCCACAGCGGGATCGATGGGCGGCGACCCCACGGCCGGTGATCCGGTGAGCGCTTTCCAGCTCGTGCCGTCGGGGCCGGGGTACCGCACGCAGCCCAATCTCCGGATGTTCACCCAGCTCATCTCGCAGGCACGTGAGCGACTGCGAATCGTCAGCCCCTATTTCGTTCCTGATGAGGCGTTGCTGCACGCATTGACCTCGGCGGCCTACCGGGGCGTGGAGGTGGAGCTGTTCGTGCCGGACAAGGCCGACCAGTTCATGGTCCACCACGCGCAGCGGTCCTACTTCCGGGCGCTGCTCGAGGCGGGTGTCATCATCCACAGATTCCGGTCACCGGCCGTCCTGCACACCAAGATGATGCTGGTGGACGACTACGGCGGCATCGTCGGCTCGAGCAACATGGACCTCCGTTCGTTCAACCTGAACTTCGAGGTCAGCATGCTCGTCCTGGGCGGCGCGGCGGTGGCCGACCTCAACGACGTGGTGGAGAGGTATCTCCTGGAGAGCAGCACTCTGGATCTCGATACCTGGATGAATCGACCGTGGCCGGGACGTTACGTGGACAACGTTGCCCGGCTCACCTCCGCGCTGCAGTAGTACCCTGCTGGAATGCACGGACCATCGGAGTCCGAGGTGTAACGAGAGGCCTTTCACGATGTCCCTGAACCGTGTCTTCGGAACCCGAGTCCAGCGTCTCGGCGCAGCGTTCGCGGCCGTGACGCTGACGATCGTCGGCGTTCCGGCCATCGCCCATGCCGACACCGAGGCGGGCGCGCTGTCGGTCGAGCAGATCGGCCAGGGTTCGGGCGAGGGCAGCGTCGACAAGCTGATCGAGCAGGTTCCCGACGAGATAGTCGTGGGTGGCCCGGCCCTCGGCTCCGCGGGGCTGGAGGCGGCCGGTAGCGGAGAGCTTGTCGGCACGGCGCTGTCCGTCGGCCAGACGCTGGGCTCGGTGGCCCCGCTCGAGGCGGTCGGTTCCGCGGGCGGTTCCGCGGTGGCCTCGGTGGCCTCCTCTGGCCTCGTTCCGGGATCGACCTATGTCAACGCGGTCGGCTCGCTCGGTTCGGGCACCATCGGGCTCGGCTCGGTGGTCATCCCCGAGTACGTCTTCCCGGTGCTCAGCGTGCAGGTCGCCGGCATCGTCACCGCGGAGATGGGCGCGCGCCAGGAGCGAGGGGAGCTGAACGAGGGCGAGCTGAACTTCTGGCACGGGGTCGTCGAGGGCTCCGCCCAGGGCGGCACCATGATCGAGGACGCGGCCAACGCCGCCGGGGCGGAATTGCCCGGTCCGCTGACCGGGAGCATCGATGCGGTGCAGATCGCCGCCGAGTCGGATCCCCACGCGGACAACGAGCGCCGCCGCGTGGAGGCCGAGGCAGCCGCGGCCGCCGCCGAGGCGAACGGCGCCGCCGAGGGGTGACCCGCGCGGGGTCGCCCGTCGGCGACGCCGGGCGAGGGCCGCGGCGTGGAGTCCCGTCAGGCCTGTGTGGTCATCTCCTCGCAGCGGTTCCACAGTGCGGCGGCCACGGCCTCGTCGCGGGACGCGCGCGTGGAGCCGACGATCTTCGGATAACCGGTGAGCTCGCCCGGCCCGTCGGGGCCGATGTAGGCGCCGCCCGCCACGTCGCGAACGGTCGCGGCGTAGAGCTCGGGGAGGGCGCCCCGCTCGGCCGGTTGGACCAGGAACGGGATCTTCTCGGCCGCCCGCATGAACAGGTCCTGGATACCGCTGCCGCTGTGGTACTGCAGGTTCGTGGCCGAATAGCCGGGATGAGCGGCCACCGCCTTGAGGTGTGACCCCTGTGCGTCGAGCCGGCGCTGCTGCTCGTAGGCGAGCATCACGCACGCGAGCTTGGAGGCGGCGTACGCGGACATCGGGATGTAGCGGCGGCGGGTCCAGTCCAGGTCGTCAAGATCGATCGAACCGAAGCGGTGCATGGCCGAGCCCAGCCATACCACCCGGTCAGACAGGGCCGGGGCCAGCTTCCGGGTGAGCGCGAAGTGCCCGAGCACGTTGACGCCGAACTGCATCTCGTGGCCCTGCGGGGTGCGGGCCAGCGGGATGTTCATGACGCCGGCGTTGTTGATCAGGACGTCGGGCTCGCGCGCGGCCAGCAACTCACCGGCGGCGCGGACCGAGTCGAGGTCGGCCAGATCGAGCTGGGTGACCTCGGCTCGGTCCGGCTGCGCGAGCCCGGCGCGTGCCGACTCGGCGCGGGCGGTGTCCCGGCAGGCCATGATGACCCGGGCGCCGGCGGCGGTGAGCGCCTCCGTGGCCTGCAGGCCCAGGCCCGAGTTGGCGCCGGTGATGACGACCGTGCGCCCGGTCTGGTCGGGGATGTCGGCGGTGGTCCATCTGCTCATGGGGGGCAGCTTACGGGCGGCTGGGCTCGAATGGCGGGCGCGCTTCCGGATTCCCGGCACCCGTTCGTCCAGACGTCAGGCGACTTCCCGGGCGACACGTCGGACGGGCGTCAGCCGATCGCGGCGAGGAGGTCGGCGCAGGCCTTCTCGCATCACCGGCACGCTTCACCGCCGACCTCGCAGTGTCCGCGCAGGCGGCAGCGAACATGTCAGGCACGTCAGGTCGTCATCTCCGGTTGACATCGGAGACGTCGCGGACCATCCGTCGTGTTCAACGGTGGGCGCCGGCCAGGTGCTGTCATGTCGCTTCCTGTCGGTGTGGGGCCGAGTCGGTGACCGTGTCCGGCCGAAGGTCCAGCCGGCGCAACAGTTGGGCGTTCGCCGCGACGACGACCGTGGAGAGGGACATCAGGATCGCACCGACGGACATCGGCATCACCACGCCGATCGGCGCGAGCACACCGGCCGCCAACGGAACCGCGATCAGGTTGTAGCCACCCGCCCACCACAGGTTCTGGACCATTTTGCGGTAGGCGGCCTCCGAGAGCGCCCGCACGGAGACCACGGCGCGGGGGTCGTCGGAGGCCAGTACCACGCCGGCCGAGGCGATCGCCACGTCGGTCCCGGCGCCGATTGCCAGGCCCACGTCCGCCTGGGCGAGCGCCGGGGCGTCGTTCACGCCGTCGCCGATCATGGCGACGCGGCGGCCCTCCTCCTGGAGCCGCGAGACGGTAGCGGCCTTGTCCTGGGGACGGACCCCGGCGAAGTAGCGGTCGATCCCCAGTTCGTCAGAGACCGAGGCGGCCACCGCGTCGGCGTCACCGGTGATCATCACGACCTCCAAACCACGGTCATGGAGCGAGTCGACCGCCCTCCTCGACTCGGGACGGACCTCGTCGACCAGTCGCAGTGCGCCGACCACGTCGCCATCGACAAGTACGTGCAGGATGATCGCGCCCTCGGCACGCCACCGGTCAGCGATTCCGAGTTCGCGGCCACCCTCCTGCTCGAGCAGGTACGGTCCACCCACCTGGATGGTCTGTGCCTCGACCGTGGCCTGAACGCCCACGGCCGGCGAGGAACTGAAGTCGGTCGCGGGCGGGATCTCGAGCTCGCGCTGAGCGGCGGCCGAGACGATGGCCTTGGCCAGCGGGTGTTCGGAATCGGACTCGGCCGCAGCAGCCAGGGCCAACACCCGGTCGACCGTCATGCGGCCGCCGGGGTCGACGGCGGTGACGGCGGGTGTGCCCTTGGTCAGGGTTCCGGTCTTGTCGAACAGGACCACGTCGACGGTTCGCATGCTCTCCAGAGCCAAACGGTCCTTGATCAGGACGCCGCCGCGTGCCGCGCGTTCGGTGGCGATCGACACCACCAGCGGGATCGCCAGGCCGAGGGCGTGGGGGCAGGCGATGACCAGCACGGTGATCACGCGGATCACGGCCTCGTCGGGGGTGCCGACGATCGTCCACACGACGGCGGTGATCAGCGCGGCCCCGAGTGCGAACCAGAACAGCCAGGCGGCAGCCCGGTCGGCGAGGCGTTGTGCCCGGGAGGAGGAATTCTGGGCATCGGCGACGAGTTTGCGGATGCCGGCGAGTGCGGTGTCCTCTCCCACGGCACCGACCCGGACGCGGATGCCGGAATCCGTTGCGACGGTGCCTGCCACCACGGGGTCGCCCTCCGCGCGGCGGACCGTGCGGGATTCACCGGTGATCATCGACTCGTCCATGCTCGCGGCACCCTGGACCACCACGCCGTCGGCGGGGACACTGCCACCGGGGCGGATCACCACCACGTCGTCGACTCGCAGCTCGGCGGGCGCGACGGCGACGACGGCGTCGCCCTCGACCCGCTCGGCCTCGTCCGGCAGGAGAGCCGCCAGGGAGTCCAGGGCGGAGCTGGTCTGCGCTAGAGACCGCATCTCGACCCAGTGTCCGAGCAGCATGATGACGATGAGCAGCGCCAACTCCCACCAGAACTCCAGATCGTGGCCGAGCACGCCCACGGTGGACCCCCAGGAGGCGACGAAGGCGACCGTGATGCCGAGGCTGATGAGCAGCATCATCCCCGGCTGCTTGGCCCCCACCTCGTCATAGCCGCCGGAGAGGAAGGGCTGACCGCCCCAGACGTACATCACCGTGCCGAGGACCGGGGCCACCCACAGTCCCCAGCCACTCACCTCGTAGCCGAGGAGGGAGCCGAACATCGGCGAGAACGCCACCGTCGGGATGCCGAGCAGGAGCATGATCCAGAACAGGCGGCGGAACACCTGCACGTGGTCTCCATGGTCATGATCGGCGCCGTGGCCCTGGTGGCCGTGTCCGGTGTGGCTGCCGTGATCGTGGCCATCGGCCTCGCTGTGGTGACCGTGATGCTCGTGGTGGCCGCGGGCGCCGTGATGTGCCCGTGCTGTGCGGACCTCGTCGTCGGCCATAACGGTCGCTGCCTCCTGGGTTCCGGGGATGGGTGCCTACGCGTCGCCAACCATACCCCAGGGGGGTATATTCCCGCCGGGCTCGCTTTACCATTCCCCTACCGACGACATGACGCCTTACTCCCAGGTCGCGGTCTCCGGGTCGACACCGTGCGCGCGGGCATTGGCCTCGACGGCGGCGACGAGCCACTGCGTCAGACCCGGCTCGAGCGCGTCGTACGTCTCGGCGAACCGCTGGTCCTGCGTGTACATCCGGGCCAGGCAGACCTGCATCGAATACGTGCAGTCGTAGAACTGCGCGATCGACGCGCGGTGCCGCTCGGCCAGCTCGGCGGCCTCGGGCGAGGCCGGATCGACGCCGACACGCTTGGCCGCCGCGAGGTCGGCATTGAGCGCGTCCGCGTCGGCCTTGACCTGCTTCCACTCCGCCTTGGACATGCGGGCCGTGCGCTCCTGCGACTGCGCCCACTGCGGGCTGTCGCCCCAGCGTTGCTCTGCCTCGATCTGGTACTCCTCCTTCCAGTCGGTACCGAAGATCTCGACGCGGTCCTCCGGTGTCAGCGGTGCATTCATGGTGATCGCCTCCTTCAGGCGGTCTACTGCGGAGACCATCTCCTGCAGGTGGGAGATCCGTTCGAGGAGCAACTCGCGTTGGCGCGCCAGATGGGCGTGCTCGTCCGCGGCGGGGTCGTCGAGCAGGGAGCCGATCTCGGCCAACGGGAATCCGAGCTCGCGGTAGACGAGTACGCGGTGGATACGGGCGACGTCGTCGTCGTCATACACCCGGTAGTCCGACCACGTCCGCCCGCTCGCCGGCGCCAACCCGATCCGGTCCCAGTGGTGCAGGGTCCGGACGCTCACACCCACGAGCTCGGCGACCGCACCCACGGTGAGGCCCTCGCCAGTCGTCATTCCTCCAGCATCTCTCACATCAACGAGGTTCGGGCCTGACGCGACGTCAGGGTCAAGTCCGCAAGCGGCGCGCCCACGTGACCTCGGACACGCATCCGTTGCTACTCGCCGGTAGCCTCGTGCGCATGAGCCGACCCACGACCCGCGTGTACGACCGTCTTCTCGACCTTGTCGCCATCCCCGAATTCCGCACCGACCCCACGAGCCGCCCCGTCGCGGCAATCAACGAGGTCTTCACCGGCGACCCGCTCGCCGAGATCCCTGCCGGCACTGCCGACGACGTGGTGGCCGCCGTCGAGCGGGCCCGCGCCGCGCAGGTGGCGTGGGCAGAGCGTGGCCCCAAGGACCGCGTCGCCGTCCTCGAGCGGTTCGCCAAGCTGGTCATGCGGAACCGCGACGAGCTGATGAACATCGTCCAGGCCGAGACCGGGAAGAGCCGCGCCTCCGCGCAGGAGGAGGTGCTCGACTGCCTCATCACCGCGCGTCATTACGCCAAGGCCGCGCCCGGCCTGCTCGCGCCCAAGCGCGTCCAGGGCATGCTGCCGGGCCTGACCAAGGCCGTCGTGCACCGCCAGCCCAAGGGTGTCGTGGGCGTGATCGCGCCGTGGAACTACCCGCTCAACCTCGCCGCCACCGACGCCTTGGCCGCGCTGGCCGCCGGCAACGCCGTGGTGATCAAGCCCGCGTCCATCACCCCGTTCTGCGCGCTCGCCGCGGCCGACATGTTCTACCGGGCCGGCCTGCCCCGGGACCTGTTCCAGGTCGTGCCCGGATCGGGCGGGACCGTCGGCGGCGCGATCGTCGAGAACGTGGACTACCTGATGTTCACCGGCTCCACCGCGACCGGCCGGGTGCTCGGGCGTCAGTGCGGCGAGCGGCTGATCGGCTACTCCGCCGAGCTCGGTGGCAAGAACGCCATGATCGTCACCGCCGGTGCGGACCTCGACGAGGTGGCCGAGGTCGCCAGCCGGGCGTTCTACTCGAACTCCGGGCAGCTGTGCATCTCGGTCGAGCGCGTGTACGTGGAGAAGTCGATCGCACCGCAGCTCATCGAGACTCTGACCGCGCGGGTGCGCGCGATGAGCGTCGGGCCCGGCTACGACTTCGAGGCCGAGATGGGCAGTCTCATCTCCCGTGACCAGCTGGATGTGGTGACCACGCACGTCGACGACGCCGTGGCCAAGGGCGCCCGCCTGCTGGCCGGTGGTCGTCCCCGCCCGGATCTGGGGCCGCTGTTCTACGAGCCGACCCTGCTCACCGATGTCCCCGAGGACGCCACCTGCTACGAGGAGGAGACCTTCGGGCCGGTCGTGTCGATCTACCCGGTCGACTCGGTCGAGGAGGCGATCGCCAAGGCCAACGACACCGAGTACGGGCTCAACTCGTCGGTGTTCGCCGGCTCGGACGCCGAGGGCGAGCAGATCGCCGCCCGGCTGCGGACCGGCACCGTCAACGTCGGCGAGGGGTACGTCGCCGGCTGGGGCTCGGTCGCGGGCCCGATGGGCGGCATGGGTGTCTCGGGCGTCGGCCGCCGCCACGGCGACGAGGGCCTGCTCAAGTACACCGAGGCGCAGACCATCGCCACCCAGCGTCTGATCAACATGAGCGGGCCGGGCTTCGTGCCGCGCAAGCGCTGGCAGCAGATGCTCGCGCCGGCCACCAACGCGATGCGGTTCCTGCCGACCCGGTGACCTGAGGGCTTCCTGCCTGCAGCCGGCCAGCGCATCCGGCACTGACCGCGAGCAGCCAGCCAGCCAGCGCATCCGGCGCCGGATGCGCTGGCTGGCTGACTTGCGCTGGGAGAATGCACGCTTGTGCAGGGGTTACGCGCCCGAAATGGACCATTGAGGCAGCGCAAGTCAGAGGGGCAGCGTAACCATCGCCGGTTACGCTGCCCCTCTGCTCTATTCAGGTTCTGCAGCCGCAGCCACGCAGCCGCAGCCACGCAGCCGCGGCGTTGGCCGCGCGCCCTCAGTCGCCGCGGCGCAAGAGGAAGAACGCCCCGCCGATCAGCACGACCGCCAGGCCGGCGACCACCCAGATCACCGGGTTGACGCCCTCGTCGGACGCCGACTCCTCGGCCGCGTCGACCTCGGCCTCCCCGGCCTCGGTCTCGACGCTCTGGTCGCCGCCGCTCCCGGGCTGCGCCTCGCTCCCGGCGGCACCCGTGGAGTCGGCACCCTCGCCGGCGCCCGAGTCGATCACGCTGAACACCGAGGACCCGCTCACGACGTGCCCGTCGGCCGACGTCACGCGGTAGCCGACGGTGTAGTTTCCCGGCGCCAGGTCCTCGACCTGCGCGGTCACGGTCTCGCCCGCGACGGTCGGCTCGCCGGACACCCGATTGGTGGAGTCCTCCGCGGACGTCACGGCGACGGTCACGAAGTTCTGGTTGATCTCCTCGTTGAAGGTCAACACGATCTGCTCGGGTGAGTCGGCGACCTCGCTGCCGTCCTCCGGATCGCTGGAGATCAGCACCGAGTGAGCCGCCGCCACCGGCGCCATCATCACGGCCGGGACGCTCGCCCCTCCGAGCAGGGCCGTGGCCGCCGCGACGGCCCCGAGCCTCCTACGGAATCCGCTCACGGCTTCACCCCGAGACGCGCGAACACGTCCTTGTTGATCCGGTCGAGCTCCCCGGAGATCGAGGAGTGCACCTCGCGACGCTGCGCGGTGGGCGTGGTCTCGGCGGCCTCGACGGCGGCACGCAGATCCTGGAGCCGGGTGCGGGTGGACGCGACGAAGTCGGTGACCTCCCGCTCGCCGCCGCGGTTGACCTCGAGCTGGTCGAGGGTCTGCTCGAGCCGCACGATGCGCACACCGAGCGCCGCACCGGGGCCGGTGGCGTTGATGCCGGCCGACTTGAGGTCCACGGCGCCGGCGGCCGAGCCCGAGTCGGAGGACTGCGCGTTGGAGACGAGCTTGTAGATCATCGGCAGCAGGACCGGGGTGGCGATCTTGGCCAGGCCCAGCCAACGCTGCAGGTCCTCCTTGCCGATCTTGGTGCCGTCGAGCTTCTTCAGCTCCATCTCGGCGAGCTGGTACTCGTGCTTGCGGCCGGCGGCGTCGATCTTCTCCGCCAGCTTGCGGTCCTTGGCCAGCACCTTCCCCTCGCGCTTGAGGGTGGCGCGCTCCTGCTTGGCCAGCGCCTTCTCGCCCTTACGGTCCCGCTTGGAGGACTTCTGGGACAGCTTGTCCATCTTCTTGGCGCGCTTCTCCTCGCGCCGGGCCTTGCGGTCCGCGTTGCGACGGGCGAGCTTGGCCCGCTCCTTGGTCTCGGCCAGGTCGACGCGGTGGGCCTCCCGGGCCTTCTCGCGGGTCTCCTTGGCGGCGAGCTTCGCCTCGGTCATCGCGGTGGACTTCAGGGCCCGGGCGTGGGCCTTCAGCTCGGCACGCTTGTCGCGGTAGGTCGTCAGCTTGCCCATGGGCGTCGATCCTTCTCTCGTCGCGAACATCAGGCCACCAGCCTAGGCGAACTGCCGGTGCCGCAGGACCGGACGGTCGCACGGAAGCGGCAGTTCGGCTCTGTCTGGTCCATGATGGACCGTGATGGAGGATGCCGCGAACGCCACGCCAGGGTCCCCCGACGATGCGGTGGTGGGGCCGGCGTCCGGGGCCCGCTGTCTGCACCGCGTGGCCCGGGAGCGGGACGCGGGTCCGGGCTGGTGGCGGTGGGCGCCGGTGGACGAGGGCGTGCGGTTGCGTGCGATGGCGGCCGCGGATCGCCGCGCGGGCCTGCGGGAGCGCGCGCTGCGCGGAGCGAGTCCGGGCGACCAGACCTCGGACGCGTATGTGGTGGACGTGGTGGGGGACCACTGGACGGATCTGCCGGGGGATCAGCCCGACGACGACGACGTCGCCGCGACCCTGCACGCGCTCACCGACGGGGCGACATTGGTGTGGGGTGCCGCCCTGCCCGCTGATCCGGTCACCGGTCGGGAGGGCATGCGCTGCGCATTGGCCGCGGTGCCCGGGGGCGGGTACGCCCCGGTGCTGGTGGTCAATCACAAGGTGGTCGACCCGCGACGCGGCGGGAGCTCCTCGCGGGCGCTGGTCACCCGGCTCCTGGACTGGCACCCGGCGCCGGATCCGACCCTGCGGGTGCGGCGGCACCCCGGGGACCTGGACCGGCTGGTCCACGCGTGGCACCTGCTGGAGGCGGTCGGCCACGCCGCGGCGGAGCCGGTGGGGGCGGTGCTCGGACTGGGGTCGTCTCGCTCGGTGGTGCACGACCTACGGCCGGTCCTCGAGTCGGCCGGACGCGCCCATGACACGCGGCTGGCGGTCGTGCGCGGCGAGCTGGACACCGTCCCGAGCCGGATCGGCGAATGCCGCACCTGCCCCTGGTGGGAGGGATGGGTGGGACGGGACGGGCCGGTGACGGGCTGCCGCGACCGGCTGGTCGTGGCGGATGACGTCAGCCTCGTCGTCGGGGGCGGACAGGTGGGCCCCCTCCACGCGGTGGGGATCCGCACCGTGGCCGAGCTCGCGGACGCCGGTCCCGACCGGCCGGCCGACTGGAACGGCGAGCCGTTCGCGGACGCCGTGTTGCGCGCGCGGGCGCACCGGGACGGCGAGGTCGTGGTGCCCAAGGTCGCCCGGCCGTCCATCCCGCGGGCCGACATCGAGGTCGACGTGGATCTCGAGAGCCACCTCGACGACGGCGCCTACCTGTGGGGCACGCTGCTGACGCTGCGCGACGGGCGGCCACTCGAGGAGGAGGGGTACCGCCCGTTCGCCACGTGGGCCCGCCTGCCCGATCCGGACGAGGGCCGGTCGTTCGCCGAGTTCTGGCGCTGGCTCACCGCGATCCGGGACCGGGCGGCCGGCCAGGGGCGCACGTTCCGGGCCTACTGCTACTCCAAGTCGGCGGAGAACGGCTGGATGTTGTCGACGGCGTCGAGGTTCGGGCCGGAGGGCACGCGGGCCGTCGTCAAAGGGGTGCCGTCGGTTGCCGAGGTACGGCGGTTCCTGTCCTCCCCGCAGTGGGTTGACGTGCACGAGGCGGTGACCGGCCAGTTCGTCTCCACCTCGGGGCTCGGCCTCAAGGTCGTGGCGCCGGTCGCCGGGTTCACGTGGCGCGACCCCGAGGCCGGCGGCGAGGCCTCTATCGGCTGGTACCGCGACGCGCAGGCCGCACGGGGCGTCGAGCGAGACTCGGGCCGGGCCCGGATCCTGGCCTACAACGAGGACGACGTGCGGGCCACGCGGGCGGTGCGGGAGTGGATTTCGCGGATGCCGTGATCCGCCGCTGTCCGCTGTCCGCTGTCGCTGCCAGCTGTCGCTTGGCCCGCCGCGTCAGCTACCGCCCGGACCGCCCGCGTGGGTTGCACGACATCGCCCTCGGGCTGCAAGACAGAATGCGCGAGATCCCGGCTGGAATTCGCGCATTCTGTCGTGCAACTGCGGTGACGCGTCGTGCAACCCGAGGCGGCGGCGCGTCACGCGGCCGCGGGGGGCCTGCGAGCGCTGCTCAGCGCGGGGGCACGCTGCTCAGCGCGGGGCCATGCGCAGGGCGCCGTCCATGCGGAAGCTCTCGCCGTTGAGGTAGTCGTGCTCGACGATCGCGTTGGCCAGCTGCGCGTAGTCCGACGGACGGCCCAGGCGCGAGGGGAACGGAATCGCGGCCTCGAGGGACTTCTGGAACTCCTCGGTCAGGCCCTTGAGCATCGGGGTCTCGATGGTGCCCGGGGCGATGGTGTTGACGCGGATGCCGAACTGGGCGAGGTCACGCGCGGCACAGATGCCCATCGAGTAGACGCCACCCTTCGAGGCGGCGTAGGCGATCTGGCCGACCTGGCCCTCGTAGGCGGCGACGGAGGCGGTGTTGATGATGACGCCGCGCTGGCCGTCCTCGTCCACGGTGTCCTGGGTGGACATGGCCTCGGCGGCCAGACGCATGACGTTGAAGGTGCCCACGAGGTTCACCGAGATGCAGGTCTGGAACAGGTCGAGGGCGTGCACGCCGCGCTTGGAGACGATGCGGGCGGCCGGCGCGATGCCGGCGCAGTTGACCACGACGCGCAGCGGGGCGGCCTCGGTGGCGCGGGCGATCGCGGCCTGGACGTCGGACTCGCTGGTGACGTCGGCGGCGATGAGGGTGATGCCCTCGTCGATGCCCTGCTCGACGGCCTTGTCGATGGACTGCTGCAGGTCCAGACCGAAGACGGTGGCGCCCTTCTCGGCGAACGACCGCGCGGTGGCGTTGCCCAGACCGGAGGCGGCGCCGGTGACGATGACGGATGCACCCTTGATGTCCACGGGCGATGTCCTTTCCTTGGGGGGTCAAGCACTGGAGAAGTGCAATTACTAGGCAGTGCAAGTGTTACGCCCACCAGTGTCCCAGAACCGCCGTCAGCGGACGTGGAAGGCCTGGCTCTGCCCCCGCACGGGGAAGAGTCGGCCGTCGATTCCCCGGCCGGAGGCGGTGTAGACGATCCGGTACTCGCCGCTCGGGGTGCCGTTCGGGATATCCCAGGTGATCAGGGCGTTCGTGACGGTGAGCAGGCCCTCGAACACGATCATCGTGGACCAGTCGCCGTCGTCGTGGGCCCGCACCCAGCGGCCGCCGTCGTTGCGCTCGACAGCGAGGTAGGTGTCGCCGCGGCGCAGGTCGGAATTGGGGTGGGTGCCGCTGAACCGGACCGTCACCCGCTGGCCGATCCGGTACTCGGTCTGCGGCGGGTCGAGCACGTCGCCGAAGTTCCGCAGCGGGGCCGGGGTGTCCACGAGCGGGTTGCCGAGCGGCGAGGTGGGGACCCGGCCGGTGAGGTCACGCTCCGGGGAGCCGGGGTCGAGCGGCGTGCCCGCGCGCATGGAGCGGGCCAGGTCGGCGGCGACCTGCTGGATCGCCGGGAGAGTCCACGGGCCGAAGATGGTCGCGCCGCCCTCGTAGTTCTGTGCGGCGTACTCCTCGGGAGTGGTGACGTAGTGACCGTAGGCGTTGGAGTAGCCCTGCACGGTGACGTGATCCTCGGGCACGCCCAGTTCCGCGGCGAGTGTCCTCCGCAGCCGCAGTCCGGCCACGATGGTCGGCTCGAACCCGAGGGCGAACAGGTGGTGCCCGCCGAGCCGCACCAGGTGGAACGGGAAGACGCGCTGGATGGCGTTCGGGACCAGCCCCATGGGGAGCAGGACGTCCTTGGGGGCGTGCGCCTCGCGGAGCCAGGCCGGGATCACCACGTCGGTGATGGACTTGATCGCGGGGTTGCCGCCGCGATCACCCTCGGCGAAGGGCAGTTCGTCGCCACCGCCGCCGTCCTCCTGGCTGCCGGAGGCGAACGATGCGCCCAGCGCCGCGACGGCGGTCCGATGGGTGCGGCCGTCACCGGTGAACTCGGGTCGCACCTCCACCGCCGACATGTCGACCCACGTGTGCCGCACGTCGATGCCGCCGCCGAGTCCGCGCACGCCGCGGCCGATCTGGTCCCGCGCCGCGGCGTACTGCCGCTCGCCGTTGATACGGGTGTTGAGCCACTCGTCGGCGGTCGGCCCCTGCCCGGGCTCGAGGTCGAGGTTGGGGCTGATGTCGCCGGGGTTGGTCTGGGCGAACGCGGTGATCAAGCCGGGGGTGCCGCCGGCGAGGTAGTCCTGCCCGGCGACCTCCCGCTCCCAGTGCCAGGCGGCGTAGCCCTTGTTATCGGAGGACGCGAGCAGCGAGTGCGAGGTCATGGAGGTGGCGTGGGTGGCGAACCAGTTGAGCACGCCGACGAGCCGGCCGCCGCGGGTGATCTGGAGAGACTGGGAGCGCGGGTCGATGCCCTCGGGGAAGTGCGCCCGCTCCTCGGGGGTGTCGCGGTCGAACGAGCCACGCGAGCGGTTGACGCCGGCGTCGCGCAGGGCGCCGGTGGTCACCCCGACGGTCGAGGGGGCGAGGTCGTGGTGCGCCATGCGGACCGCGTCGACGATGCCGGCGCAGTTGGCCTCGAAGGTGACCGGGCGGAAGCCCAACATCGACAGGTCGACCATCGGGTGGCCGGAGGTGCCGCCGGGTGCGACGTGGGTGTGCGTGGCGGTGATGACCACGTTGCCCTCGTGGTAGGTGCTGCCGAACTCGGCCGCCAGGCGGCGCAGGACCTCCTGTTGGATGGACTGGAAGACGAGCCCGATCTCCGCCGTGACGTGGAGGAACCGGGGTGACGACGACGAGTCCGCGAAGATGAATGCCCGCGCGCGCTGCCGCAGGTGCAGGCCGACCGAGATCTGCTCGGTGTCCGCGTACCCGTTGAATCCGGCACCCAGCGGCTCTCCGGTCATGTCGCCGATACCGCGGCCGACGTACATGGCGGTGGGCTGAGCGGTCGCCAGGGGTGGCAGAACGGATTGCAGGGCCGCGACCCCGCCGAGCGCTGCTGCCCCGCCGAGTACCGTGCGGCGGCTGACCGTGGCCGGGCGTGCGGGTTTCGGGTCGGCGGTGCTCGGGCTGCCGTGGGTCTGGTCGGCGGTCATCGGGGCTCCCCGGGTGTGTGGGCGTCAGGTGACCCGGGTCCGGTGATCGAGGTCACGTCGTTCAGGGCGACGGTACCCAATCGGACGCTCGTCCGGCGGTTCTCTCTGCGGGCCGGCCGGCCCGCGGCACACCCGGACTTGCCTTCCACACGGCCGGTGGCCGGGGTAGGAGCGTGTCCTACCCCGGCCTCCGGGGTGCTCGATCGTGCGCGGGGCGTCGCCGCCCGGGTCGGACGAGCGGTGTCAGCCCTTGGCAGCGGCGTAGCGCTGGGCGACGTCCTCCCAGTTGATGACGTTCCACCAGGCCTTGACGTAGTCCGGCTTGACGTTCTTGTACTGGAGGTAGAAGGCGTGCTCCCACATGTCCAGCATGAGCAGCGGGGTGATGTTGATGGAGATGTTGCCCTGCTGGTCGGTGAGCTGCTGGATGACCAGCCGCTGCCCGATGTGGTCCCAGCCCAGGACGGACCAGCCCGAACCCTGCAGCGTGGTGGCCACGGCGTTGAAGTGGGTCTGGAACTTGTCGAACGAGCCGAACTCGGCGTCGATCGCAGCGGCGAGCTCACCCTCGGGCTGGCCGCCGCCGTTCGGCGACATGTTCTTCCAGAACACCGAGTGGTTGGTGTGGCCGCCCAGGTGGAAGGCCAGGTTCTTGCTCAGCAGCGGGGCCTTGGCGGCGATGGTGCCGTCCTCGCGGGCCTCGGCGAGCTGCTCGAGGGCGTCGTTGGCGCCCTTGACGTAGGTGGCGTGGTGCTTGGAGTGGTGGAGCTCCATGATCTCGCCCGAGATATGGGGCTCGAGAGCGCCGTAGTCGTAGTCGAGATCGGGAAGAACGTACTCGGCCATAGTGGAGTGTCCTTTCAATTGGGTGACGCGCTGCGCTCGGGTCTCGCCCGTGTCGCCCGTCACGACGTCCGCTTCCCACCATAGTGATCCGGCAGCCGTCGCGTCGGCCCCGTCCCCGCGGCTTCCGGCTCCCTCCGCCGCGCGGCGCCCCGGTCCGTCGGTGTGTGGGCCCGGAGACGTGGGGTGAACTGCCATGATCGGGGGCGTGGATCACTCGGATAGGCCAGCCGGCCGTGTCATCTCCGTGTCAGCGGTGGTGCTGACCCGACCCGACGGCGCGGTGGTGACGGTGCGCAAAGCGGGCACCGATCGCTTCATGCTCCCCGGCGGGAAGTGGGAGCGCGACGAATCGCCGCTCGAGTGCGCGATCCGCGAGCTCGACGAGGAGCTGGGGGTGAGGCTGTCACCCGGGCAGCTCACGCCGCTCGGCCGGTTCACCACGGCCACCGCCAACGAACCCGGCTTCCGGCTGGTGTCGGAGGTCTTCGCGGCAGGGGTCGACGGACATCAGCGACCCCGGGCCGAGATCGCCGAGGCGCGGTGGGTGACGACCGGGCAGATGGCGGAGATCGCCGCGCGCGACGAGTCGGACTGTGCGCCGTGGGCTCCGCTGCTGGTCCGCGTGGCCCGCGACCACCTCACGTAGCCGCCGTGGTGGCTGCCGGCCGCGGTCAGACGGCGAGGAGCGCGACGAGGAGGACCAGGAGGACGAGGGCGGCCGTCACGGTCATCCGCAGGTTGCGGCGCCGGACGTGGTCGCTGCACCCCGAACCCTCGAACGGCTGATTCTGTTCGCCGTCGAGGATGTCGCGCAGTTGCTGCGCGACGGGTTTGGAACCTGACACGTCGAGACCCCCTCGCTCGTACTTGCGTCAGCCTAACGCGAACTATGGCACTCGTCACATCTCATCCGGGTCACGATCGCGGAACAGGGTTACCCTGGCGGCATGGGCTGGCTACAGGATGCGATCCGACTTTCCGCGATGCGTACGGCGACCGAGGTCATCGACGCCGAATCGGCGTTGCCGGGCCGGCAGGAGCCGGTCCCGGTCGCGTCGGCGAACATCGTCACCGGCAATCCCATGACCCCGCCGTTCCCGGACGGGCACGAATCGATCGTGCTCGGGCTGGGCTGCTTCTGGGGTGCGGAGAAGGTGCTCTGGGAACTCGACGGCGTATGGACCACCTCGGTGGGATACGCCGGCGGCTGGACTCCCAACCCCTCGTATCAGGAGGTCTGCACCGGCGGCACCGGCCACACGGAGGTCGTCCGGGTGGTGTTCGACCCGCAGGTGCTTCCGGTCGAGAAGCTGCTGGCGACGTTCTTCGAATGGCACGACCCCACCCAGGGGATGCGTCAGGGCAACGACATGGGCACGCAGTACCGCTCGGCGGTCCTGACCTCCACCCCGGCACAGCTCGAGGCGGCCCGCCGGATCGCCGACGCCTACGGCGAGAAGCTCGCCGATGCCGGCTTCGGGTCGGTGACCACCGAGCTCGGCATGCTGGACGAGGTCAGGTCGGGGCGGTACTTCTTCGCCGAGGACTACCACCAGCAGTACCTGGTCAAGAACCCCGGCGGTTACGACTGTCACGTGCGCAGCGGGGTCGCCTGCCCGGCCTGATCGCGGCCGGAGGGATGCAGAAGGGCCCCGCCGGGAGAATTCCCGGGCGGGGCCCTTCTGTCGGATCCTGCGAGTTCAGCTCACCGTGAGGTCACGGGGCCGGATGCTCGGATCAGATGACGGTGATGTTCTCCGCCTGCAGGCCCTTGGCGCCCTGCGCGACGTCGAAGGAGACCTGCTGGTTCTCCTCGAGCGAGCGGTAGCCCGAGCCCTGGATGGCGGAGAAGTGGGCGAAGACGTCGGCCGAGCCGTCGTCGGGGGCGATGAAGCCGAAGCCCTTGTCAGCGTTGAACCACTTCACGGTACCGGTAGCCATAGTGGCGTCCTTTCGAGAGTCGGTGCCCCGCTTGTCGGGACACCAGGTGATGCAGCAGAGAGCGAGCTGTGTTTCCCTGCGGTGCCGCATCATCCCCGAGAGGACGGTGGTCTACAGAAATACAACGTACTGTTTCAACTACTGGCAATGACACTACATACCAAGAGGCGTTACGTCACGTCTTCGTGATGACGCGTACATGAACTAATGGTGTCGGCCTCCGCGGGCGGCCGCCCGCACCACCTCGGCGAGGACCAGAGCGTGGTTGTGCTCGGTGTCTTTCGCGGCGTATGCCAGCACGACCCCGGGATCAGCGGCCAGCCCGGCCAGATGGTCGACGGCCTCCGCGCCCTCGGCGCTGTCGAGCTCGGCCCGGTAGCGCTCGGAGAACTCCTCGAAATCGAGGTCCCCGCCGTGGAACTCCTTGCGCAGCTCCGGACTCGGGGCGGCGTCCTTGCACCACTCGTCGTGGGCGAAGGCGTCCTTGCGCACGCCCCGCGGCCACAGGCGGTCCACGAGCACCACGCTCGCGCCGCCGGGATCGGCCTCGCCCGAGACGAGGTCGTGGACTCGGATGCACGTCACGGCCATGCGTCCATCCTGCGCCTCCGACCCGCCTCGGGGCCAGCGTCGACGGTGCCGGCCCGCGCTGTGCCAGCATGGGGCGCATGACCACACCGCGACGGCAGGGGCAGTGGCGCTGGGTCGCGCACCCGCCGTGGCGCCCCCCGACGCAGGTGGCCCGCCCGCCGGTCCCCCGGCACCGCGCCGGGCCGGCGTGGCGGCAGCGGACGCCCCGCTACCCGGCCACCCCGCGCTGGGGACTCCCGCTGGTCGCGGTCCCCAGGCAGCTCGAGCCGCCGGCCGCCCCGAGGCGGACCCGGTTGGCCGACGCGGCCCCCGGCATCGCGGGCGCGGCCATCGCCTGGTTCGTCGCCACCGCCGTAGCCCACGGCCTGCGCTACCTCGCCCTGGCCTGGTACGCCGACCGGGTGGCGCCCTGGTGGATCGAGGCGGTCACCACCGCCCTGGTCTGGGTGACCGGCACCGTCGCGATCGCGATCGCCGTCAGCGCGGCCGTCACGGCCACGGCCTGGCTCGTCGAGGCACGCCGACGGGCGTACGAGCCCGGCACGGACCCCCGGTCGCGGGTCGGCTTGTGGGCGGGCAGCCTCGTCGTCGTCGTCAACTTCTTCCGCCTCCCCGTCTACCTGGAGGAACTGCGCCGGGCGTCCCCGCGCGCCCCGTCCCGATCCGCACTGCGCCGCTGGTGGGCAGCCTGGGCGGTCGACGTCGGGGCCGTCGCGGTGGCCTACTGGAGGAGCACCGGCGACGGGCCCCAGGCCGCCGCCGACACCGTCCTGCTCACCATGGTCGCGGCACTCACCGCCGCCTGGGCGTTCCGCGAGACACGGGGTGTCATGCGGAGTTTCAACGACCCTTCCCCTCGGTTCACCCGCCGGTTCATCGCGGCGGGGATCGTGGGGTCGGAGTCCGCATCCCGGAAGGAGTGAGACGTGACGGTCCACGAGGCCACCCACCTGCCGTCCCCGGTGCCCACGCGCAGCGGGGTCGTCGCCCACCGTGGCGCCTCCGCCGAGTTCCCCGAACTCACCCTCATCGCCTACCAGCAGGCGCTCGAACAGGGCGCCGAGGCGCTCGAGGTGGACGTCCGACTCACCGCCGACGGCGTCCCCGTGCTGCTGCACGATCCGCGGACCACCCGCGTCGGTGACCGCGACCTGTGGGTGCACTCCAGCACCCTCGAACAGCTCTCCGGTCTCGACGTGGGGTCGTGGCACCCCGTCCACTCCTCGCCCGAGCCCGTGTTGACGCTCCGCAGCTTCCTCGTACTGGCCGAGGCGTACCCGCACGTCAAGCTGTTCCTCGAGACAAAGCACCCGGTGCCCTCAGGCGGGAGGGTCGAGGTCGCGCTGCGCGACGAGCTCGCGTACTTCGGCCTGGACCGGCCCGCCTCCTTCGCCGACTCGCGGGCCGTGATGATGAGCTTCTCCGTGATGGCGGTGCGACGGTTCCGGCAGCTCGCGCCCGCGGTGCCGACGGTGCAGCTGCGCGAGCGGCGCAACGTGCTCAAGTCGTGGCCCGCCGAGGGGTTCGGGGCGCAGCTGATGGGGCCGAGCATCGCGGCGATCCGGGCGCGGCCGTGGTTGGTCGACTACTGGCGCTCGCGTGGGATGGGTACCTACTGCTGGACCGTCGACGACCCGGCCGACCTGCTGCTGTGCCGGGATCTCGGCGTGGAGTGGGTCGGCACCAACGTCCCGTCGCGGGCGCTCGCCGTGCTGGACGGGCCCGGGCGGGCCGGACGGAGAACTCCGAGGTCCGGGAGCGCGGGAAGCGGTGGCGCACCGTATCGTGGTGGCCGTGGGTAGAAGGAATCGCCATAACGAGCCCAAGTCCGGCGGCAACCGCCAGGCCAAGATCGCCGCACGCGCGGCCGAGCGGGAGGAACTGAGCGTCGATCCGCGTCCGTTCGTCGGCTTCGCCGGCGAGTGCGACATGGTCGCCATGCGCGAGTTCGTGCCGTCGGCCACCGGGCGCCTGACCACGGTCGCAGATGGCCGCGATGTCACCATCGCGACGGTCCTGCCCGGCGCCATCGCGGGCCTGGTCCGCGACGAGGAGCTGGGCGGCGAGGCGTTCGTCGGACTGCAGGTGCAGGTCCACGGCCCCGACGTCGCCGCGGACCTCGCGTACGCCGTGGAGTGGGCCACGCGCGCGGGCCATGGCGAGACCCTGAGCGCCGCGCATCCGGACGGCTCCACCCCGGCCCTGGGCGACGTCGTGGTCGCCGACGCCCCGCTGGAGATCGAGGTCCACAACGACTTCTCCTGGTGGGTCGCCGAGGGCGTCGAGGTGCGCCCGGAGATCGAGCAGGCGATCCGCAACGCCAACGAGGTCATGATGCCGTCGGCGCGCGTGTCGGCCGAGGGGATCGAGGCGGCGTGGTGGGTCGACGCCGGCGAGAAGGCCCACATCCGCTGGGTCCGCCCGGAGGACGAGGAGGCGCTGTTCGAGGCCCTCGCCCGCGTGCACTCCGCCGGCGCCCTCGACCTGGGGGAGGGCTCGCGCTTCGCGGGCTCGTTCCGCACCCACGGCCTGCTGGTCCCGGTGTTCGACCTGGATCCGGAGATGCACCACCAGGAGTGGGCCGACGGGCTGAAGGCTCTCGACGCGCGTCTGGGCGAGGCGCTGGCGAACCAGGCCCCGCTGACATCCGAGGAGCGCTCCTCGCGCGACGGCCTCCGGGCTCGTCAGGTCACTCTCCGCTGACATCCCGCCGGCCCCACGGGTCGGCCCCGGGCCGCGTCGACCACCGCGTCGGCGCGGCCCTCTCGTATATGCGGTCCCCGGCGGGGCGCGTCGCCGCTTAGGATCCTCACGGATCACCGCGTCACCGGACGTGGGACGAGTCGGGCGGGGAGGGCGAGGACGTGGCTGGTCGACCAGGTTCGGACGACGACGACACCGCCCCCGTCCTCCCGGAAGTGACCGTTCCGCCGTGGCTTCGTACCGGCCCGGCCGCCGACTCCTCGGTCGCGCCCCCGAAGCCCCCGGCCCGGTCGGCCGCGGGGCCCGCGCAGGCCGATGCCGAGCGAGCCGGCGCGGGGGAGCGGGAGGAGCAGTCGCCGCCGAACCGGATCACGATCGGTGCGCAGGCGCGGGCCGCTACCGGTGACGGCCAGCCGGCCCGGGGCGCGCCGGCGCACGACGGACCGTCGGCGGATCGTCGGGGCGCCGCGGCCGGCGAGGGCGCGGGGGAGCGGGTGGTCGACGACCTGTCGACGCTGCCGTTGCGTGCCCCCGTGCCGACCTCCGGTCGGGCCGCGGCAGGCGCCCCGCGACCGGCCCCCGCGCCGGCCACCCGCAGCGCGGAGGACGCGAAGGTTCCCGCCCCGCCGCCCGCCGATGTGCCCTCCGCCTCCGCGCCGGCGCCTGTCCCCGCGACCGCGGTGCTGGACCGTCGGCCGGTCCGGATCGCCCTGCTCGCCGCCGCCGGGGTCGCGATCCTCGGCGGTTCCGCGGTGCTCGGCTACGTGGTGACACGCGGGGCCACGGGCGGCGCGGCGGGGGCGGCGGTGGCCGGGGCGAACCCGGGGTGCGCGGAACTGATCGAGGACGGGCGCGTGGTGGGCTCGGGCCCCGGCTCGTTGGACAGCCCGACGGGCGCGGTGCTGGCGTTCGACCACGCCTATTACGTCGAGCGGTCCGCGGCGAAGGCGTTCGAGGCGGTCGCCCCGACGAGCCGGATGACCGAGGAGCAGCTGCGCACCGAGGGGATCGACCGCCTCGCGGAGGGGACCACCCACTGCATGGAGCTGCGGGAACTCGCGCCCACGCTCCTGGAGGTGGACCTCACGGAGTTCCCGCCGGAGGCGGACCCGGTCCTCATCCGGCAGCGCGTCCGCGTGGCCGAGACCCCCGGCGGCACATGGGGCATCGTCTCGATCACCCCGGCAGGCTGATCGGCGCGACGGCGCGATCGACCCGGCCGGGCCGGGGAGTCAGGGACCGGTCTCGAGGTACTCCGGGCCGGGCGTGCGGCCGGCGGCCACAGCGTCGAAGAAGCCCGTGGTCGTGGGTCCCCACACCAGGTAGGAGCCGACCGAACCCGAGGCCATGCCGTCGTGGGGGACCGTCACGGTCAGCGGGTCGGCGCTGAGCTTGCGCATGACCGAGGCGAGGTTCCAGATGTGGTCGCCGGTGTCCACGGTGACGGCCTCCGCGCCGGCGTCGAGCAGCGGCAGGGCGGTGAAGGGGTTGAGTACATTGCCGGGTGTCATGACGGTCCGCATCAGCGATCCGAGGAACTGACGCTGGTTCCGCACACGCTGCAGGTCCTGCTCGGCGAACCCGTACCGGGTGCGCACGAACCCGAGCGCCTGCGGCCCGGCCAGGATCTGGCACCCCGCGGCCAGATCGAGTCCGGCGAACGGGTCGTTGATGGGTTCCTCGAGGCAGATCTCCACCCCGCCGACGGCGTCGACGATGTCGGCGAATCCGCCGAACCCGATCTCGGCGTAGTGGTCGATGCGCACCCCGGTCTGCTGCTCGAGGGTCTGGGCGAGCAGCGGCGGACCGCCGAACGTGTAGGCGGCGTTGAGCTTGTTCTCCCCGTAGCCGGGGATGTCGACGAGCATGTCGCGCGGGAGCGAGATGAGCATCGTCCGATCGCCGTCGCGCGGGGTGTAGACCAACATCATCGTGTCGGTGCGCTTGCCGCCGGCGTCGGACTCCGAGCCGGTGGACAGCTGCGCCTGCTGCTCCGGGGTCAGTCCTTCCCGGGAGTCGGTGCCCACGAGGAGCGTGACGGTGCCGGGCGTCTTGCCGCCGCGGCCGGGGTAGTCGCCGAGGGCGTCGATCCGCTGCAGCTTCGAATCCGCCCACAGCACCGTGACCACCCCGAGGGTGAGCACCACGGCGAGCACCAGCCCGACGATTCCCAGCGGGCCGATGCGTCGCTTACGGGGCGTCCGGGCGGGACGCTGCCGGCGCCTCGTCGTCGTCGCCATGGGGGCGCCGGTGCGCGGGTCACGGCCGCCGCGACGGCGACCACGGGGATCGACCGGCTGGCGGTACGGATCGCGCCCGTCGGCACGGCGGTCTGACCGGCGCGGATCGGCGCGGGGGTCCCGGCGCTGCTGCGCGGCGTAGCGCGCGCGTTCCTCCGGCGGGAGCGGCTCCGGGTTCTGGCGGGGCTGGTAGCCGGCGCGGTTCGGGTCGCGGGCGGCGTCCCCGCGCAGGGACCGGGTGCGGGGATCCTGCGGCGCGGCGGCCCGGGGGTCACGCGGAGCCGCGGACCGGGGGTCGCGGGGCTCGCGGGGAGCGCCCGCACGGGGATCGCACGGCGCCGCCCCACGCGGATCGCGCGGCGCCGCCCCACGCGGATCGCGGGGCTCACGGGGTGCGGCGGACCGGGGACCACGCGGACCGGCGGCACGGGGATCCTGCCGCGGCGCGGCGCCCCGTGAACCACCCGGATCGGCGTGCCCGCGGCGCTCGCGCGCGCGACGCCGGAGTTCAGCGGCCTCCTCAGGGGTGAGGTGCCGGCGCCTGGGGTCGTCGGTCATGGGATCGGACTCTACTTGCCCGGGTACACCCCCGGCGTCCCGCGCCGCGCCGCCGAGTCGAGCATCACAGCAGAAATCCCCTCCCGGCGCCGGTCGCCCAGGAACGGGTCAGAGCCACGCCACATGCGGCGCGATCAGCGCGTATCCCAGGAAAGCGAACACATCGAGCAGCGTGTGCGCCAGGATCAGCGGCCACAGTCGGCGCGTGCGCATCCACCACAGCGCGAACACGATCCCCATCGCCAGGTTGCCGACCCCGCCGCCGAAGCCCTGGTACAGGTGGTACGAGCCGCGCAACACCGCGGTCCCGATCAGTGCGACCGCGGGCGGCACCCCGATCTGGCGCAACCGCACGAGCAGGTAGCCCACCACGAGGATCTCCTCGGCCGCCCCGTTGCCGGCCGCGGCGAGCACCAGCACGATCGGCCGCCACCACGTCTCCGTCAGCCCCGACGCGGAGACCTGCAGGTTGACACCGGCCGCGACCGCGCCCAGGTACAGCGCCAGGCCCGGGATCCCGATCACCGCCGTCAGCGCGAGCCCCCACCCCACCTGCCGCCAGGGCCGGTCGCGGACGAGCCCCACGGCCCGCGCACCGACCCCGGTGTGCGCCAGCAGCACCAGCGGCAGCAGGGCCCACGCGGTCAACCGCAGCACCCCGAGCGCCTGGTAGGCGAGGTCGAGCCAGGATTGTGTGGAACGGGAGACGTTGAGCGCCGCGGTCTGGTCCGCCAGGTCGGTGGGCGCGAGCATCGCGGAGACGAGGTCGAGCACGGCATAGAGGCCGGACAGTCCGAAGGTGACGAGGAGGACGACGACGACCTCGGCGATCAGCAGCCGCCGGACACGCGGGTCGCTGACGGGGTCGAATCGCGCCGAGTACCGGGCGAACGCCTCGCGGGGGGACAGGGCCCGTCGCAGCCCACCGGGCCGGGGCGCGGGATCCGAGGCTTCGCTGGTGCTGACTTGCACGTTCACGACGGCGCCCCGCTTAGTCCTGGAGTCGCACGTGCTCGACGATGCGCCCCATCCAGCGGGCGCCCGGGGAGGACTGCTGTTCGGTGGTCACGTACGCCACCCACCACCGCTGTTCGGGAACGCCGAACACCGCGGTGTAGACCAGCCCTCCGGCGTCGAGCCTGGCCGGGTCGTCGGGTACCACCACGTATGACACGGAAGTCCCGGATCCCGCCTCGTTCTCCACGGTGGCGGTGCGCCGGTCGTCCCGGACGCCGGTGACGCCCAGGACGTACTGCTGGATGGTCTCGGCGAGAGCGGTGGCGGCGCCTTCGTTGTCGGCGATCGCCGCGGCGGCGATACCCGGCTCGAGGGCGCCGGCGAGGATGCGGGTGTCCGGGGCCCGTCCCGACCCGACCGGCACGAGCTCGAGTGAGCCGAACTCGGCGTCGGCACGGGCCCGCCACCCCACCGGGACCACGATCTCCAGTCCCGATGCCTGGTCGAGGTGATAGTCGCCGTGCAGGGTCGAGTCACGGGGCAGCACCGACTCGGGGACCGTGGCCACCGCGACCACGATGAGCAGGGCGAGCAGCCCCAACGCGACGTGGATCGTGCGGGGTCCCCGATTCTCCTCCGGGGTGAGGTGCGAGGCGTCCGGGGCGTCATCCGGGGCCGGGGTGTAGTCGGCCGCGAATTCCGGGCCGGTGGAGTCGTCGGAACCCATCGCTGGAGAGCGTAGCAACGCCAGGGGCACCAGGTCGGGCTGTGCGGACGCGGCGGGGGCGCACGGTGTAGACCTTAAGTCCATGACGGTGTCGCTTGAACTGCTCGGCCGTGGTCCCTCCCGGCCCGACCTGCTGGACGATCTCGTGGTGGACGAGGCCTCGATCGTGGAGGTGCTGGGCAGGTGGTCGGTCACGGCGCCGGTGGTGGTGGCGCCGGATCCGGTGACCGGGCAGCCGGCCCTCGACGAGGTCATGGAGGTGTTGGCAGGGGGGACCCCGGCCGTCGTCGACGTGGCTCCGGGGCTTGCCGCGATCGCCGGCACGGCGGCGCCCGCCGACCCGGCCGCACCGACCCCCGGCCCGGATCAGGCCCAGAGTGCCGCGCACCTCGCGGACCTGCTGGCGGTGGCCTCCCACGCCGGCGTGGGGTTCGGCTCGGGCCTCGTGCCCCGCTGCGCCGACGCCTCGCAGGTGTGGGCGCTGCTGTCCGGCGCGGTCGCCGCGATGACCGGAGCAGACATCCGGGCCGCGATCGCCGAGCCTGACCCGGCCCGGATCGTGGGCCTGTCCCGATCGGCACGGGAGGCGATCCGGGATGTCGTGACGTGCGTGCTCGTGCCGCATGATCAGCTCGCGACCATCGAGTCCGCCCTCAGCCCGGTGGACGACGACTGACGCTGGCTAGGCTTGTCGTCGTGGTCACCGTCGCCTACCTCGGCCCCCCCGGCACGTTCACCGATGCCGCCCTGCACCGATTCCGCGCCGACGCCCGGATAGCGGCCCTCCTCGCCGACGCCCGGGCCGTACCGGCCGGCACCCCGGACGAGGCGCTGGACCTGGTCCGCGCCGGCGACGCCGACTACGCGTGCGTCCCGTTCGAGAACTCGGTCGACGGCACCGTCAACCCCACCAGCGACGCCCTCGCGGTGGGGGGCCGGCTCCAGATCTTCGCGGAGACCCAGATCGACGTGGTCTTCTCCATCCTCGTCCGCCCCGGCACCACCGCGGAGGACGTGGCGGTCCTGCGCACCCACCCCGTGGCCGCCGCGCAGGTCCGACGCTGGGTCGGGGAGAACCTGCCGAAAGCGCGTATCGAGACCACCTCCTCCACCGCTGCCGGCGCCGAGGAGGTCGCCGCCGGGAGTGCCGACGCGACTGCCGCGCCCGCCCGCGCCGGGGAGATCAACGGGCTCGTCCCGCTCGCGGAGAACATCGCCGACGTCGGCGGGGCCCGCACCCGGTTCGTCCTGGTCGGCCGGCCCGCGCCGCCCACCCCGCGCACCGGCCACGACCGGACCTGCGTGATCTTCGGACTGCCCCATCAGCCAAACTCGCTGGTGCAGGCGCTGACCGAGTTGTCGATCCGCGACATCGATCTCACCCGCATCGGCTCGCGGCCCACACGCGTCGAGCGGTTCACCTACCTGTTCCACGTGGACCTCGTGGGCCACATCGACGACCCGATGGTCGCCGAGGCGCTCGTCGCCCTGCGGCACCGGACCGAGAGCCTGCGCTACCTGGGCTCGTGGCCCGTCGCCGATCTCGCGGAGGCCGGTTCGCCGCCGCCGGACCGCGCCGACGAGACGGCCTGGCTCGAGGGGCTCCGCCGCGGCGAGGGCGTCGGATGAGCGCCCGCCTGCACCTCGTCCGTCACGGGCAGACACCGTCCAACGTCGCCGGGGCGCTCGACACCGCGCTGCCGGGGGCGCCGCTGACCGAGCTCGGTCGCGAGCAGGCGGCGCTGGTGGGGCAGGAGCTGGCCGGCTCCGGGATCTCCCCGACCGTCGTGATGAGTTCCGAGGCGGCCCGGGCCCGCGAGACCGCCGGGCTCGTCGCCACCGAGATGGGCCTGCCGACGCAGGCCGTGCCCGGCGTCTACGAGGTGCAGGCCGGTCGCTACGAGATGCAGACCGGTGTCGAGGCGATGCTCGCCTACAACCGGCTCATGCGCGACTGGCTCGAGGCAGGCGACCTGACCGCGAGCCTGCCCGACGGGGAGAGCGCCCTCGACGTGCAGGACCGGACGATGCCGCTGGTCGCCGAACTGCGCGAGTCGTACCTCGACAACGGGATCGACGTGGTCCTGGTGGTGCACGGTGCGGTCATGCGGATGATGGCCGTGTTCGCCGGCGCCGCGCCCTCGCAGTGGGCCCTGGACAACCACATCGCCAACTGCGGGGTCATCGAGCTCGCCCCGGACGGTGGCGGCTGGTCGTGCGAGCGGTGGGGCGACCACCTGGGGCGGCCCGCGTTCTGGCCCGGGACGGGGCCTCCGGGCCGGTGAGCGCGGCCGCGCTCAGCCCCAGCCGAGCTCGTGCAGGGTCTCCTCGCCGATGCCGAAGTGGTGGGCGATCTCGTGGATCACCGTCACCGCGACCTCGTGGACCAGTTGCTCCTCGGTCGAGCAGAAGTCGCACAGCGCGTCCCGGTAGATCGTGATGGTGTCCGGCAGGAATCCCGAATAGGTGGTGTCGCGCTCGGTCAGCGCCACGCCCTCGTAGAGGCCCAGCAGGCCCGGCTCGTCAGGGTTGCGGTCGGCGATGAGCACCACGACGTTGTCCATGGCCCGGAACAACGCGTCCGGCACCGAGTCCAGCGCGTCGTCGACCAGGTGCTCGAAGCGGGCTTCGTCGACCCTGATGCTCACGAGGCCCCGTCCGCGTCTGGCGTCACGGGTTTCCGCCGGGGACGGGCACCGAGATTGTGCTCTGGTCGCCGCCTGTCGTCGCCCCGGCCTCACCGCCCGGCTGCTGGCCCGGCGGCGGGATGATCGTGGTGGTGGGCGCGACCGGCGTCTGGCCGTCGACCAGCACGCCCTGCGTCGCCGAGCCCCGCAGTACCGCGAACGGCCCCGGATCCGCCGACCTCATCAGCCCGCAGTTGACCGTGCGGCTACCGGTGAGCCAGGACACCTCGGAGATCGGGTTGACCAGCGTCGAGATGAGGGTGCTGCGGCGAAGCGCCTCGCCGTCCCCGAAGTAGGCGATGCCGGCGTCCAGGCATGCCTGCGCGGTGAGTTCGGACTGCACCGACGGCTCCGGCGGGGTGGGGCCCTCCGGGAAGATCCCGGAGACGTCGAGGTCGGACACGATCTCGATCGAATGGTCCTCTGCACAGGGGATCGGCGCGCCGGGCAGCCCCTCGGCGGTGAACCCCAGGCACGTGCCGGGCTCCCACCGGCGGTGCTGATCCGCCTCGGCGAACAGTCCGGTCGACAGCGCCGAACGCCCGTCGAGCTCGGACGCGGCGACGCCGCACAGCACGCTGTGATCGCCCTTGTCCCACCCCTCCTGCGACGGCGGGACGACCAGACCGGTGAAGCGGCCCTCCGGATCGACCTCGCGGCCGCCCGCGTACTCGGTGACGAGGGGCAGGCAGCGGTCGGTCCCGACGGGGGCCAGGTCGGCGGAGTCCGGCAGCGGCTGGTCGTCGCCGAACCCGGGGACCTCGGAAAGGTCGATGCGGGCCGCGACCTCGAACCGGTGCGGCTGCGCGCAGTCGACCGTGTCGAACGATGACACCTGGTCGGCGGCGTCCACGGACCAGGTCAGACAGGTGCCCGCCGTGGCACCCGCATAGGCGGGGCCGGACAGCGTGCGCGGGTCGACCTGCGGCACCACGGCGGCGATTCGACCGGCGCGGTCGGAGCTCGGGTCGTTGATGGCCGAGACCATGAGCGCGCCCGTGACCGCCGCGCCGGAGAGGATCGCGACGAGTGAGGCCATGACCGCGCCCCGCGAACGGAGCAGGGACCGACCTTGATCAGAGGATCGGGAGGTGGGGGTCATCGCTCCTATGATGCCGTAATCCCGCCGTGGCGATAGGATCCCGGACATGAGCGGACACGACCACGAGCAGCAGGACGGGACCGACAGCGGTGCGCGTTCGCCGCGCGAAGGCGTGGACCCGGAGGTCCTCGAGTTCGCCCAGATGCTGTTCCAGCTGGCCAGAGACGGTGAGACCGAGCGGCTCGCCGCCTACGTCGACGCGGGCGTGACCCCGGATCTGACCAACGAGCGTGGTGACGCGCTTCTCATGCTGGCGGCCTACAACGGGCACCCGGAGACCGTCCGGGCGCTCGTCGAGCGCGGCGCGGAGGTGGACCGGGCCAATGATCGCGGTCAGACCCCGTTGGCCGGCGCCGTGTTCAAGGGCTACGGCGAGGTCGTCCGCATCCTCTTCGAGGCCGGCGCCGACCCGAACGGTGGCGTCCCCACCGCCATCGACACGGCGCGCATGTTCGAGAAGGACGCCTTCCTCGAGCTCTTCGGCGTCTGAGCCACCGGTCTCGAGTCGCTCCGCGCGGGGTGGAATGTGAGGTGGAGCCCGGATCGTCGGGTGGGACGGGGCCGCTAGGCTGGGGCCCGTGATCGATCTCAAGCTGCTCCGCGAGAACCCCGACCTCGTCCGCGACTCCCAGCGGACCCGTGGCGAGGACCCGACGCTGGTCGACCAGCTGCTGTCCGCCGACGAGTCCCGCCGGACGTCCATCGCGGCCGCCGACACCGCGCGTGGTGAGCAGAAGGCCCACGGCAAGAAGGTCGGCCAGGCCTCGCCCGAGGAGCGCCCGGCGCTGCTGGAGGCCGCCGGCGCGCTGAAGCAGGCCGTCAAGGACGCGGAGGAGTCGGAGAAGGCCGCCGCCGCCGAGGTCGACCGGATCCAGCGGCTGCTGTCCAACGTCGTCGAGGAGGGCACGCCCGCCGGCGGCGAGGACGATTTCGTGGAGATCGAGCGGATCGGCGAGATCCCGACCTTCGACTTCGAGCCCAGGGACCACCTCGAGCTGGGCGAGAGGCTGGGTCTGCTCGACATGGAGCGCGGCGCCAAGGTCTCCGGCGCCCGCTTCTACTTCCTCACCGGCTACGGCGCGCTCCTGCAGCTGGGCATGCTGCAGCTCGCCGCGCAGAAGGCCACCGCCAACGGGTTCACCCTGATGATCCCGCCGGTGCTCGTGCGCCCGGAGATCATGCAGGGCACCGGCTTCCTGGGCGCCCACGCCGACGAGGTCTACAAGCTCGAGGCCGACGACCTGTACCTGGTCGGCACCTCAGAGGTCGCGCTGGCCGGCTACCACCAGGGCGAGATCCTCGACCTGTCGGAGGGCCCCAAGCGCTACTGCGGTTGGTCCTCCTGCTTCCGTCGCGAGGCCGGCAGCCACGGCAAGGACACCCGCGGCATCATCCGTGTCCACCAGTTCGACAAGGTCGAGATGTTCTCCTGGTGCAAGCCGGAGGACGCCCACGCCGAGCACCAGCGCCTGCTGGGTTTCGAGAAGGAGATGCTGCAGGCCATGGGCCTGCCGTTCCGGGTGATCGACATCGCCGGCGGCGACCTGGGCTCCTCGGCCGCGCGCAAGTTCGATTGCGAGGCCTGGGTCCCCACGCAGGACGCCTACCGCGAGCTCACGTCCACCTCGAACTGCACCACCTTCCAGGCCCGCCGCCTCGGGGTGCGCTACCGCGACTCCACCGGTAAGCCGCAGACCGCGGCCACCCTCAACGGGACGCTCGCGACCACGCGCTGGCTCGTGGCGATCCTCGAGAACCACCAGCAGGCCGACGGCTCGGTCGTGGTCCCCGAGGCGCTGCGCCCGTTCGTCGGCAAGGACGTACTCGAGCCCCTCCGCTGACACCCGGCATCCGCTCCGACGCCTGCTCGTCCGGACCGGATCCGCTCCCCGGGTGCGCTCCCGCGTGCGCACCGGCGGGAGCGGGGGTTCATCCCCGGGGAGCGTCTCTGCCCGGGGCCGGGGCCGAGGCCGGGGTCCGCGCGGACCCCGGTCAGGGGCGGAATAGCATCATCACGCCGCTCGCGCTGGCGCACGTGCGGCCGTCGGTGTCGGTGACCTTGGCCTGCACCACGCACGTCGACCGGCCCACGTGCTCGACCTCGGCGCTGATCGTCGCGGGCGTGCGCTCGAGGCGCAGGGCACGGATGTAGCGGACGGTGAGGTCGAGGGTGTTGTAGCCGACGCCCGGCTCGACGACGGTGGCCGTGGCATAGCCGAGCGCGGAGTCGACCCAGCCCGAGACGATCCCGCCGTGGACGGTGCCGCCGTTGTTGAGCGCCCACTCGGCGGGCGTGGCGGTCATGGTCACCGAGCCCTCCGCGGCGGCGGTGAGGCGTACCCCGAGGGTGTGTGCGCCGGGGGAGAGGTGGCGCTCGCCGCGGATGATCTCCTCGAGCGCCGCCAGGCCGGCGTGCACGCGCTCCGACGGGTCGGCGGGCGTGGCGGCCCAGGAGTATCGGCGGCTATGCGACTCGGGATCGACCGAGTCGAAGGGGGCGTGGTCCACGCCGCCGAACCTACACGGCCACGGACACGGCGGGCCGAGCGCGGCGTGGGCCGCTACGCTGTGGGGCGTGGAGCTGCTCTATACGGGGATCATCGGGTTCGCCCGCACGATGTTCAAGGTCCAGGGTCTGGACATCACCATGCGCGGGGAGCATCACTTCCCCGAAAAGGGCGGCGCGGTGGTGGTGATCAACCACACCGGGTACTTCGACTTCGTCTACGCCGGCATCCCGGCGCGTGAGCACAAGCGGTTCATCCGCTACATGGCCAAGGCCGAGGTGTTCGACCATTCGGTCGCGGGTCCGATCATGCGCGAGCTGCGGCACATCCCCGTCGACCGGGCGGCCGGCAAGCACTCGTTCGACGAGGCGGTCAGGCGGCTGCGCGCCGGCGAGCTGGTGGGCGTGTTCCCCGAGGCCACCATCAGCCGCAGTTTCGAGATCAAGGACTTCAAGTCCGGCGCGGTGCGAATGGCACTCGAGGCCGGCGTGCCGATCCTCGCGGTGACCATCTGGGGCTCACAGCGCGTGTGGACCAAGGGCCTGCCCAAGAAGCTGCTGCGGCCCCGGGTGCCCGTCATGATGGAGGTCAGCGAGCCGATCGAGGCCTACGAGCCCGCCGCCGAGTGCACCGCGCAGGTCCGCGCGCAGATGCAGGCCACCCTCGAGCGGCTGCAGGACGAGTACGCCGAGCGGTACGGCCCCTACCCGGCGGGGGCGAGCTGGGTCCCGGCGCGCCTCGGGGGATCGGCGCCGACACTCGAGGAGGCGTCGGTGCAGGACGAGGCCGAGCATGCCGAGCGACTGCGGCGCCATGCGGAGAAGGACGCCGCGCAGGGCGGTGGGTCGCCGGCGGGCGGTGCGGCCCCGCGATCCGGTGAACCCCGGGAGACCGACGACGGCGACCCCGTGACGGGTGGTCCGAACGTTCCGTGACCTCCTCCAGACCTCTGCTCGTCGCCTCGGATGTCGACGGCACCCTCATCGGCAGTGACCATCTCGTTCCGGCCGCCAACCGGGCGGTCGTCGAGGATATCGTGGCCGACGGCGCGTCGTTCGTCCTGGCCACGGGCCGGCCGCCGCGATGGATGTCCCAGATCGTCGACCAGCTCCCGGTGGCGCCGTTGGCGGTCTGCGCGAACGGCGCGGTGATCATGGACACCGACAGCGGCGAGTTCCTGGCCACCACGCTCCTGCAGCCGGACGCTCTCGTCGAGCTCGACGGGATCCTCCGGGAGCGCCTGCCGGGAAGCGGCATCGCGGCCGAGCGGCTCGGGCGCGACGCGGCCGACGCGGACTTCGTCGCGAGTCCCGACTACGAGCACGCGTGGATCAGCCTCGAGCACCTCGAGGTGGGGCATGACGAGGTTCTGTCCGAGCCGGTGCTCAAGCTCCTCGCCCGGGTGCCGGGAATGCCAAGCGCCGACATGGCCGGCGCACTGGAGGGGGCCGTCGAGCACCTCGCGGACATGACCTTCTCGACGACCGACGGGCTCATCGAGTTCGCCCCCCGCGGGGTCACCAAGGCCAGCGGTCTCACCGCGCTCACCTCAGGCGAGGTGGCGATCCCGGCCTCGGCGCGTTCGGCGTCCGCGCTCACGCGGGCCGGCGGGGGAGGGTCCGGCGGCGGCGTCACCGAGCGGATCGTCCCGGTGACCGTGGCGTTCGGCGACATGCCCAACGACGTGGAGATGCTGCGGTGGGCAGATCACGGGGTAGCCATGGGCAACGCGATCGCGTCGGTCCACGCGGTCGCGGACGAGGTGACGCTGAGCAACGATGACGCCGGTCTGGCGCACGTGCTGCGCCGCTGGTGGGTCTGAGTCACCCGCTCCTGCGTACCCGGCGCACAGCCGCGCGCCTCGATGAACTGCCGCTCCTGCCGGCGCGCGAGCGGGAGTTCACTTCGAGGGGCGGGAGTTCAGGCGCGGGAACGGATGCCCGCGGGCGCGGGATCGGATGCCGGCAGGCGCTGGCGCGGATGCCAGGGAGGTGTGGCCGGCAGCCGAGCGGGTCGACGAAATAGAGCACGGACCGGTCCCCACCACTTCCCCGGTGTGCCCGCCGCCCCGTGGTGGGGAGGCGGGCACACCTGGTGGGAGCCGGTCCGCGAGTCTGAGAGGTCCTACGGGTTCGGCTCGACCGAGATCTCCTTGGTGGCCGGGTCGTAGACCAGGGTGCCGCCGGTGAAGCGCTGGGCGACGGTCCCGTCCTCGCGCTCCGCCTCGCTGGACACCGGCAGGCCGAGCGGCCCGTGCTCGAAGCCCTGGGCGGCCCACGCGTCACCGATCACGCCCCACACCGGATGGGTTCCGGTCCCGGGGGAGGAGTACAGCGCACCGTTCTCGTGCTTGACCAGCGAGACGTCGCCGAACTTCTGGATCCCGGACAGCACCTTGCCCAGCGGCCCGCCGAACTGCGCGGCGAGCGCCGCGAAGTCGCCGCCGACCAGATCGCCGACCGAGCCCGTGTCGAACGGGATGTCCGCCAGGGTCATGCCGCCGGTGAGGGCGCGGGTCAGGGCGGGCACGTCGATCCGGCCGCCGTTCAGGACGGTCCGAAGCGCGGAGGTCACGGCCTCCTGGATGTCAGCCTTGTTGATGCCGGGCGCCTGCGAGCCTCCGCCTCCGCCGGTGGGCGAGCCGGAGTCGGGGTTGGACGGGGCGGCTCCGCCCCCGCCGCCGCCACCCTTGGCGTAGGAAGCCGCGATGTCACGGATCTGGCCCATCTTCGCGTAGCCGGCGTCGCCGGGACAGGTGGTGAGGCCGACGTCGCGGTGGGCGAAGATGTTCGGCAGTCGCACGGAGGTGCCGTAGCCGTACTTGGTGTACGAGGTGCCCTCGGAGTAGTGGGTGTCGGAGCCCTTGGGGTCGATACCGGCCACCGAGAGTCGCCAGCCGAGGATCTCGCCCACCTTACGGATGGTGACGTCGGGCGGGGTGAGGGTCGAGTAGTCGCCCATCATCGAGATGCCCCACGTGTTGCCGTTGAAGCCACCGGCGTGGGCGCCCTGGACGTTGCGGCTCAGGCCGCCGTGGCGGCCCTCGAAGGCCTGCCCGTACTTGTCGACCAGCACGTTGTAGCCGACGTCGCACCAGCCCAGGCTCTGGGCGTGGTAGGTGTAGATGCCGCGCATGACTCCTGCGGATTCTTCGCGGGAGTAGTTGTTGCTGCCGGCCGTGTGGTGGACGGTTGCTGCGGCGAGCGAGTCGTCGTACGTCGCGTTGCGGCAGCGCTGGGACTCGTTGGCGCCCCAGCCCGAACGGGTGATGATCGAGGGCTGCTTCGCGGCGATATCGCCGTCGGTGCCGGTCCCGCCGGTGGCCGAGACGTCGGCGAACGCGTCGGGGTCCGGGGTCGGGGTGGAGTCGGGGGAGAGCAGCACGGCCTGCACGGTGCTCGCGTCGAGCTCGCTGCTCTCGGCGACCGGCTTGATGTCCGCGAAGCGGGTCGGCACCGGCGGCGCCGCGTCGAACGCGGGCGTGGCCGGCGTGCTCGCGCGCTCCGGGGCGGTCTCGGCGGCCGGCGTGTCGGTGCGGGCCGCGATGTCCTCGTCGGCCGGCGTCTCGGCGGTGTCGGCATCAGCCTTGGCGTCGTCGTCGGAGCCGGCGGGCGCCTCGGCATCCGCGTCCGGCGCATCCGCCAGGGAGCTGTCGGACAGGTCGACGCCGCTGAGCGCGATCTGCACGGCCGTGGTGTCCAGGCCGAGGTAGACGGGCTCGGTGCCGCCGGTGCCTGTCGTGCTGTCGCCCTCGGCGTCGACCGACTCGGCCTCGAACCAGGGGCCCCACGAGCCGTCCGGGTTTTGGGCACGCACGTTGGCGACGGCCTCGGGGTGGGTTCCCTTCCAGGTGACGCCCATCATCGAGAACGGCGTCTCGGAGGTGACCTCCTTGACGGGGGACTGACCGCCGGCGATGTCCCGGTTCACGCCGGCCGCGGCGGGCGCCTCGGCGAGCGGAACCTGGACCTCGCCGGTGGGCAGACCAGTGCCGGCGGTGGTGGTGATGTCGTCGGAGGACTCGACCAACTGGTCAGGCCCGTACACGGCGAGGGGGGTGACGACGGACGCCGCGACCGCCACCGCAACGGCGAGGGTCCGGCGTCGACCGCTGAAATGCATAGGGCGGCGTCGTGTGCTCAAGGGCTTCTCCAGATCAGGTGTCTGCGGCCCGCGGCGTGGAGCCGCTGACCACTTCTCCCACCCCACCCCGCCGGCCGCGGGCGGGCCGCGGTCAGTGGGGCAGATGTGACGAACGGGGTCAATGTTAGCCAAGAAACGCGTGAAACCAAGTGGTACGGAAGTGAATTTTGGGATGACAGGCGTGTAGTTTCGAACCGGCGTACGACGACGACGACGTCCGACCAGCGCCGTGAGCGGATACCGGCGGTCGGCGGTCATCGGCAGATCAGATGCCCCCGGCGCGCCGCGGGATGGGCGAACTCGTCCGATGTGGGCGTTCCCGCGGTCGCCGACGGTGTCGTCGTCGTTGTCGTCGACCCTGCTCCGCCCCTCTGCCCGACCCCGCTCTGGTCGCCCACTACCGGCGCGCCATTAACCACCCCCCGACCCGACGGATACCCTGGGAACGAAGGACCCGCGCCGATCGGCGCGCGGCCTACTGACACGGCTGCGGAGAACCGCCGCGGCACAGAAGTCTTCAGCGAAGGGGAAGTCGACGATGGCGGACGAGCGGCAGTGGGGCACCTACGACCTCATCGTGGTGGGGTCGGGTTTCTACGGTCTGACGGTCGCCGAGCGGGCGGCCACCGAGCTCGGTAAGCGCGTCCTCGTGCTCGACCGGCGCCACCACATCGGCGGCAACGCCTACTCGGAGGCGGAGCCCGAGACCGGGATCGAGATCCACAAGTACGGCGCCCACCTGTTCCACACCTCCAACGAGCGCGTGTGGGAGTACGTCAACAAGTTCACCGACTTCACCGGGTACCAGCATCGGGTGTTCTGCATGTACTCCGGTACCGCCTACCAGTTCCCCATGGGCCTGGGCCTGATCAACCAGTTCTTCGGCCGCTACTACTCGCCGGACGAGGCGCGCGAGCTCATCGCCGAGCAGGCCGCCGAGTTCTCCTCCGACGAGGCCGCGAACTTCGAGGAGAAGGCCATCTCGCTGATCGGGCGCCCGCTGTACGAGGCGTTCATCAAGGGCTACACCGCCAAGCAGTGGCAGACCGACCCCAAGAACCTGCCCGCCGGCAACATCACCCGGCTGCCCGTACGCTACAACTTCGACAACCGCTACTTCTCGGACACCTACGAGGGACTGCCGGTCGACGGATACACCGCGTGGCTCGAGAACATGGCGGCGGACGAGAAGATCGACGTGGTGCTCGACACCGACTGGTTCGATGTCCGCGAGGCCGTGCGCGCCGCGAGCCCGGACGCGCCCGTCGTCTACACCGGCCCGCTCGACCGCTACTTCGACTACGCCGACGGCGAACTCGGCTGGCGCACCCTGGACTTCGAGATGGAGGTCCTGCCCACCGGCGACTTCCAGGGCACCCCGGTGATGAACTACAACGACGCCGAGGTCGAGTTCACCCGCATCCACGAGTTCCGCCACTTCCACCCGGAGCGCAAGAACTACCCCACGGACAAGACCGTGATCATGCGCGAGTTCAGCCGCTTCGCCGAGCGCGACGACGAGCCGTACTACCCGATCAACGAGTCCACCGACCGCGAGCGGCTGGCCGCCTACCGCGACCGGGCCAAGGCCGAGACCGCCGCCAACAAGGTGCTCTTCGGTGGCCGCCTGGGCACCTACCAGTACCTCGACATGCACATGGCCATCGCCTCCGCGCTGACCATGTTCGAGAACACTCTCGCGCCGCACCTGCGCGACGGGGCGCCGCTCGCGGACTGACGCGGTGCCCGCGACCTGACGCAATGCGCCGCTGAGCGGGCCGCGCAGCCCCGTCGCCGCCCAGCCCCGCCGGCGTCGAGCAGAGGGTTCGGCACACATCTACTCGGCTGATGTGGGCCGAACTCTCTTGAGGATGCCTGGGCCGCCGAGGTTAGGGCTGCTCGGCGAGGGCGGCCACGATCTCGGCCCGCTGAGCCGGGTGCACCAGCGTCGGCCGGGCCTCACCGAGATGGACCAGCACCGGCGTCACGGAGGCCCAGAAGCGGCTCAGCGAACTCAGGCCCGCGTTCTCCGCGTGCGCCTGGATCCGCTCGGCGGCGGAATCGCCCGGCTGCGGCAGGTGCAGGTCCGGTCGCTTACCGATGATCTGGTTGTCCTTGCGCTCGGAGATGACGAAGCCCAGCGCGAACCCCACCGAGCGCGGCAGGTCGCCGCAGAGCAGCACGGTCGCCTCCGGGTAGTCGTCGAGGACGTGCTCGATCGCTCCCGATAGTTCGACCACCAGGGTGGCGAAGGCCTTCGGGTCTATTTTCCGCCCGCTGGACCCCGGGATCCACCGGCCGACGGGAAGCTCCCACGGACGCAGGTGCACCTCCCCGCCGACGCTCTCGACGGGGCCCGCCACGATCACCACGTCGCAGGTGTCCCGCAGCGGATACTGCGCGTCGACCTCGGACACCGGCCCGGTCGGCCCCAGTCGCAACGACAGCCAGACCCGCTTCACCTCGTGGCGGTCGACGCGCGGCTCCACGACGGTCGTCAGCGTGATGTCCGGGTCGGGCGTCTCGTGGTGGGTGGCCCAGTCGCGCGACGACCACTCGTCGTAACCATCGTCGAAGTACACCGTCCGCATCCCGGTGTCCCCGCCCGGGATTCGCGTCGACCGCGGCTCCTCCGGCACTTCGGCGAGCGAGGTCCGCTCCCGCAACAGGACGTCGTAGCCCACCGACAGCGCGGCGGGGAACGAGAGATTGGGGGCGAACAGGTAGCCGGTGGCCTCGTCGTCGTCGTTCATCGCGCGTTCCAGCTCGTCGGACACCCGCGCGACGTCGGCGCGCAGGTCCAGGACGTCACCCACCGCGCCGAACCAGCCGGTGGCCGTGCGGAAATCGAGGCTACGCGCCCGAGCCATGTCCATCGCGCCCCGAAGGTGATCCGCGGAGGCGGCCGGCAGCAGGCGCAGGTAGTACAGCGTGCCGTTGCGGTTGATCATCCAGTGCCGCAGCGCCATCATCGCGATCAGGAGTCCGGCGGAGCCCAGGAACCACGCAAGCCGCGCCTGCGATGTGCAGTGGTGGGACCACAGATCCGGGATGCCGGAGATGGTGCAGGAGCCGTCCGCGCTGATGATGTCATCCGCCACGAGGCCGCCGAACGCGGTGGTCAACGCGATGGTGACGGCGATGAGGGTTTCCACGACGAGCATGGGCCAAAGGTAGCCCGGTTCGAGTTCGGGCGGACCTGAGGCCGGGGGATCGATCGCCCGCGGGGGTTAGGCTTCCGGCATGACACGAGCGACCTCGCCAGTGCTCCGACTACTCGTGGCGCTCGTCGGCGCCGCGCTGTTCCTGCTCTCGGCCGGGCACCTCGCCGGCGGCCCCGCGGCACGGGCCCAGGCGCCCGCTTCCGCGCCGGCTCCCGCCGAGACCGCGCCCGCGACGACGGTGTCGGTGGGCGTCACCGACCGCGCGGGACTGCTGTCGGCCGGCGACGACGACCTGCTGCGCACCGAGACGCCGCGGATCGACTTCCCGCCGCAGGTGCGGCACGTCGAGTACCTGGTCTTCGACGACGGGGGTAGCAACCTCAACGACACGACCCTGGAGTTCGCCGAGGACGAGCGTCCGGACCTGCTGGCCGAGGACCGGAAGAAGTGGGCGCCGGGGACGCTGATCGTGTCCAACGACGCCGAGGCGCGCGACGTCGGCCTCTACTGCGGCGACGACGTGTGCGTGGCCATGGACCTCTTCGAGGGATCGCACCTGGACGGCTCACTCGAGGCGATGAAGGACCCGATGCGGCGCGACAACACCGCCGTCGGACTGCTCGCAGGGGCGAAGGCCGCCGCCGATCCCACGGTCCTCGCGGCCGAATTCGAGGGCATGCCGTCCTGGCTGCCGTGGGCGCTCGGCGGTGCGGGAGTGGTGGGTGCGGGTGCCATCGGTGCTGCCGTGGCGGGCGTCCGCAAGAAGAAGGCCGCCACTGCTCGGGAGCGCTACGACCGGATCTCTCGCGAATACGGGCGGATCGCGGGCGAGCTCGGCGGGCTGGACGTTCGAGCCAACTCCCTGCGGTCTCCGCTGGCCGACGACGAACTGCGTGGGCAATGGGCCGACGTGCGGGACCGGTTCCTCGAGGTGGACGCGATCATGGGCCGGATCGGCGACCTGCGGCCCGAGTCCGCGGACGCCGAGTTCCGGGCGGCGGCCGCCGACATCGAGACCGCCCACACCACTGTCGACCAGATGGAGACGGCGGAGAAGAACATCGATCAGCTCTTCCGCATGGAGCAGGGCGATGCCGACGTGCGGCGCCGCCAGCTGGGCGAGCTCCGCGAGGACATGGGCGCCGCCGCGCTGGGTGCCGAGGACGCGAGGCTGTCGTCCGAGGCCAGGGAGCTGGAGGCACGAGCCGACGACCTGGCCCGGGACACCGGCGCCACCGACTTCATGGATCGCTACGCCCGGTTGGTCGTGGACTACCGGCTGGTCGTCGAAGCCATCCGCGAGCGCGAGATGTCGGACGTCGAGGCCGCCGCGGACGCCGGCGACCGCCACGCGCCGCGGCTGTACGACCGCGACTGGCGCGCAGGCTACGGCTACAACGGCTTCGTGCCGTTCTACGTGGCCTCGAGCTGGCACTCCCACGACGTGCAGGCGGCGCAGGCGTCGAGCTCCACGAACACCGGGTACTCGAACGCGTCGTTCTCCGGCGGTGGCGGGTCCAGCGGGTACTGACCCCGCCGCCCTCGTGGCACGCCGCCCCACCACCCGTCGCCCCATCACCCGTCGCCCCATCGAGAAGAACGTTCCGGACACCGCCACTCGGACAACGTGTGCGGAACGCTCTTCTCGTGCGGCGACGGACCGTCAGCGCTCGACGATCTCCACTGACTCGATGGTGTGCGTGGTCGACGGGGCGCCCTGGGGGCTGCCGTCGGACTCGATCGACGTGACCGTCTCCATGCCCTCGGTGACGGTGCCGAACAGGCTGTAGCTCGGGGGCAGGGAGACGCCCGAGTCGCCGGTGACGATGAAGAACTGCGAGCCGTTGGTATCGGGGCCGGCGTTGGCCATGGCCATGGAGCCGATCTCGTACTCGCCCGCCGCGGGGAGCTCGTCGGAGAACTCGTAACCCGGGCCGCCCGCTCCGGTGCCCTGCGGGTCGCCGCCCTGGATCATGAAGCCGGGGATCACGCGGTGGAATGTGACGCCCTCGTAGAACTTGTTGCGGGCCAGGAAGACGAAGTTGTTCACCGTCTCCGGGGCCTTGTCCTCGAGCAGGTCGACGGTGACCGCGCCGGCGTCCGTGGTGATGACCGCCGAGTAGTCGACGCCCGGGGTGAGGCACATCGGGGGAGCGGAGTCGAAGTCCGTGGTCCGCTCGTCCGCGCCCTCGGCGGGCGGGCACTCGACGGTCGCGTCGCCGCTGCCGGATTCGACGGCCGCGGTGGAGGCGCCACCCCCGGACTCGGCTGCCGGGGCGGGCTCGTCCGAGCTGCAACCGGCGAGGGCCAGCGGAGTGGCCAGGGCGAGCACTCCCAGTGCGGTGCGGAGGGTCGGACGAGGACGGGCGTGGGTGTGGATGCGCATGGAATGAACTTAGGCCCTGCGGGCCCACCGGTGGTCCTCGGCGCGTGGTGAAGGTGGCGGATCGTGCCAGCCGGGTACGATCGATGCGGCTTTCGCCCCGCAGAAGCGAGGGCGTGGGTTATCCAACGTGGACGAGGGCGGCCCCGGCCGTCGGGACGGGGACGCGCGTACATGGAACACCGAGGCCACCACGAGGCAGGCGGCGAGATCGAGCGGTCGGTCGCAGCACTTGCGGACCCGCGTGGCCTGGAATGCCTGCAGCGCATCATCCTGCCGCGGGCCGGCGAGCCGCTGGACGTGCGGTCGCTGTACCTGGAGGAGGCGCCCACCAACGCCCGGCGCGCGCATTCGTCCAGCCGCACCACGCTGAGCATCGGCGCGGACAGCGAGGTCTCGTTCGCCACCTACTTCAACGCGTTCGCCGCCGCGTACTGGCGCCGGTGGACCGTGCTGGACTCCGTCGTCCTACGCCTGACCGTCCGCGGCGCGGGGCGGGTGGACCTCTACCGGTCCAAGATCGACGGCTCGCGCATCGCGATCACCGGCGACGTCGTGGGCAGCCCCGGCGACACCGACCGCGTGACCACGGTCGAGTTCGTCTGCGACCTCGGCCCGTTCGAGGATGGCGGCTGGATCTGGTTCGACCTCACCTCCGATACGGACGTCGAGCTGCTGGCCGGTGGCTGGTACTCGGCCGTCGCCGCGACGGAGACCCGGCCCGACGCCGGACCCGACGGCCGGCCCGACCCGTCGGTGCAGGTGCCCAACGACCGACGCGTCACGATCGGCATCCCCACCTTCAACCGCCCGGGCGACGCCGTGGCCGCGCTGGAGGCCCTGACCTCCGATCCGCAGGTCGACGCCGTGATCGATGCGGTGCTCATGCCCGACCAGGGCGACCGCAAGGTGCGGGACGAGCCGGGCTTCACCGAGGCCGCCGAGGCGCTGGGCGACCGGCTGCGGATCTTCGACCAGCCCAATCTCGGTGGATCCGGCGGGTACAGCCGCATCATGTACGAGGCCCGTCGCCTCACCGACTCGCCCTACATCCTGTACATGGACGACGACATCGAGATCGAGCCCGACTCGATCCTGCGCGCGCTGGCCTTCGCCCGGTTCTCCACCGTGCCGATGCTTGTCGGCGGGCAGATGCTCAACCTGCAGGAGCGCAGCCACCTCCACACCATGGGTGAGGTGGTCGGCGGCCACGACTTCATGTGGACCGCCGCCCCGCACGCGGACTACGACTACGACTTCTCCACGTACCCGCTGACGGACCGCGACAACCCCAAGCCGCTGCACCGCCGAATCGACGTGGACTACAACGGCTGGTGGATGTGCCTCATCCCGCGTGTGGTCGCCGAGAAGATCGGACAGCCGCTGCCGCTGTTCATCAAGTGGGACGACGCCGAGTACGGGCTCCGCGCCCGCCGGGCCGGGCACCCCACCGTCACCATGCCCGGCGTGGCGATCTGGCACATGGCGTGGTCCGACAAGGACGACGCGATCGACTGGCAGGCGTACTTCCACCTGCGCAACCGCCTCGTGGTGGCCTCGCTCTACCACGACGGCGACCACAAGGGGATCATGCAGTCCAGCCTCAAGGCGCTGGTCAAGCACCTGGTGTGCCTCGAATACTCGACCGTGGCCATCCAGATCGAGGCGATCCGCGACTTCCTGCGCGGCCCCGAGGCGCTGTACGAGCTGCTGCCCACGGCGCTGCCCAAGGTCCGGTCGATGCGCGCCGGGTTCCCGGACGCCGTCGTCGTCCCCTCCGCCGTCGACCTACCCGCCCCGTCGGGCGGGCCCGCCGGCATCCACACCGAGCCCAAGGGCAAGGCGCGCAAGGTCGTCGCCCTGGCCAAGGGCTTGGCCCACACGTTGTCCCGCGACGACAAGGCGCACCACGAGGTGCCCCAGGCCAACTTCCCGCCCGTCGAGGCGCGCTGGTACTCGCTCAGCCGCGTCGACGGCGCCACCGTCACCACCGCGGACGGCCGCGGAGTCGTCTACCGCAAGCGCGACCGCGACAAGGCCGCAGCCCTGTTCAAGGAATCCGCGGCCCTGCATCGTGAGTTGTACCGTCGGTTCCCCGAGATGCGCCGTCGCTACCGCCGGGCGCATGCCGAACTCGTGAGCAAGGAGGCCTGGAGCCGTGTCTTCGACGCCTGACCCCGCCACGCCGGCCACGGCCGGAGCCTCCGCCGGGCATGGGGCGGCCCCGACGGTCGAGATCCCCGTGCCGACCGGCGAGGTGCGGCTACTCTCCGGGATCCAGCGCCGACTGCTGGCCGTGCCCGGGTCGCGGGAGGCCGCCGTGACGCTCTCGCATGTCGGTGAGCACGCCCTCGGCTGGATGGCGATCGCCGGCGCCGGAATGGTGCTCGACCCCGCCCGCCGGGGCAGGTGGGCGATGGTCGGGGTGGGGACCTTCGGCGCGCACGCCACCTCCGTCGTGCTCAAGCGTGTCGTCCGGCGCAAGCGCCCCGACCACCCGAGCGTGGCGGTGGGCGTCGGAACGCCCTCGAAGCTGAGCTTCCCCTCCTCCCATGCCACGTCGACCACCGCGTTCGCCCTGCTCGCGGGGTCGGTGAGCGGCGTGCCGATCGCACCGGCACTCGTGCCGGTGATGCTGGCATCCAGGCTCGTGCTCGGAGTCCATTACCCTTCTGATGTGCTCGCCGGCGCCACGGTCGGTGCGGGCTGCGCGGCGCTCACCCGCGCTGTATGGCCCACCGCGGCCGTCCAGCGCGTGTTGCCCGAGGCGCTGCGCGAAGCCGAGGCGGGCCCAGGCACCACTGCGAATCCCGAGGAGAATTGATGACCGATCAGACCGGAGCCCCGGCAGCCCGGGGCGGGGGAGATCACCAACTCTTCGGCGCCGAGCCGCACACGGCCAACGAGATCGACGACATCGCGGAGGCGGAGGAGGAGGCCAAGGGCGCCCCGCCCAAGAACCTCCTCGACGGGATGATCAAGGCGCTCCGTCCGCGCCAGTGGGTCAAGAACGTCCTCGTGATCGCCGCCCCCGCGGCGGCCGGCTCGCAGACCCTGACCGACTCGTCGGTCCTGTTCTCGGTCTTCATCGCGTTCGTGGCCTTCTGCATGGCCGCCTCGAGCGTGTACCTCATCAACGACGCGATGGACGTCGAGGCGGACCGCGCCCACCCGACCAAGCGGTTCCGCCCCATCGCCGCCGGCGTCCTGCCCGTCGGGCTGGCGTACGGCATGGCGGTGGTGCTCATCATCGCGGCGCTGGTCATCTCCGTGCTCTTCGCACATCCGGCGCTGGCGATCGTCGTGGCCGTGTACATCGTGCTGCAGCTCATGTACTGCTTCGGCCTCAAGCACCAGCCGGTGCTCGACATCGCGTTCGTCTCGTCCGGCTTCCTGCTGCGCGCGGTGGCCGGCGGCGCGGCGGCCGAAGTCGCCATCTCGCAGTGGTTCCTGCTGGTCATGGCCTTCGGCTCGCTCTTCATGGCGGCCGGCAAGCGGTACGCGGAGTTGAGCCTGCACCTGAAGACCGGCGCCAAGATCCGCAAGGCGCTCGAGAGCTACACGCCCACCTACCTGCGCTTCGTGTGGACGCTGTCGGCCACCGTGCTGGTGCTCTGCTACGCACTGTGGGCCTACGACCGCGGCTCGGATCCGGGCCAGCCGGCCGGTGCCGCGGTCTGGCTCCAGATCTCGATCGTCCCGTTCACCATCGCCGTCCTGCGCTACGCCGTGGATGTCGACGCGGCCCAGGCCGGCGAGCCGGAGGACATCGCCCTGGGCGACCGGGTCCTGCAGATCCTGGCTGCCCTGTGGGTGCTGGCCGTGGTGATCGGCGTCTACATCGTCCCGGCCGTCTGACCCGGCTCTGGCGATGACGGAAGTGGCGGCGGGCAGGTCTCGCCGGTGGTCCGGGACGGCCTTCTGGGCCGGCGTGGCCGTGGTGGTGGCGATCTTCTTCGCGGGAGCCTGGCAGCGGCGGTGGATCGCGGACGACGGCCTCATCGTCCTGCGTACCGTCCGCAACCTCATCGCGGGCAACGGGCCGGTGTTCAACGCCGGCGAGCGCGTGGAGTCCAACACCTCCACGCTGTGGACCTATCTCATCTACCTCACCCACGAGGTCGTGGGTTTCCGGCTCGAGCTCGTCGCCCTGGGCCTGGCGCTCACCCTGAGCATGGCCGCGGTGGTGTGCGCGATGCTCGGTACCCGCGTCATGTACCGCGGCACCCGCCGTGCCCCCGCCGGCGTGCCCATGCTCCTGCTGCCGTTCGGAGTGCTCATCTACGTGATGCTGCCCCCGGCTCGCGATTTCGCCAGCTCCGGCCTGGAGACGGGGCTGGTGATCTGTTGGATCGGCGTCATGTGGCTGGGAATGCAGCTGTGGGCGCGGGCCGGGCACCGCGAGTATCGGTTCGGTCTGCCCGCCCCGGGCATGGCGGCGCTGGCGTTCATCGCGGGCCTGGGTCCGCTGGTGCGGCCGGAGATGGCCATCGCGGCGGCGGTCTTCCTCGCGCTTATGGCGGCCGCGCGCCAGTCGTGGCGGCATCTGGGCTGGTTGGTGGCGATCGCCGGCGCGGTGCCCGTGCTCTACCAGCTGTGGCGCATGTCGTATTACGCGCTGCCGTACCCGCTCACCGCGGTGGCCAAGGACGCGGGCGGCTCCAAGTGGGGTCGCGGCCTGGAGTACCTGTGGGATCTGCTGTCGCCGTATGCGCTTCTGGTGCCGATCGCGGTGGTGCTGGTCGGGGGCCTGGTCTCGCTCTGGGCGGTCACGAGTGCGCGACCCGGAGCGTGGATCCGCTACTTCCGTAAGGGGGGCGGATCCGCCGGCGCGGGGGTGGATCGGGGCGACGCCGACGCCGACACCCACGACGACGAGCACGACGCCGACGCCCACGGCGACCAGGGCGACGACGACAACGACGTCAGCCGGTTGAACCGTCTACGGGGCGGGGTGCGCTCCACCCCGGTCGTCACCGTCGCGTTCCTCGTGGTGGCCCTGATCATGCTGCTCTACGTCACCCGCGTCGGCGGCGACTTCATGCACGGCCGTGTGCTCCTGCCATCGCTGTTCCTGTTCATGCTGCCGGTCTCGGTGGTGCCGCTGCCGATCGGGCCGCCGCGCGGGGAGCAGGACGGGCGGGTGCGCCGCGTGGCGGTGCCCGTGGTCGCGGCGGCGTGGCTCGTCGTCGTCGGCTGGGCGGTGACCGTCGAGGTCACCCAGGACCCCTTCCGCGAGGAGCCCGAGTCCATCACGGCTGCCGGGATCGTGGACGAGCGCCAGTTCTACATCCAGCGCACCGGCCACCGCCACCCGCTGCTCGCGGAGGACTACCTCGACTTCCCGCGGATGCGCGCGCTGGTGCGGGACGTCTCGACCAACCGGACGGGCGCGGTGTTCCTGCCGGTGCCGGGGTTCCAGGACCGCTGGGATGTGGTGTCGTATGACCGGCCCATGCCGGGGCTGGCGCCGTTCGAGCTGCCCGACGACCCGATCAAGACCGTGGTGTTCCTCAACCTCGGCATGACGAGCATGAATCTGCCGCTCGACGTCAAGGTCTACGACACCGTGGGCCTCGCCTCGCCGCTGGCCGCCCACACGGACCGCATGGAGGACGGGCGGATCGGGCACGACAAGTTCCTCCCGTACGACTGGGTGATGGCGTCCACGGGGGTGGTGGAGGATCCTGTGAACTTCCCCCGGTGGATCGACGTCAACTGGGTGAACCAGGCCGAGGTGGCTCTGCAGTGTTCTGCGACACAGGCGCTCATCGAGTCGTATTCCGCGCCGCTGACGCCTGAGCGACGGTGGTCAAACCTCGTGAACGCATTCTCATTCGCCGAGTACCGGATGAACAGAATCCCTGCATACGAGGTCCAGAGGTGTGGTCTGCCCATGCCGGAGGAAGTGGAGAAGTATCAGGGCACTAGGTAGGGTGGCGCCTGCTGTTGTCTCGGAACGGTAACGGCAGGGGATCAAAATGGTCCCCGACCTGTAACACCTGTCCCATAGTGCGCGACAGTATTCATGTCGCAGTTCCGGCCCTCCCTGGTGGGGTCGGTCCGATGGACGTCACCGATGCCTCCCGGGGCACCAGGAACGAACAAAGGAACCAACGAATGTCCCATTCCACCCTCCGGCGCAGGTTCGCTGCCGGGCTCACCGCGATGGCGACCGCCGCCGGGCTCATGGCTGGCGCCCCGGCCCTCGTCAACGCGCAGGCGACCGAGCCGGGCTCGTCGGCCAGCCTCGGCTCCGCCGGTTCGGCCGGGGCGCCGGCCGCAGCCCCGGCCGCTGCCCCGGCTGCCATGGCGTTCGGTGGAAATGAGGACCCGGACGGCACGCGCGGCGTCCTCGGCGACCGTTGTGTCTACGACGCGGTCCAGTCCTGGGTCCAGCTGTGCGAGGTCTGGTCGCCGTCGATGAACCGGCACATCAAGGTGCAGGTCCAGCCGGCGCGTCAGGGCGGCGGCAACGCGGGCCTGTACCTGCTCGACGGTCTGCGCGCGCGGGATGACTGGAACGCCTGGACCCACGACGCCCAGGCGCAGCGCATCTTCCTCATGGACAACATCACGCTGGTCATGCCCGTCGGCGGCCAGGTCTCCTTCTACTCCGACTGGGAGCGGCCCATCAACCTGGGCGGCAACCTGCTCGAGTACAAGTACGAGACGTTCCTGACGCAGGAGCTGCCCGGCTACCTGCAGCGGGAGTTCGGCGTGTCCCCGAACAACAACGCCATCGCCGGTCTGTCGATGGGCGGCTCGGCGGCCGCGACGCTGGCCGCCAACCACCCGAACCAGTTCAAGCAGGTCTCGGTGTTCTCCGGCTACATGAACCCGACCGCCCCGGGGATGTACTCAATGATCCCGCTGGCGATGTTCGACCAGTGCAAGTGTGATCCGTTCGCCATGTGGGGCCTGCCGGGCTCCCCGGCCTGGGGTAGGAACGACCCGCTGCTCAACGCCGACAAGCTGCGGAATATCCCGATGTACGTCACCGCCGGCTCGGCGATCCCCGGCCAGTACGACCAGCCGTCCAGCCTGCAGGGCGTGTTCAACACGTTCAACGGTGTCATCCTCGAGGGGCTGTCCCGCGGTTCGACCCTGGCGTTCCAGAACACCATGAACGCCGCGTCCAACCGGGCGGTCTTCAACTACCGCGCCACGGGTATCCACGGCTGGGGTTACTGGAACGACGACCTCATCGACGCCCGTTCCACTCAGATCCTCGACGTGATGGACGCGTACTCGACCTACTGATGGTCGGCGGCGTCCCGAGGGACGTCTTCCGACGAATAATGGACGGATTCGGCTGATCCCAGCGAGTCCTCACCCGTCACACCGGGGCCCCGCGCGTAGATTCACGTGCGGGGCCCCGGTCGTATCCGGCCGCCGGGCTCGGCCGTGGAAGGGGAAACCACGGACGCGCCATGGACTCAGGGCCCCGGAGTCCGGAGCCGCCGGCCGATGCCGGCCGTTCACTCACGGGATCCGTTTCCAGTCGACGCGGCAAGGAAGAGAACAGACACCATGGCGACCCCCAGCGCATATGTGAGCCCCCGCAGTCGGTGGGCGTCCCTCGTCGCGGTACCGCTCGTGGCGGGCATGGTGGGCTCCGGCCTCGTCGTGACGCCCCTCGCCGGCGCCCAGGAGACGCCCGTCCGCCCGAGCCCGAGCCAGGAGGCCCCGGCGCGGGCCACTCCCGCGCCGAACCCGGAGAACGCTCCGGACGCGCCGACCCTGCAGGTGCCGGACGACCTGCCGGCCGGTGTGCGGCTGGACCGCGTCGAGTGGAAGTCCGCGAACCGGGTCGCGCTCTGGGTGCAGTCGCCGGCCATGGACGAGGCCGTGCAGGTGCAGTTGATGCTGCCGGCCACGTGGAACTCCGAGCCGGACCGCACCTACCCCTCGCTGCTGCTCCTCGACGGCCTGCGGGCGCGGGATGACGCGAGTGGCTGGACCCTCGAGACCAAGATCTCGCAGTTCTTCGACGCCAAGAACGCGGTGATCGTCCTGCCGATCGGCGGCGAGTCGAGCTTCTACACCGACTGGGTCGCCGACGCCAAGGGCGAGCAGTACCAGTGGGAGACCTTCCTGATGCAGGAGCTCCCGCCGCTGCTGCAGCGCGAATGGCGTGTCGGCGACAAGCACGGGGTCGCCGGCCTGTCCATGGGCGGCACGGCCGCGATGATGCTCGCCCAGCGGTACCCGGACTACTTCCAGTTCGCGGCCAGCTACTCGGGATTCCTCGACACCACCAGCTTCGGCATGCCGGAGGCCATCAAGGTCGCCATGCAGGACGCCGGTGGCTACCCGGCCGAGAGCATGTGGGGCCCGCTCGGCTCGCCGCGCTGGCAGGAGCAGGATCCCAAGCTCCACGCCGCCAAGATGCGGGAGCAGACCGTGTACGTCTCCGCCGGCAGTGGCAACACCGGACCCTGGGACGAGCCGTCCGGCCTTCCGGGGATCCCCACCAACTTCCCGGGCTACGGCCTCGAGCTGTTGTCGCGGATGACCACCCAGACCTTCGTCAACCGCGCCCGCGAGGCCGGGGTCAACGTCACTGCCAATTTCCGGCCCTCCGGGACCCACACGTGGCCCTACTGGCAGTTCGAGATGACCCAGGCGTGGCCGCAGTACGCGACCGCGGTGGGCATCGCGAACGTCGAGCCCCCGTGCGCGGCCGAGGGCGAGATCGCCCGCCTGGCCGAGCGTGAGCCGGGTCTGGGGCCGTGCCTGACCAACGAGTACGACGTCCGCGGCGGCAAGGCCACGAACTTCCGCTTCGGCCAGGTGTTCTGGTCGCAGCAGACCGGGGCGCACTCGGTCCTCGGTGCGATCGGCGCGGCCTACCAGTCCGAGGACGGCCCGGCCGGTTCGCTCGGGCTACCCACCTCGGGTGAGAACACGACTCCCGACGGCAAGGGCCGGTACTCGGACTTCCAGAACGGCGTCATCTACTGGTCGCCCACCACCGGCGCCCACGCCGTCCGGGGCGCCATCCGCGCCATGTGGCAGGACCAGGGGGCCGAGCGAGGAGACCTCGGCTACCCGACCACCGACGAGATCGCCAACCCCAATAAGCCGGGCGTCGTCCAGGGCTTCCAGGGCGGCACGGTCTACTGGTCCGAGGAGACCGGGCCGAAGGTCGTCGAGGGCGAGATCCTCAAGACCTACCGTGAGGCCGGGGCGGAGAACTCGGCTCTGGGCTACCCCACGACCGACGAGATCGCACTGAGCACGCGGGGCGGTGCGTTCAGCCGCTTCCAGGGTGGCTACATCTACTGGTCGCGTGGCACCGGGGCCCACGTTGTCCCGCGCGGTCCGATCTTCGACGCCTGGGGCACGGTCGACTACGAACGCGGCCGCCTCGGTTATCCGACCGGCCCGGTGCGCACCACGCGTGACGGCCAGGTGATGGACTTCGAGGGTGGCCAGATCACCGTCTCAGGCGGCCGGGCGGAGATCTCGTGAGGGCGCGCGCGACAGCCCTGGGTGCCGCCCTGATCGTCACCGGCGGCATGCTCGCGGCCTGTGGTGGCGGCGATTCGACCGTGTCCGGCGTACCGGACTCCGAGACCCTGGCCCCACCGCCCGGGGGTAGCGCCCCGACCTCCTCCAGGGTGCCTGCCTCCGAGGACTCCGGCCGGTTCACCGAGGCGCCCGCCCCCGTCGCCTCGGACGCCTCCGGATTCGACGGCCCCGCCGTGGGGGCGCGGGAACGCGGCTACCTCGAAACCCTCGACCGCGAGGGCATCGAGACCGGGGAGCTGCAGGATCCGCTGGTCGCTGCGGGGAACACCATCTGCCGGATCCGGACCACCGGCGGTGCCGCGGAGGAGACCACGACCATCGCCGACGCGGTCGCGGGCCAGATCGTGGCGGGCGGCTACTCGGATCTCGAGGTCGATCAGGTGTCCCGGATCGTCGTGGACGCCTCCGCCGGCCAGCTCTGCCCGTAGCCGGAGGCGTCCCGCGGCGGCGCGTGAGGGTCGCCACGTCTCGGCCGGTTCCGGAACCCGCGGGGCCACCCGTGCGTTGAACCGGGCATCGGTCACTGACGGACATCGCCTGTGAGGTGGCCGGGAAGGAGTACGAATCGTGGCTCGTGGATCCCGTGGAGGGTACGGCCGCCGTCTCGGGTGTTCGATCGGAGCGCTCGTGATGGTGGTCCTGGTGGTGCTGGGCGTCGGATGGTGGATCGGACAGCGTGGCCTGCCCACCGATCCGGACGGGCCCGTGCCCCCTCCCGAGACGCCCGAGATCGCGCAGCCGGCGGACTGTGCCGATGTGCAGCTCCTCGCCGTGCCGGGCACGTGGGAGAGCAGCCCGACCGACGATCCGCACAACCCGACGTTCCTGCCGCAGGCGCTCCTGCGGACGATCACCGATCCGCTGTCCGAGCAGTACCCGGGCGACCGACTCGAGGTCTACACCGTGCCGTACGTCGCCCAGTTCCGGAACCCGCAGCGGCCCGACGAGATCACCTACGACCAGAGCCGTGCCGAGGGCACGGAGCGGGCGCGCGCCGAGATGGCCGCCACCCACGAGCACTGCCCGTACACCTCCTTCATCCTCCTCGGCTTCTCCCAGGGCGCCGTGATCGCCGGCGACCTGACGAACGAGATCGGCACCGGCAACGGCCCGGTCCCGGCCGACCGGGTCCTGGGCTCGGTCCTCATCGCGGACGGGCGCCGCCTGCCGGGCGAGGGCCAGTCGCCCGGCCTGAACCCGGGCAACGGCCAGGGGATGGAGATCTCCCTGCAGCCGGTCACCGGGTTCACACAGCTGATCGCCGGCGCCACCATGACAGGCGTCCGGCCGGGCGGGTTCGGGGAGCTCGCGGACCGCACCGCCCAGATCTGCGACTCCCGCGACCTCATCTGTAACGCCCCGCTCAACGTGGTCGACGGCGCGGCCCGCTTCCAGGAGTTCGTCGCCAACAACGCGGTCCACGCGCTGTACGCGACGAACCCTGACGTCATCATCGGCACGACGGTGCCCGAATGGACGATCGGTCACATCCGCGAGCTCACCGACGGTGCGCCGGAGATCGCCCACGGGTAGACGAACTCTGCATGTCGCGGTTCGACACGCCGACCGCGCGCGTAGATTCGGAGTTCGGAGGTGGCCTGGGGCACGCTGTAAGATCGACCAAGCCTGTCGTCAGTGCACCCGCATGTCCGCGGTCGGCGACGTCGACCATCAGACACGGATCGGAACGGAGCAACGTGGAGTTCGAGCAGTACCACGACGCCAGCGGGGCGATTGTCATCCCCGATCGCACTACTCTGGTCGACTTCGTCGAGGCCAATGTCTCCGCCGCCCGTCAGGACCCGGCGCAGGACGGGTTGATCTACCGCTACATGGACTACTCGAAGACCCGCGAAGGCGAGGTTCAGGAGCTGCTGTGGTCGCAGTTCGGCGACCGCCTCTACGCCATCGCGGCCCGGCTGCAGCAGGTGGCCGAGCCGGGCGATCGGGTGGCGATCCTCGCCCCGCAGGGGCTCGACTACATCGTGTCGTTCTTCGCCGCGATCCACGCCGGGCTCATCGCCGTGCCGTTGTTCGACCCGGACGAACCCGGCCACCACGACCGTCTCCACGCGGTCCTGGGCGACTGCACGCCGACGGTCATCCTCACCTCCACCCAGTCCGCGGCGGGCGTCCGGAAGCTGTTCCGTGAACTGCCCGCGCGCGAGCGTCCGCGCACCGTCGCCGTCGACGCCATCCCCGACGAGCTCGGCGCCGGATGGGACCGACCTGATCTCGGCGCGGACGACATCGCCTACCTGCAGTACACCTCGGGCTCCACCCGGGTGCCCGCCGGTGTGGAGATCACCCACCGCAACGTCGTCACCAACGTCATGCAGCTCTTCGACGGCCTCGGGCTGAGCCGCGCCTCGCGCGGCGTCACCTGGCTGCCGCTGTTCCACGACATGGGCCTGCTCACGGTGATCCTTCCCGCGATGGGCGGGGCCACCATCACGGTGATGAGCCCCCGCGCGTTCGTCCAGCGTCCCGGCCGCTGGGTCACGCAGCTGGCCGAGGCGGCGGGCGAAGGGGGCGTCGACGGCGTGTTCGCCGCGGCACCGAACTTCGCGTTCGAGCACGCCGCCCGCCGGGGCCTGCCGCGGGAGGGCGAGCCACTGGATCTGTCCGGTGTCACCAGCATCATCAACGGTTCGGAGCCGGTCACGCCCGCGTCGATGCGCGCGTTCAACGAGGCGTTCTCCCCGTACGGGCTGGCCCCCACCGCCATCAAGCCGTCCTACGGCATGGCGGAGGCGACGCTGTTCGTGTCCTCACCGCGTAAGGACGACGAGGCGATCGTCATCCACGTCGACCGGGGAGATCTCAACAAGGGCCTCATGACGGTCCTGGACCCCGCTCAGGTCGAGGGCAACGACGACGCGATCCCGCAGGTCGCCTGCGGGTACGTCGCGCCGAGCCAGTGGGCGACGATCGTCGACGCGAACATCGACGAGACGACCGGCGAACACGACGGCACCGGCCGCGAACTGCCCGAGGGCAGGGTCGGCGAGATCTGGCTCCACGGCACGAACGTGGGCGGCGCCTACTGGGATCGCCCGGAGGAGTCCCGGGCCACCTTCGGAAACACGCTGACCGAGCGCCTGCCCGAGGGCAGTAAGACGGTCCGCGAGTTCGGTTCGGTCCCCGAGGACGGGCGCTGGCTGCGCACCGGAGACTACGGGGCGTACGTCGACGGCCAGCTCTACATCACGGGCCGCGTCAAGGACCTCGTGATCGTCGCGGGTCGTAACCACTACCCGCAGGACCTCGAGAACACGGCGCAGGACGTGTCCGACGCACTGCGTCCCGGCTTCGTGGCCGCGTTCTCGGTTCCGGCCAACCAGCTGCCGATCGACGCCCGTAACGGCGCGGAGATCGCGGCCGATGACTCCTCGGAGACGCTCGTGCTGGTGGGCGAGCGCGCGCCCGGCGCGGGCAAGGCGGACCCCGGGCCCATCGCGGACGCGGTCCGCTCGGCGATCTCCGCCAGGCACGGCGTCACGGCACAGGACGTGCTCCTGGTGCCCGCCGGCTCGATCCCACGCACGTCGAGCGGCAAGATCGCGCGCCGTGCATGCAAGACCGCGTACGTCGACGGGACGCTACGCGGGGGACACCAGCAGACCGCCTTCCCCGACCTGCCGACGGAATAGCGTCCGGCGGCCGGGCTGGCAGAAGGCACCACGGGTGCCCCGCGGCGCGGGACACCCCGGATGACACCCGAGGAAAGGCGAGTCACCCAGATGGCACAGAGCGAGATGACGGTAGTAGAGCTCCGCGAGTGGCTGCGGGGCTGGGTCTGCCGGGCCACGGGCCTCGACATCTCCAAGGTGACCGACGACCGGTCGCTGGAGGAGTACGGGTTGTCCTCACGCGACGCGGTGACCCTGTCGGCGGACCTCGAGGACCTTCTCGGCCGCCCACTGGACGCGACCGTCGCCTACCAGCATCCCACCGTCGCGACCCTCGCCGAGTACGTGATCAACGGGCCGGTGGAGTCCGACGAGCCGGTCGATCTGCACACGTTCCGTGAGCGCGGGGCCGGTATGGAGTTCGACGTCGCGGTCATCGGTATGGCCACGCGGTTCCCGGGCGGCGCCGACACGCCCGAGGCCACGTGGGAGCTCCTCGCCGAAGGTCGCGACGCCACCTCGCCGCGCCCGGCCACGCGCTGGTCGGAGTGGGCGGGTGACGCCTATGTCCAGCAGGTCCTGTCCGAGGCTCCGGACCGGGGCGGCTGGCTCGACGACTCCGAGGTGCGGGACTTCGACGCCGAGTTCTTCGGCATGAGCCCCCGCGAGGCCGAGATGGTCGACCCGCAGCAGCGGCTCGCGCTCGAGCTCACCTGGGAGGCGCTGGAGAATGCCCACCTGCCCGCCAGTGACCTCAAGGGTCGCGAGGTCGGCGTGTTCATCGGTTCGTCCTCGAGCGACTACCAGGTCTTCCTCACCGCAGACTCCGCGGCGGCCTCCCCGTACGCGGTCACCGGCGCCTCCAACTCGATCATCTCCAACCGCGTGTCGTACACGTTCGACTTCCGCGGCCCCTCGATGACCCTGGACACGGCCTGCTCGACCTCGCTGGTCACGATCCACGAGGCCGTCAACTCGCTGCGCCTGCACGAGTCCGACCTCGCCGTCGCCGGCGGCGTCAACATGATGCTCGCGCCCGCCGCGACGATGGGCTTCGCCAAGACCGGTGCCGCGCTCAGCCCGGACGGGCGCATCAAGGCCTTCTCCTCGGACGCGAACGGCATCTGCCGAGCCGAGGGCGGCGGCGTGTTCATCCTCAAACGCCTGTCCGAGGCGGAGCGGGACGGGGACCAGATCCTCGCGGTCATCAAGGGTTCGGCGGTCAATTCCGACGGCCGCTCCAACGGCATGACCGCGCCCAACCCGGACGCCCAGGTCGCCGTGCTGCGCCAGGCGTACGCAGACGCGGGCGTCGACCCGCGCGAGGTCGACTACATCGAGGCCCACGGCACCGGCACCATCCTCGGCGACCCGATCGAGGCCACCGCGCTCGGGCAGGTCCTCGGCCGTGGACGCGATGCTGAGAAGCCCACGCTGCTTGGTTCGGCCAAGACCAACTTCGGCCATATGGAGTCGGCCGCCGGTTCCGCCGGTCTGGCGAAGATCATCCTGGGCATGGGCCACGACGCGGTCCCGCCGACCCTCAATTTCGCGGGTCCCAACCCGTACATCGACTTCGACACCGCGCGGCTCAGCGTGGTCACCGAGACGACGCCGTGGCCCCGCTACAGTGGTCGCGCCCTGGCGGGCGTGTCCGGTTTCGGCTTCGGCGGCACCAACGCGCACGTCGTGGTGGCCGAGTACCAGCCCACCCCGGTTAACGTCGTGGACGCGCAGACCTCAGCCGACGCTGAGACCGCAGCCGATGCTGAGACCGCAGCCGAGACGCCCGCCGAGGACTCCATCGCCCGCAGTGTGGCCGACGCCGTCGCGCACAACGCCGACGAGTTGGCGACCACCGGCACCTCCGCGGCCGGCGCGCCCGCGACCGTGCTCGTGGTGTCCGGCTCGCTGCCCTCGCGCCGCAAGGCCGCGGCCGGTCAGATCGCCGACTGGCTCGAGAAGCAGGACGACTCGGTCGACCTGGGCGCCGTCGCCCGCACCCTGTCGACCCGCAACCACGGCCGCTCCCGTGGTGCCGTGGTGGGCCACACCCGGGCCGAGCTGGTCGAGGGGCTCCGGGCCCTCGCCGCCGGCGATCCCGGCCCCGGTGTGTTCAGCGCCGACGCGCCCGCCGGGACCGGCGACGTGTGGGTGTTCGCCGGATTCGGTGCGCAGCACCGGAAGATGGCCAAGGAGCTGTACCTGTCCAACCCGCTGTTCGCCTCGTGCCTGGACGCGGTGGACGAACTCATCGACTTCGAGGCCGGCTACCGCATGGCCGAGATGTTCCTCGACGACTCGGTGACCTACGGGGTCGAGACGGCGCAGGTCGGCATCTTCGCCATCCAGGTGGCGCTCATCGACACCCTCAAGGCGCTCGGCGCCAAGCCCGAGGCCGTGATCGGCCACTCGATGGGTGAGGTCGCCGCCGCGTACGCCACGGGCGGCCTGAACCTGGAGGACGCGGTGCGCGTGATCTGCGTGCGCTCGCGTCTCATGGGTGATGCCGAGCAGCAGGTGTCGGACGAGGAGGCAGGCGCGATGGCGCTGGTCGAGTACTCGGCCGACGAGGTCGCGCAGATCATCGCCGACAACCCGCAGTTCGCCTCCATCGAGCCGGCCGTCTACGCCGCGCCCACGCACACCACGGTCGGTGGGCGTGCGAAGCCGGTCGCCGAGTTCGTGACCTGGGTCGAGGAGCAGGGCAAGTTCGCCCGTCAGCTCCAGGTCCGCGGCGCCGGCCACACCTCGGACGTCGACATGCTGCTCGGCGAGCTCGCCGCGGAGATCGCCGGCCTCGAGCCGCGCCCGCTCACCTCGGCATTGTTCTCGTCGGTCGATCGCGAGGTGCTCTATCGCGCCGGCGACGGACCGATCCACGCTGAGGAGTACTGGGTCAAGGGCATGCGCCACCAGGTGTGGTTCACCCACGCCGTGCGCAAGGCCGTCGACGCCGGCTACGTGACCTTCCTCGAGTTCGCACCCAATCCGGTCGCCGCAATGTCGATCGCCGCGACCTGCTTCGACGCCGGGCTCATGGAGCCCAACCTGCTGTACACGCTCAAGCGCAAGGAGTCCGAGGCGGACACGCTGCTGAGCGCGATCGCGCAGCTGTACGTCCACGGGCACTCGATCGACATGCCGTCGGTGGTGGAGATGCTCCACGGGCACGTCACGGGCGCCGGCCGCTACGCCGCGGTGCCTGGCACCCGCTGGAAGCGCCGCACCCTGTGGCCGACGGTCACCGCCGGTGGCGGGTCGGGCGAGGGTCGCATGCCGGGCGCGCACGTGGCGCTGCCGGACGGCCGCCACGCCTGGCAGGTCCGTGCCGAGGTGGTGCCGAGCGTCGACGCGCTGATGACGGCCGCGGCCGCGTCGGTGGTCGAGGGTGCGACGCTCACCGCCGTGAACCGGCCCGGTCTGCTGCCGGCGTCGGGCGCCGTGACGACCACCATGACGCCGCACCCGGGTGGTGCGTCGCTGCAGGTGCACGCGCACGTGGGTGACGCGCCGGCGTCGTCGTTCCAACTGGTCGCCGAGTGCGCGGTGAGCGGCGGGACGCCGATCGAGCCCGGCTCGGCGCAGGAGCTGGCCTACGTGTCCACCGAGTCCGACGCCCCAGTGGTGGACGAGGGGGAGGACGACGAGACCGACGGTCGCTGGAGCCCGGACACCGGGGAGGCGCTCTCCGACCGACTGGCCCGCATCATCGGCTCCTCGATGGGGTACAGCCCCGACGACCTGCCGCGCGAGCTGCCGCTGCTCGACCTGGGCCTGGACTCGCTCATGGCGGTGCGGATCAAGAACCGGGTCGAGTACGAGTTCTCCATCCCGCCGCTCGAGTTGCAGGCGATGCGGGATGCCTCGCTCAACGATGTCGCCGACATGGTGACGTTCGCGGTGGAGAACCCCGAGCAGGTCGGCGAGCTGGCCGCCCAGCAGGCTCGCGGGGAGGGCGCGGTGGACGTGGCCGCCCTGCGCGACGGCACTGAATCAGGCGCCGACGCCGACGTCGGCGCCGGTACCGACGCCGCGATCGCGATCGCCCCGCGCGATGACACCGAGCGCATGGCGTTCGGTGCGTGGGCCGTGGTCACCGGTGCTGCCGCCCCCGGCGTGACCGGCACCCTCCCGACGCTCGACGACCCGACCCGGGCCGCGCTCGCCGCCCGACTCTCCGAGCGTTCCGGCGGTGAGATCACCGCCGGGCAGGTGGCCGGCGCCACCACGATCGCCGACGTCGCCGACCTGCTGCGGCCGTTCACGGAGGCGGCGATCGAGGGCAACATCCGGGTGCTGCGGGAGGGCTCCGCGGAGCGCACGCCGCTGTTCCTGTTCCACGCCGCCGGCGGTTCCTCGTTCGTGTACGAGCCACTCGTCGAGCGTCTTGCCGCGGATACGCCCGTCTACGGCGTCGAGCGCACCGAGGGGCCGCTGCCCGAGCGGGCCGCCGGCTACCTCGACCGCATCCGCGAGCTCGCCGGCGGTCGCGCGATCGCCGTGGGCGGCTGGTCGTTCGGCGGCGCGCTGGCCGTCGAGGTCGCGCACCAGCTGCGTGCGGCGGGCGACGAGATCGCGCTGGTCGTGCTGCTGGACACCGTGCAGCCGTCGGAGCCGGTGCCGGACACGCTGGACGAGGCCGAGGCGCGCTGGAAGCGCTACTCGGAGTTCGCCAAGAAGACCTATGGTCTCGACGTCGAGGTCCCGCGTGAGTTCCTCGAGGAGCACGGCGAGGACGGCGTCCTGACCATGCTGCTGGAGGCGCTCGGTTCGGAGGCCAACGCCATGGGCGGCGGCGTGATCGAGCACCAGCGGGCGAGCTTCGTCGACAACCGGATCCTGCAGAGCGCCGACCTGGCCTCCTGGTCCGGGACCGGTGCAGAGGTGCCGTTCGTCATCTACCGGGCTGAGCGCATGCACGACGGCGCGATCGAGCTCGAGCCCCGCTACGCGCACGTGGACCCGGACGGCGGCTGGGCCGCGATCGTGACCGATCTCGAGATCGTTCCTCTGTCCGGTGACCACCTGGCGGTGGTGGACGAGCCGGTGGTCGGTACGGTCGGTAAGCATCTGGCACGTCGGCTCTCCGAGCTCGACTCCGAAGTACTGAAGGGATCCCACGCGTGACGGCGAAGACCACCGCGGACAAGCTCGCGGAACTGCGGGTCAAGACCGAGCAGGCTCAGGACCCGGGCAGTGAGCGGGCCAAGGCCAAGCGGGATGCCGCCGGGCTGACCCCGCCGCGGGTGCGCATCTCCGAGCTCCTGGACGCGGGCAGTTTCGTGGAGATGGGGCAGCTCGCCAAGGCGCCCGGTGACCCGAACAACCCGTACGGCGACGGCGTGGTGACCGGCCGCGGCACCATCGACGGCCGCCCGGTGGTCGTGTACGCGCACGACAACACGGTATTCGGCGGCTCGGTGGGCGAGGGCTTCGGTAAGAAGGTCTGCGCCATCATGGACTTCGCCCTCAAGGTCGGGTGCCCGATCATCGGGATCAACGACTCGGGCGGCGCCCGCGTCCAGGACGCCGTCACCTCGCTGGCCTACTACTCGGAGATCTCCAAGCGTCAGTACCCGGCGTCCGGGTACATCCCGCAGATCTCGATCATGCTCGGCAAGTGCGCCGGCGGTGCCGTCTACGCACCCGTGACCACCGACTTCGTGGTGGCGGTCAAGGACCAGGCGTACATGTTCGTCACCGGCCCCGACGTGATCAAGCAGGTCACCGGCGAGGAGATCTCCATGGAAGATCTCGGCTCGGCGCTGCAGCAGGCCAAGAACGGCAACGTCAACCACGTCGCGGTGAGCGAACACGAGGCGTTCATGTACGTGCGCAACCTGCTCAGCTTCCTGCCGTCCTCGGCCGCGGAGAAGGCACCGCTGATCAATCCGGGTCTCGAGCCGGAGATCACCGAGTCGGACCTGGCGCTCGACGAGATCATCCCGGACTCGGACAACGCGGCCTACGACATGCACGACGTCCTGATCCGGATGTTCGACGACGGCGAGTTCGTCGAGACCTCCGGCCAGTTCGCGCCCAACATGATCACCGGGTTCGCCCGGGTCGACGGCGAGCCGGTCGGCGTGGTCGCCAACCAGCCGCTGCACCTGTCCGGTGCCCTGGACATCGACGCTTCCGAGAAGGCCACCCGGCACATGATGCTGTGTGACGCCTACTCGATCCCGATCGTCTACGTGGTGGACACCCCGGGCTACCTGCCGGGCGTCCAGCAGGAGAAGCTCGGCATCATCCACCGCGGCGCCAAGATGGGCTACGCGGTCGCGGCGTCCTCGGTTCCCAAGGTGACCTTCGTCGTGCGCAAGGCCTACGGCGGCGCGTACGCGGTGATGGGCTCCAAGAACCTCGGCGGCGACCTCAACTTCGCGTGGCCGACCGCCCGTATCGCGGTGATGGGTGCCGAGGGCGCGGTGGATCTGCTGCAGCGTCGGCAGATCGAGGAGGCCGGCCCGCAGGAGGGCCCGAAGCTCCGTCAGCAGCTCATCGACATGTACAACGAGTTCATCGCGACTCCGTACACCGCTGCCGAGCGGGGCTACATCGACGCCGTGGTCCAGCCGTCCGAGACGCGTCTGATCCTGCGTGGTGCCCTCAAGCAGCTCCGCGACAAGATCCGCAACGAGCCGCCGCGCAAGCACCCCATCGCGCCGCTCTGATCGGTCTTCGCGCGCGATCCGGCCCGCCGGGTGGGCGCCGAGTCGCAGGGACATGCACCAACGCCGGGAGCCGGTGATCGCGTGGGGCGGTCACCGGCTCGTGGCGTCGGTGCGGGGTTGCGTGGGTCAGAGGGCGTAGGCGCCGCGGTTGCTGGCGGTGCGGCCCTCCTTGAGGACCAGGAGGATGTTGCTGTGGTCGGCCAGGGAGTCGATGTCGGCGAGGGGATCGCCCTTGACGACGACGACGTCGGCGAGCTTTCCCGCCTCCAGGGTGCCGAGCTTGTCGCCCAGGTCGCACAGCTCCGCGGACGTGCAGGTGCCCGCGACGATGGCGTCCATCGGGGACATGCCGCCGAACTTGACCAGGGCGCCCAGCTCACCGAGGGTGGCGCCGTGATCGGGGACCAGACCGGCATCGGTGCCGACGGCGACCTTGATGCCCGCCTCGACCGAGGCCTGCAGCGACTCGTGCGCGAGCGCGTGCCATTTGTCGCTCTTGGCCTTGGCCTGCGGGGTGGCGGTGTCGGGCTTGAGGGTCTCGATCAGCGTGGGAACGAGGAACTGTCCGCGCTCGACCATCTCCTGGCGCAGGTCGTCGTTGAGGGCGTAGCCGTGCTCGACACTGTGCACGCCGCCCTGGACCGCGGCCTGGATGCCGGCGAAGCCGATCGCGTGGGCGGCGACCTTGCGGCCACCGTAGTTGTGGGCCTCCTCCACCAGCGCGGAGACGATGTCGACGCGGGCACCCAGCCAGTCCGGGTCGTCCGAGGGGGAGGTGACGCCGCCGGAGGAGGCGACCTTGACCACGTCGATGCCATCGCGCAGCAGCCCGCGCACGTGGCGGCGGGCCTCGTCGACCGAGTC
>NZ_JBSHML010000003.1:0-243782 GCF_053645335.1 Dietzia sp. NPDC055340 | reverse complement strand
GAGCCGAGAAAGGGGCCACTGTGCGCATCGGTGAGTTGGCCGTGGCCAGCGGCACCACAACCAAGACGCTGCGCTTCTACGAAGAAGCCGGCCTACTACCTGCGCCTGAGCGCACCGCCAACGGATACCGCGACTACACCCCTGCGGCCCTGGCGCGCCTGGACTTCGTTCGCCGCGGCCGCACCGCTGGGCTCACCCTGGCCCAGATTCGCGAGATCCTCGACATCCGCGACGCCGGAGTCGCACCCTGCCAGCACGTGCACGCCCTGCTCGAAGCCCACCTGGGCGACCTGGACCGCCAAATCGCCGACCTGCAAGCACTGCGACACACCGTCGCGCACCTTCACCACAGTGCCACCACCAGCGACCCCACCAAATGCGACACCACGACCGTCTGCCGCTATCTGTGACCAGACCGGTGCTCGCGTGTATCGCCATGAGCAGATGCCGCCACAGAGCGTCGACAGAACCCCGCCATATAACGGCGAAAGCCACAGGCTCCGCCCTTGGCGCCCAGTCCGCATACTTATCCCCGTCGGCGAAGGAGTGTCATGCTTGTCTGATTCAATCGCGTCATGACGACCGACGCCCCTGACAGCGTGATCCTGGGTGGCTTAATCCAAGACTTCGCTGTGGCCGTGAATGAGTACGTTAAGAACAGTCCCAGGACTATCGATGCGGCGTGGCTCAACGAAGTTGACGTCACGCTGGGAGCCGCTGCACATCCGTCAACAACGAACATCGCTAAACTTCCAGACGACTTCGCTCTGACGTTCGTACAAACTACTGGGGCGCTTTTGCATGCCCTGGGCACCCTGCTCACCGGACCGACCCCCTCGCCAGTTCCGCTTGCGGTACTGACTCGGTCAATCGCCGAGCACAGTGCCACGTGCGTTTACGTCTGTCGAGCGGATAGCCACCTCATACGCACAGTTCGAGCGGCGATCTTGGCGCGGGAGAACTTGGCCGAAGAGGGGGCTAAGAACCCTTCCCACCCGCGGCATGCCGAATGGGGGGCATTCGACAGACTCGTTCAGTCTCAGCAGAAACACGACTCAAAAACTTTCAAGCCACCTCCCTCGAGCTTTGAAAATCTAGTCAGCCAGGAGTTGGGAGAGATCTTCCCGCTTTCCCACTACAAGCTTCTGCATCGCTACGTGCATCCCAATGCGACGGCGACGATGATGAACACCTTGACCGCCGATCAGAGGCCGGTGGAGTTCAGGCGAGACGCGTACGATCTAGCCTTCCTCGCGGCATTGGCGTTCTACGCCGCAACCAGTGCTGTTGTGCCCACGAGGAACGGCGACTCCACGACCGTTGGTCTCGCGATTGACAGATTGTCCCAGTACAAAGAGCGCGTGGACGCGTGGGCGATCTCCATCTAAGAGCAGCCGCATAGCTCGTGCGCGACTCAAGGATCCGCTGGGCGACTGGGACTGCTGCACGAACGGGTGACAGGTTGGGTCACGCAGCCTGAGTGGCTGGCGTGGTCATGATGGTCTCGAACTCGATAGGGGTCAACCGTCCGAGGCCGGCTTGTCGACGGCGTCGATGGTAGGTCCGCTCGATCCAGGTGACGATCGCGATCCGCAGCTCCTCGCGGGTGGTCCAGGAGCGGCGGTTGAGGACGTTCTTCTGCAACAGTGCGAAGAACGACTCCATGGCCGCGTTGTCGCCCGCAGCGCCGACACGGCCCATGGATCCGACCATCGCGTGGCGGTTGAGCGCGCGGACGAACTTCCGGCTTCGAAATTGCGATCCTCTGTCCGTGTGCACGATGCAGCCGGCCACGTCACCGCGCCTGGCGACGGCGTTGTCGAGCGCCGCGACTGCCAGTCGGGACTTCATCCGCGAGTCGATGGAGTAGCCCACGATCCGGTTGGAGTAGACGTCTTTGAATGCGCAGACGTAGAGCTTGCCTTCGCCGGTGCGGTGTTCGGTGATGTCGCCGATCCACAGCTCGTTCGGCCCATCGGCGGTGAACTCGTGCCGGATCACGCCGTGCTTGTCGACCACGGCGCACAGGTCGTCGTGGACTGGTGGCCCGGGCTTCTTCGCCTTGCCGCCCTTCGGCTTGCCGAACGCCGACCACCAGCCGTTGGACGAGCAGATCCGCCACGCGGTCCGCTCCGCCATCGACTCACCCGCGTCACGGGCCTCGTCGAGGAGGAAGCGGTAGCCGAACTCGGGGTCGTCGGTGTGGGCGTCGAACAGCGCGTTCGCGCGGTACGCCTCCTCGAGTTCGGCGTCGGTGACCGGCGCAGCCAGCCAGCGGTAGTAGGGCTGGCGGGCGAGCTTGAGAACCCGGCACGTCACCGTGACGGAGATCCCGTCAGCGGCGAGCTCCTTCACGAGCGGGTAGAGCCTTTTCCCGGGAGGTTGGCCTGGGACAGGTACGCGGCCGCCCGGCGCAGGACCTCGTTCTCCTGCTCCAGCAGCCGGATCCGCTTCCTGGCTTCGCGAAGCTCGGCGTTCTCGGCCGCTGTCGTCCCGGGCTTGACGCCGTCCTCGACGTCGGCGGTCTTCATCCAGTTCGTCAGGCACGACTCGCTGATACCGAAGTCGGCAGCGATCTGCTTGAGGTGAACTCCCGGCTCACGGTTCCTCGCGACGCGGACAACGTCGTCGCGAAACTCCTTGGGATACGGCTTCGGCACGGTGCACATCCTTCCAGCAGTGCTCCTCGGCACCACAGATCAGCAGTCACCTATCCGTGCAGCAGTCCCAATCGGCGGCCGCGATGATCGAGGAACCGGCGGAGCCCCTGGATCTGCCGCCAGCGATTCAAGCTGGGGCACCCAGCGACAATCCGGTCGCAGCTGAGGCTCTCACCGCCGAGGCCAACCCGGATCTGGCCGCGCTACTGCAGCTGACAGACACGTGCTCGCCGAGCGTCGCCGATTTCGCAGCAACCTACGCCGGCCAGACGATTCAGTTCGACGGACATATTGGAGCTCTCGCCAACTACGAGAACTATGACACCCGCTACCTCGTGTTGCTGTCCGTTGGGGACTATGACGAGTCCAATCCCACCGGGCCGAATTTCCAGTACCGGGACATTAATCTGGTCAGTGACCTCAACTGGACCGGGCCCAATATCCCCGACGGTATTAAGGTCAACGACAGGTTCCGATTTACCTCGGAAGTCAGGTCGTACGAGGAGCAGACATGTCTGCTCCTGCTTGAGCCTGTCGCGACCGAGGCACGATAGGCCCACCGCGGAGCTCGCCTACCCGCATTCCTGCACCACTACGATTTCCACCGCGGCCACACCGCGCTACGAGGCGCCTCACCCGCAGACCGCGTACACAACCTGCGTGGGCAGCACAGCTAGTTACGACATGAAGCGGCCGGACTGCGCCACTCAGCTCGCCTTGCTCAGCGTTCGGTAGACGGCCGGCAGGAGCTCGCCAAGCAATGCGCGCGCGAGATCCCGGTTGTTGAGGATTTGGGCGGATAGGTCGGCGGAGGAGTCCATGGATCCGATGACGGCGTCGGTGTGAATCGCACTGGGTCTGATGGAGGCTCGGGCTATTGGATTCCGACCAGGGTCTGGTCGGCCCGTTTCGTAGCGTAGAACGTCGCCTCGAATTCTGCTGGCGGCACGTCATGGAGGTAGCCGTGCAGGCGGTCGTTGTTGTGCCAGTGGACCCAGCTCAAGGTGGCCAGCTCGACGTCCTCGACGGTCTTCCACGGCCGTCCCTCACGTGCGGGGCCGCGGATGAGTTCGGCTTTGTAGTAGCCATTGACCGTCTCGGCCAGGGCATTGTCGTAGGAGTCAGCGACGGTGCCGATCGAGGGAGTTGCTCCGATTTCGGCGAGGCGCTCGCCGTAGCGAATCGACGTGAACTGGCTGCCGGCATCGCTGTGACACCGCAGCCCGGTCAGCTGGGTGCCACGTGACCAGCGGGCCATCTCGATCGCATCCAGGACCATCGTGGTGCGCATGTGTGAGGCGACCCGCCATCCCACGATCGTTCGTGAGAAGGCGTCGATGATGAAGCAGACGTAAGCCACTCCAGCCCAGGTCGGCACGAACGTCAGGTCCGTGACCCACAACTGATTCGGCGCGGTGGCGGTGAAGTCACGACGCACCAAGTCAGGATGACGCGGCATCCCAGGATCAGGATTTGTGGTGCGCACCCGCTTGCTGCGTCGGACGCCCTCGATCCCGTCGGCGCGCATCAGCCGGGCGACCTGGTCCCGGCCGATGTCGCGGGCCCACACGCCGGGCCGCCTTCCAGACCTTGCGTGCCCCGTAGACCCGGAAGTTGTCCTCCCACAGCTGCCGCACCACCGGCCCCATGACCGCATCACGCTTCGACCGTGCCGACGGTTTCCGCTTCTTGACCTCGTAGTAGGTGCTCGGGGCCACCTGCAGAACTGCGCAGATGCGCTCGACCCCCAGACGCCGACCCTCGACGACATCGTCGCGGTTAGCGTCAATGAACGCGGCTACTTCTTGTGCTGGCGGCCTGGCTCCGCCCCGAAGAAACTCGCGGCCCTCTTCAAGATCTCGTTTGCCCGCTTGAGCTCGCGGTTCTCCTGCTCGAGGGCCTTCATCCTCGCCGACTCGTTCGTGCTGACCCCCGCCGAGTGGCCCTCGTCGATATCGGCCTGACGCACCCAGGACCGTACGGACTCGGCGCCGTAGCCAAGCTGAGCTGCGACCCGTTTCACCGTGCCGTGATCGGTGCCCAGCTCGGCCCGAAGGGTCCTGACCATCCGCACCGCGGCAGCCTTCTCTTCAGGGCTATAGCGACGCGTAGTCGGCTTGCTCGGGTTCGTATCCTTCGGCATGAGTCCATCCTCGTTTCCAAACGATGGAGACTCCAACCAACCCAGTGCGATTCACGTGTGAATAGGGTGAGGGCGTGGCATTGCAGCACATCACCGTGGACCTGGCTCCCGCGACCGCCGATGCGCTGCTGGGATCTCCCTACTTTCACGCGGGTTTCCGCGCCTTCGCGGACCCAGAAATCGCGGCCCGTTACCGGCTGGAGCCGACGCCGCCGCTGCGGCCTGGCCATACCGTTCATTGGCCGATCCGGCCCGCCCGGGTTCGTCGTCGGCGCGATGCTCCGTCACCGAGCAACTTCAGCGCGTGGGCACGGGCCGAGATGCGCCGACAGCGTCGGCGGCCCCGCCGGGCCCACGCGTTCTCCGTCGTTGCTCGAGAGCCCATGTATTTGAAACTGCGTGGGCCGGGAGGGGCCAGCGTCTCATTCACGATTGCCTCCGACGACTCTGGTAGCGGCTCAGTGATCGGGATCGAGTCGACTCTTCCGTCACGAACGGTCGGCCTACTTCGGTCCTACCTCGAAGCGGAGGATCGGGACTGGGCACACTTTATGAGCTGCGGGATCCAGCCACTGTCCGGTGATCCGCACAGCAGATGGCTCCGGGACCGCAGGGGACTGGTCAACATGGCATGGCAGGCCTCCGATGCCGTCCCGGATCCGAGCGGCTTTGAGGCATTGCTTCTGATCCGCCACCCGGGGCACGCCGATCAAAGGGAAGTGACCTGGGAAGAAGTGGCCCGAGCCAACGGCGTCGCGATCTCGCCGACGTCGATGTGGTGGGATATCGCGGTCACCAACGGACGACCCCCACCCCAGGATGAGTGTGATGCCTGCGACGATCGCTTCGGACGGCCGCACGACGGTGCCGAAGGGCTCGGTGAAATCGAAGCGCTCTTCGCCGTTCTTGCCCGCAGCACCTCCACACCGGAGGTGGCTTTTGGAGCGATCTTCGACACCGCCAGCCTGGCCTGGGATTCCTACGGGCCGGGCCCGGACCACTCTGTGGCCTACTACTCCACTGATCCGGACGCGGTCATCCACCCCGAACTCGCCGTGGTTCCCGCTTCGCAGATCTGCTCGCCCGAGGTGACGCTGCTGCGCACCATGCCGGTGTTCCAAACGAAGGTCGACAGGGTCACCGACATGGAGAACCTCGCTCGCGGGCGGGCGCACGGCGTCGACGCGCTCTGGCCCGACGGGCGCGAGTGGCTCCTGGCTACCGATGTCGATTGGGGATACTCCGTGCTCGGCTGCAACGGCACAACAGCTGAGGCAGTCCTCGCTGACGACGGGATCGACGCCGTCGCCCTCACCTGAGTGGGGTCGTCGTCTGTCGGTCCGGTGCCCAGGCGCCAGACGCGAGTTCGGTCTCGCGACTACTGTGACACGCTCGCGCGAGATACCCGACTTCTGTCGATCCGCATCGGCGTTTCCTGCCAATCTGGACTCATGGCGATAGGCGCCAGCCGTCGAGAACAGGAGAGTCGACGATGTACCGGGTGTTCTCCAAAACCTCGTGGTTCTTCTGTTCGCTGGTGATTCTGCTCGTGGGCGGGTTGGCGATCGGCCTCGGTCAGCATCGGCAGAACGAAGTCCGCGAGGAACTGGTCATGCTCGACATGGCTAATCACAATCTGGCGCTCGTGGTACAAGCCCGGATCGACCGAGTCCTTGACCGACCAGGCCTGACCAAGACCCCCTCCGAGGATGAGGACGTCGCCGAGCGCGTCGAGGCTGTTCGCTCGCGAACGGACCGAGTCGACGAGGACCTGGATCGCATTCTGGAGTTGCTCAATCGGGTCGACGCCGGCGATCTCAGGGGGACCCTGTTTTCCCTGACTGTGGCGCTGATCGATGTGCGTGACGGCTCCATGACGCCGGTGCGTACGGAGCTCAACTCGGCGGTGACACGTACGTGGTGGGCGATCGGACTCACCGGCGCGGCGCTTGCGGCTCTGCTGGTGGTGGAGGTTCGACGCCCGGAGGACTGAAACTGCTCGCGCGGCGGTGATCTCTCGCCTGGCTCGGGAAATGGCGCCCGTCGGGTGGGAGCGAACTTCCCCGAAGTGCCGCTGCGAATCTGCCGGTGACGCCGAATGGGGCGGTGATCTGGGCCAGCGCTGCGTCGATGCCCGGCCGTGGCTCGTCGAGTGTTGCGCCGACCGGAAGTCAGGACGGCTCGTTCTCCGCGAAGAAGTCCAGCAGCACCGGTTCCACCGCGCCCGCGGCCTGCATCGGCAGGGAGTGGGTGGTGTCCGGCCACGTCTGCACGGTTGCGGCAGGTAGCTGCTCGGCCCGCCGGGCGGCTGATGCGCCGCCGGCGAGGGAATCGTCAGAGGCGATCGCGACGTAGACCGGCATGGTCAGCTGCGACAGTTCCTCGTCAGTCAACGGGGCGGGCTGCGGTAGGGCCGCCTGGTAGTGCTCCGTCGCCGCCGCGATCATGCGCGCCATCGGATCATCTCCGAGTGTCGCGGCTTCGTCCTCCACGCCCCCGATTTTCTCGAGAGCCGTCTCGCGGATCCCGTCCGGCAGGAGCGGCAGGGACGAGACCATCGCCCAGAAGAAGAGTCCCGCCGGGGGCCGGGCGAAGGTGAACACCGGCTCCAGCAGGGAGAGGGTGAGGGTCCGCTCGGGATTCTGACGCGCGAAAGAGGCGGCGATGGCGCCGCCGAACGAGTGGCCCACTATGTGCACCCCGCCGGGCGCGAGCGCCGTGACCACCTCCTCGATCGGGTGGGCCTGGTCGGCGAACCTCGCGAACGGGACGGACTGCTCCGACAACCCGGAATCCCCGAGCGCATCGAAGGCCAGCACACGGTGTTCGGCGACGAGTGCGGGGAGGTTCTCCGCCCACATCGGCACCCCGGAGGCGCGGCCGGGGACGAGTAGTACCGGGGCCCGGCCCCGGGCTTCCGCGGTGGACCACTCGTAGGCCCGGACCGAGCCGTAGTCGGTCCGAATGTCGTGCACGGATGTCGGTGCGGGGAGCGCCTCCATCGCTTCCGCGTACGCATCCATGTAGGCGTTCCGGCCGTCGGCGCTGCGGAAGTGCCCCACCCCCGGAGCGCCGAACAAGAAGGTCCACGTCGCGCCGATCCCGATCACCGTGAACAGGGCGGCCACGACGATCGCGAGCCGGCGCGCGCGCATCGCCCACCGGCCCCGGCGCGAGCGGGTCGTCCCGGGCGTCTGATCGTGATGCAATACGTCCATACCGACATAGTTTCGCAAGTTGTCCGTATTTTAAAGGGGGGTGCATGCCGAAAGTCGTCGATCATGATGAGCGACGTGCTGAGCTGGTCCTGGCACTGTGGCAGGTGATCCACGATCAGGGCATTGACGGAGTGACGTTCCGCGCCGTCGCGCAGGCGGCGGGCGTATCCGTAGGGCGTGTCCAGCACTATTTCCCATCCAAGGACGACCTGGTCCTGCACGGCTGTCGGCAGATGGTGGCGTCGGCGGTGGTCGATCACGGCCCTCGCGAGGAGCCGGGTGATCCGCGGGCTGCGGCCGAGGAGCTGCGATCACTCCTGGTCGGCGCGATGTCGGAGAGCGTCGAATTCAAGATCGGGGCCTCGGTGTGGGCTGCCTACCAGTCCAAGGCGGTGTCCAGTCCGGGGATCGGGGCGATAGTCACGGACGCACTGGCCGAACGCGCCCGGGTCCTCGCCCGACTTCTGGCCGACGCACGCGGGAGGGGTGGGCCGGCACGGCCCGCCCCGACGCCTGACGATCGCCGGGACGCCCTCCGGTTGGCGGCGCTGTCCGAGGGGCTCACGCTCCGTGTCATCGTGGGGGCGGTGCGAGCCGACGAGGCCCGCCGAGTGATCCATGCCGAAGTGGACCGCTGCCTGGGCGCCAGGTGAGTGGATCCGAACGACCGGCACCGATGCCCTGCGCTGCTAGCCGCCGACAGGGCCCTCGCAGTCGGTAGGCCTTCGAAGAACAGGCGGATTCGCCGAGGTGGGGGTAACGTTCCGGGCGCGCACACCCGAGATCAGGAGTCCCATGGTGGATGCAATGAACAGTCATGACGCCGGCGCCCAGAATGCCGGCCGTCGGCATCGAGTCGTCATCATCGGTTCGGGCTTCGGTGGACTGGCCGCCGCGCAGAGCCTGGCGAAGGTGGACGTGGACGTGACGCTGGTCGCCAAGACCGGTCACCACCTCTTCCAGCCGCTTCTCTATCAGGTGGCGACCGGCATCCTGTCCGTCGGCGACATCGCGCCCTCGACCCGGCTCGTCCTGCGGGAGCACAAGAACATCACGGTCACCCTCGGCGAGGTCGACAAGATCGACGTGGCGAACCGGACCGTCCACGCCGTCGCCGGGCACATCGACTTCGATCTCCCCTACGACAGCCTGATCGTCGCGGCCGGCGCCAACCAGTCCTACTTCGGCAACGACCATTTCGAGCGCTGGGCCCCCGGAATGAAGACCATCGACGACGCCCTCGAGCTCCGCGGCCGGATCCTCGGGAGTTTCGAACTGGCTGAGATCACCGAGGACGAGGAAGCTCGCCGGCAGCTGCTCACCTTCATCGTCGTCGGCGCGGGGCCGACCGGAGTCGAGATGGCCGGCCAGATCGGCGAGCTCGCACACCGCACCCTCAAGAACAGCTACCGCCGGATCGACCCGGCCGACGCGCGCATCATCCTGCTCGACGCGGCGCCCGCCGTGCTGCCACCCTTCGGCGAGAAACTCGGCGAGGCGGCGAAGGCCCGCCTGGAGCAGCTCGGCGTGGAAGTGCACCTGAACGCCATGGTCACCGATGTCGACTCCACGGGGATCGAGATCAAGGACGCGGACGGGACGACGCGCCGGATCGGGGCGGCGTGCAAGATCTGGTCCGCCGGAGTGCAGGCCAGCCCGCTGGGCACGATGCTCGCCGAGCAGACCGACGCCGAGGTCGACCGTGCCGGGCGGGTCAAGGTGAACAAGGACCTCTCGGTGCCGGGCCACCCCGAGATCTTCGTGATCGGCGACATGATGAGCCTCGACAACCTGCCCGGGGTCTCACCCGTCGCGATCCAGGGCGGCAAGTACGTCGCCAAGCAGATCGACCGCGAGCTGACGGGCAAGCAGAGCCCGACGGGCCGACCGCCGTTCAAGTACTTCGACAAGGGCTCGATGGCCACCGTTTCCCGGTACAGCGCGGTGGTGAAGATCCGTGGTTTCGAGATCCACGGCTTTGTCGCCTGGGTGCTGTGGCTGGTCGTGCACCTGGCCTTCCTCATCGGCTTCCGGAATCGCCTGGCCACACTCTTCTCGTGGGGGATGCACATCCTCGGTGACAAGCGCTCCCACCTCAGCGCGACCTCCCGGTTCGTGTACGGCAGGCGCGCGATCGACCGCGTCTACGGGGACAGCATCGCCTCGAGTCTGGATGACAGGTCGCCGGGAAGTTAGGTGCGGGCGGCGGTTCAGCTGTTCCGCTTCTGCTTCTCCCGGATGAGGTCGAGGGACAGCACGGCGCCGATGATCGCGAGGCGCTGAGGGGCGGTCAGATGCTCAGCGAGGCGAAGAACATAGGTCGACTTGCCGAAGAAGGCATTGCCGACGCCCGACCACTCCCGCGAGACCCACGCCATGGCGCCGCCCTGACCGTTCACCTGGAACTCGAATCCCCAGATGTTGCCCGTCAGCTCGAGTTCCTCGCCCTGCAGGTCCAGCGTGATCCGGGTCGTGAACAGCGCGAGCCGCTTGACCAGCGAGGCGAGGCGACCGCCGCCGGCGTCCAGGATCTCCATCCGCTCGCGGCCGAACGAGTACGTGTCCTTCACCCGGATCACCGGGCGCTCCGGCCCGTCGAACACCGTCAGCTCGCGCGATCCGACCAGCATCCGCCCGACAGTGCTACCGCCGGTCTCCACATGACCGACCTGGGTCCCCTGGTCGTCCATGATCGCGAAATCGTTCCTGACGAAGTTCGTCGTCTGCTGGAACACGAGAACATCGTTCATGAGACTCGACATGGATCCACCCTAGGGTCCGAGCACACCGATCAACAGGGGAAGAAGATGTCCGACACCACCGCTCTCCGCGAGGCCTTCGACGCGGCCCGGGACCAGTTCGAGCAGTACCGCGCCTCGGTGTCCTCGGTGATCGAGGAGCGTCCGGCCGGCGAGTTGTCGCGGGCACTCGACGCGATCCTCCCGGACCTGGTGTTCTACGAGGGTCGGGCGTTCGCGGCAGGGCTCGGCCTGGCGCACCTCGACTCGGGGGAAGACCTCGAAGAGATCGCGGCGGTGTTGACGCGCGGGCTCGTCGAGCAGCAGGCGGCGCGCCGCAACGGCGACTACCTCGCGGGATTCGCCGATGTGCTCGCCCGGGTGCATCGGGAGCAAGCACACTAGTCCCCAGCCGTCTCATCCCCGCCGGGCTCGACCCCGGGGGGCGGCGCACTGAGCGACGGACGCCCCGGACCGCTGCGTGCGGCCCGGGGCGTAGGCGTCAGAGAATTTAGGACAGGCCGCCGAGGATGTCGGTCGGCAGCAGGCCGCTCAGCATGTCACCGCTGCCACCGCCACTGCCCTGCGAGACCAGCGAACCGAGCCCCAGCGAGCCGAGGAGGGGCGCCGCCAGCGACCCGATTGCGAGCGATCCGAGTGAACCCATGGAAGAACTCCTTTCGACGGATGTGAGCAGGCGTGACGCTGATCACAGGCGCGAGCGTAATCGTCGGCGTGGTGATGCGCCATGCCCGCCGGCGTGGCAGGGTCGTCGGGGACCGCATCTGGAGGACTCACGGGGGAGTGGGATATGCCATCGATTTTCATCTCGGGCGGAGCGGCGGGCATCGGCCTGGCCACCGCGGAGCGCTTCGGCCGTGAGGGCTGGACCGTCGGCGTCTATGACGTCGACAAGGCCGCACTGGCCGCGGTGCAGGCCGATCATCCGGACTGGATCACCGGCGAGCTGGACGTGCGCGAGGCCGAGCAGTGGGAGCGGGCACTCGCCGAGTTCACCGCGCACACCGGTGGCACCCTCGATGTGCTCGACAACAACGCGGGCGTCCTCGTGGCCGGTGACCTCGCCGAGATCACGCCTCAGGCGGTCAAGGCCCAGATCGACATCGATGTGCTGGGCGTGACGCTGGGTGCGCAGGCCGCGTTCCCGTTCCTCCGGGCGACCCCGGGGGCGCATCTGGTGAATATCGCCTCGGCCTCGGCGATCTACGGCCAGCCCGGCATCGCCACCTACAGCGCAGCGAAGTTCTACGTCGCGGGCCTGACCGAGGCGCTCGAGCTCGAGTGGGAGAAGCACGACATCCGGGTGGTGGGCATCTGGCCGCTGTGGGCCAAGACCGCCATGGCGGACAACGACGCCAAGTCCACCCAGACTCTCGGCGTGCGGATCACGCCGGCAGAGGTCGCCGACAAGGTGTGGGAGTCGGTCCACCCCACGCCGACGGATCGACGCATGCACCGCACGTCGTACTCGGTGGGAGCCCAGACGACGCTGCTGGCCAACCTCTCGAAGTTCTCGCCCAACGCGCTGTCCCGACTGGTCAACAAGTTCCTCGCGCAGTAGCCCCTGCCGTGGCGGGGGTGTCCGGGGTGTACACGGTGCACAGGAAATTCGGTCCGAAGTAGCCGATTCCGTACCATTTGTACGCATCTGGTCGGCAGGTGTGACGGCCGACACAGCATGGTTCTACTGTGGTGTGCGCTCGGCGGCTCACCGCGCCGCCCGGGCCCCAGGCATCACCCGCCATGACAGGCGACGTCGGACTTCCGTCACCTCGGATCCCGGTCGCCGCCGTCCACGAGGAGGACCATGAGAACGTCGGATTCGCGCACTGATCCCAGGAGGGGCGACGACGACGGCGTTGTCGTCGTCGACCCGACTGTCGGCGATCCCACGGTGGGCACGCCCGCGGCGGCGACCACCGCGCCCGTCCCCCGTAGTCGGATCATCTTCGCGTCCCTCATCGGCACGACGATCGAGTTCTACGACTTCTACATCTTCGCCACGGCCGCGGTCTCGGTCTTCCCGCTGCTGTTCTTCGCAGGCGGCGACTCCGGCACGGCACTGCTCGCCTCCATGGCGACCTTCGGCACCGCGTTCATCGCGCGGCCCCTCGGATCGGTGATCTTCGGCCACTACGGCGACCGGCTCGGACGCAAGGTCACGCTGGTCGGCGCACTGCTGACAATGGGTATCGCCACGTTCCTCATCGGCCTGCTGCCGACGATCCACCAGATCGGGCTCTGGGCGCCGGCGATGCTCACCATCATGCGCTTCTTCCAGGGCATCGGCCTGGGCGGCGAGTGGTCGGGCGCCGCGCTGCTGGCGGCGGAGACCGCCAAGCCCGGCAAGCGCGCGTTCGCCGCGATGTGGCCGCAGCTCGGAGCCCCGTTCGGCTTCATCCTGGCCAACGGCGTGTTCCTGCTGCTCACCACCTGGTTTGCCTATGACTCCACCGCGGCCGAGCTGTCCGACCCGTTCCTCGTGTGGGGCTGGCGAATCCCGTTCCTGCTGTCCATCGTGATGGTCGGCGTGGGCCTGTACGTGCGGCTGCGGATCGAGGAGACGCCGGTCTTCGCCAAGGCGATCGCGCAGAACGAGCGGGTCAAGGCGCCGGTGTCCGAGGTGTTCCGCAAGAACTGGTGGGAGATCATTCTCGGCACCTTCATCATGCTGGCCACCTACGGCCTGTTCTACCTGATGACCACATGGATCCTCTCGTTCGCGATCGGCGGCGAGGCCACCGGCGGGCTCGGCTACGGCTACCAGTCGTTCCTCATCCTGCAGGTCATCGCGATCCTGCTGTTCGCGGCGTTCATCCCGCTCGCCGGCTACCTCGCGGACCGCTTCGGGCGGCGGCGGATGCTCATCACCACCACTGCCGGGATCATCCTCTTCGGCCTGTCGTTCGGCTGGTGGCTCAGTCCCGAGGCCATGGGCACCGGTGACGGGCTCGACGTGGTCCGCATGCTCGGCTTCCTGTGTGTCGGCATGGCGCTGATGGGCCTGACCTTCGGCCCGATGTCGGCCGTGTTGCCGGAGCTGTTCCCCACCCACACCCGCTACACGGGTTCGGGCGTGGCGTACAACTTCTCCGCGATCCTCGGCGCCGCCCTCACGCCGTTCGTCGCGGTGTGGCTGGTGCAGCACTTCTCCGTGGCGTGGGTGGGCTACTACCTCGTGGGGCTGTCGGTGCTGACCATCATCTCGCTGATCCTGTCCCCGGAGACCAGCAAGAAGTCGCTCTACACCGATGGAGTCCATCACCACTAGGGGCGTCGCACGTCGCGAGCTCAAGACGGCGCGAGCTCAGTACGACGCAGCCTCGGGCAGGCCCCCGGATCCGCACCGCGGACCCGGGGGCCTCGCCGTCGCCGGCGTCCGCTCAGTCCGGCGCGTTGTGCGGCATCACCACGACCGGGCATTTCGCGCGAGCCACCACGTACTGGCTCACCGAGCCGAGCAGCATCCCGGTAAAGGCGCCGCGGCCGCGGCTACCGATCACGAGGAGCCCGGCTCCGTCCGACTGCTCGACCAGCACCTTCCCGGGATGGCCCTGGACGACGCGCTGAACGACCGCCGCGCCCTCGTCCTCGCCGAGCGCCGACTTCACGGTGGCGTCGAGCATGGCCCGCGCGTTCTGCTCGAGATTCGCCGGGTTCTCCCACGCGGCCATCCCGTAGGGACTGAGCATGGCGGGCACCTCGTACACGGCCATGACATGCAGCGGAGCGCCCACGGAGCGGGCGTGGACCACGGCCCACTGCAGGGCCCGAACGGAATCCTCGGCGCCGTCGATACCGACGATGACTGGCTTGGTCTCCATGACTGGATCCACATCCTTGCGACGGTGAACGGTTCCCGCCGGGACCGTCGTCTCCCGACGCCACCCTGATGGTAACGCCGCGTCCGGCGGGGTGCGGGGGATCAGCCCGGGCTGACCCCTGCACCGGTATCGAGGGGCGGAATCGGCGGGTTAGAGAGTGAGGTCCACGGCGAGCTGGCGGGCCAGCGCCGTGATGAGCGCGGATGCCGTTCGGGCGACCGTCGGGCCGTCGAGTTCGGGGGCTGCCGGCTCGGCGTCGTCGTCGTAGTCATGGCTTTTGCCGTTGCCACCGGCGTCCCGATCCGCGCCGGACGGCTCGCGCCCCGCGGCCCCGAACTGCGCGTCGTATCGGGCATTGAGCCACGTCGACAGCAGCTGGGTCACGCCGCCCACGACGAACCGCGCGGCGTGGTCCAGGACGATTCCGGGCACGGGCTCGGCGGCCGCCTCGCGGGCGGTCGCGGCCGTGATGCCCACGAAGAACTGCGTGGATTCCTGGCGCTTGCGGGCGATGAGCGCGTTGGCGATGCGGGTCGAGAAGAGGATTTGTCCCGCCCGGGGGTCCGCTTCGAGCGCGTCGACGAGCGAGGACATCGCGCTGGAGATCTGCTCCTCGACGGTCGGCGGCGCGGCGAATGCGGCGGCCACCTCGCTGGCGATCGTGCTGACGCAGGCATCGTACGCGGCTTCCGACAGGGCGTCCGTCGAGGCGAAGTTCTCGTAGAAGTAGCGCGAGGTCAGCCCGGTTGTGTGGCAGACGCCCCGAACTGTGAGCGGCTCGCCGGTGATGAGCGTGTCGATCGCGCCGTCGAGCAGGCTTTGTCGGCGTGCGGCCTCCCGGTCGGCCGACGAGCGGCCGCCGTAGACGCGCCCGGGCTTGTCGCCAGCGGTCATGCCCGACCTCCCGTGTCTCGCACTGTCGCAGCTGACCGTATCAATCACGTACCGAGCTCGCCGGATCGAATCTGACTACACCCTTGCTCAGATGGTCCTCGCGGGTTTACGGTGGGCACACAGGTCGCCGGGAGTGCGGAAGCGAGCTCCCCCTACTTTTCGAGGACGGACCGATGACCGCTGCGATGACCGACTCCGACTCCCACTCCGTACCGACGCCCGGCGGCGTCCACGCCGCCCGCGCCGGACTCGACCGGATGATCGCCGTGCGGCGGCCGGCCGAGCGGGACCTCACCGAGATCGACTCGCTGCTGGACCTGTCGAGCGGGCTGTGGATGTGGCTGGCCGGCGCGAACGTGATCATGCAGCTGGCCAATCCGGCCGTGGGTTACGGCGTGCTCGAGAGCCGCGTCGAGCGCGGCCGCGCCGACACGCACCCCGTCAAGCGGGCGCGCACGACCGCCCTGTACCTCGCCGTGGCGACGATCGGGAACGACGACGACAAGAAGTTCATGCACCGGGAGGTCAAGCGGATCCACGACGAGGTCTTCTCCACCTCGAGCAGTCCCGTGCGCTACTCCGGTAACTCCCGCGAGCTGCAGCTGTGGGTGGCGCTGTGCCTCATCCGGTTCTTCGTGGACCAGTACGAACTGCTGTACCGCGAGCTCGATGCCGCCGAGCTCGAGCACGTCCTGACCCTCGCCTCGCCGCTCGCGACCGTGCTCAACGTCCCCGAGGAGGACTGGCCCGCCACCTGGGCGGAGTACGAGGATCGGTTCGCCGCGGGGATGGCGGACGCGGAGATCGACGACCCGGTCCGGCAGATGCTCGATGACCTGTGCGCTTTCCGGATCCTCGACGGCAAGTTCCGCGGTGCCGGAGACCTGGCACGGCGCGCGCTCGGGCCCACCAACCATTCGTACACCCGCTTCGGCGTCCCGGCTGTGACCCGCGAACAGATGAACTGGGAGATCACGCCCGCCGACCTGCGGCGCAAGCGCAGGATGAACGCCGTTGCCCGCGTCGCCGACAAGGTCCTGCCCATGCCACTCAAGAAGATGTACACCCTCGCGCTGTGGGACATGCGGATCCGCCGCAGGCTCGGGGTTAGCGTCTTCTGAGGCTCACTTCCGGTGTCGAACGCCGAGCAAGGGCAGGGCCTGCCCCTAGCCGACTAAGATGAGACCGTCGTCACACTGAGGTACTGGTGGCGGTCGAACAGGAAGGGCGGGTGAGCGCATGGCAGGCGAGCCGCACGCGCCGGCACCGGGTCCGCTTCCCGGGACCGTGGACGTCAACGGCGTCACGCTCGCCGTCGAGCACGTCGGTGACAGGTCGATGCCGACGGTCCTCCTCGTAGGTGCCCCGACGATGCTGTCCTGGTCGGATGCGCTCTGTGTGGCGGTGGCGCGGGGAGGTCGGCACGTCGTGCGCTACGACCTGCGGGACAGCGGGCGATCAACCAGGCACGACCCGGCCACGCCCGGGTACACGCTCCGCGACCTCGCCGATGACGCCGCGGCGCTGGCTCGGGATCTGTCCGTATATCCCGTCCATCTGGCGGGCATCGGTGTCGGGGGGATGGTCGCGCAGCTGGCCGCGCTCGACCATCCTGCCGCGTTCTCGGCGCTCACGCTCATCGGCACCCGGGCCGTGGCCCCGGGGCCGGTCGACGAGAACCTTCCGGATCACGATGCAGACGTCAAGCGCCGGGTGTTCTCCCTCACCCCGCCGGACTGGTCCGGGCGGGAGTCCGTCGTCGCATTTGCGACAGCGCGAGCCGAGATCCTCGGCAATGACGCCGTGGCGGCAGGCGAGGTGGCGGGCCGGATTTGGGACCGCACGCCCGGGTCCGATGCGGGGTCCCGTCAGGCCGATCAGCTGGGGATGGCGTTCGCCCGCCTGGACTGCGCCCCGCGGTGGCGCGAACGGCTACCCGGTCTCACACTGCCGACGCTGGTCGTGCACGGCCGCTGCGACCGATTCTTCCCCGTCGGCAATGGCGAGGCGCTCGCACACGAGATCCCCGACGCGCGACTGCTCGTCCTCGACAACGCGGCGTCGGCGATCCCGCCCTCCGCGGTGGGAGAGGTCGCCGCCGCGATGCTCGCGCTGTAGGGCCCAGCCGGGGACCATGCCGGGTCGGACTCCGCGAGCTCGGCGGTGGAGTGCCCGGCGGGATCATGACCGGCTTCGTCGCCTCCGGTCGCCGGATGGGGCCATTCTCACGGAAAATTATGTGTCCGTGCAGGGCTCTATGGGACTACTCTTGCCGCATCGTCGTCGTCGACACACAGGGGTGCCCCATGGGAACGCTGAGCTTTACCGCGACGGTCTCCCTCGACGGGTACGCCGCCGACGCGAGCGGGGACTTCCAGTGGTCCGCGCCGGGCGACGAGGTGTTCCGGTTCCACGTCGAGCGCATGGGCGCGGTGTCCACCGAGGTCCTGGGCCGCAACACGTACCAGCTCATGACGTACTGGAACGCCGAGCCCGAGGACGGCTCCTGGGGCGAGGACGAGCGGGAGTTCGCCCGACGCTGGCAGGGGATCGAGCACGTGGTGGTGTCCTCGACCCTGGGGCCGGCGGCCCTCGATTCCCCGCGCGACCGATTGGTGTCGCGACTCGAGCTGTCCGAGCTGGAGCAGATCGTCCGCGACGCGCCGGGCGAGGTGGAGATCTTCGGCCCGACTACCGCCGCCGCCGCGATCCGGGCCGGCATGGTGCGCGACTTCCGGTTCTTCGTGGTCCCGAAGGTCGTCGGCGGTGGGCTCCGTGCCCTACCCGCCGACGCGGCGCTCGACCTGGACCTCGTCGAGCACCGCACCTTCGGCGACACCGCGTACCTCCACTACGCCCGGCGCTGACGGCGACCCGGACGGCCCGGGCGGGGTTGCGACTCAGGAACTGAGGTCCTTCTCGTCGTCGGCAACCGGGCCTCCCAGCTCCCCGGTGCCGTACCGGTCGAGCGTCGCGCGCACCTGGGCGCCCCACCGTGCGTGGGCCGCCTGGCGGGAGATGCCGGCCGCGCGCCCGATCACGTCCCAGGTCACCCCCCATCGCCGCAGGCCCACGACGGAGCCGAGCGCATCGAACCCGGCGGCGTGTTCGATCCGAAACGCGAGTACCTGAACGGCGACGTTCCACTGCTCACCGTCGGCCCCCGGCGGGGGCGTGGTACCGAGTACGGCCTGCGCCTGGGTGAATGCCGCGCCCGCCGCGGCGGCGTGCGCCGCCCGGATGGGCGCGTCGAGATCGGCGGATAGTGCGGTGTCGAGGCGGGTGCTCATGTGTCAACTAATAGTTGACGACGACGGCAACGTCAACCCACGCTTGACGGAGATCGGTCTTCTCAGGTGTCCGACCCCGCGCTCGCCTGGGTGGTTCGATCCGGCCCGTGGGAGTTGGAGGTGAAGAACGAGCCGATGATCCCCACCGCGGCCACGACCATGGAGACGAGGAACGCCATGTCGGCTCCGTGGACCAACCCCTCCATGCCGTGCACCTGCGGGTCCAGTGCGGTCGAGGTCATGACGGTCACCAGAACGGCGGCCCCGACGGAGGCCGCGATCTGGCGGAAGGTGTTGTTGACCGCCGTTCCGTGCGGGACGAGGTGCTTCGGGAGCTGGTTGAGCGCTGCCGTGGTCACGGGCATCATGACCATCGCCGCGCCGAGCATGCGGACCGCGTTGAATCCCGCCAGGTAGGCGAACGACGTCTCGGCGGTCAGCTGGGTGAACGGGAACGTGGCGGCGGTGAGCAGGGCGAAGCCGATCACGGCGAGCCATCTGGCGCCGACGGCGTCGAAGATCCGGCCGGTGATCGGGGACATCACTCCCATGACCACGGCGCCGGGTAGCAGTGCCATCCCGGACTCCATGGCGGTGAAGCCGGTCATGTTCTGCATGTACAGCGGCAGGACGAGCATGCCGCCGATCAGGGCGATGAAGACGATCATGCCGAGCACCGTGTTGAGCGTGAACATGGGGTACCGGAGAACCCGGAGCTCGAGGAGCGGCTCCGCCAGCGTGAGCTGCCGATGGATGAAGAACGCCAGCGCGACGGCGCCGACCGCCAGCGCGATGAGCACCTCGGGGCTCACCCATCCGGCGTCTCCCGCTGTTCCGAAACCGAAGAGCAGGCCGCCGAAGCCCAGCGACGACAGGATGACGGACACCACGTCGAGCCGCGGGTTGGTTTGTTCCGTGACGTTGGCCAGCAGGAAGTACCCGAAGACCGACGCGATCACGGCGATCGGCAGCATCATGATGAACAGCGTCTGCCACGGCCAGTGGTCCACGATGAAGCCGGACAGGGTCGGGCCGATCGCCGGCGCGAAGGCGATCACCAGTCCGAATGTGCCCATCGCCTTGCCGCGCTCCCGCACGGGGAAAATCGCGAAGAGGATGGTCTGCATCAACGGCATGATCATGCCGCCGCTCGCGGCCTGGATCACGCGACCGCCCAGCAGGATGGGGTACACGGGGGCGAGCGCGCAGACGGCGGTGCCGACGATGAACAACACCATCGCCGCGAGGAACATCGTCCGGGTGGTGAACTTCTGGATGAGGAACGCCGTGACCGGGATCATGATGCCGTTGACCAGCATGAAGATGGTTGTCATCCACTGGGCGTCACTCGCGCTGATGCCGAAGTCCGCCATGAAGACCGGGAGCGCGGTGTTGAGAAGGGTCTGGTTGAGGATGATCACGAACGCGCCCGACACCAGCACCGCCAGGAGGAGGTTGCGGTTGACCGGCGCCCGTGCGGTGTCGGGCTGATCGGTGGAGTCTCGGGGTTCGGGGGTCACGGCAGGGGCTCGATTCGTGCGGGGGCGGGTGGTGCGGGCGTCGTGGCGGAGGGCCCGACTGTCGGCCCGGAGCAGCGCGTCGCCTCGCGAGACGCGTCTCGAGTGCCTTCGATTCGCGCAGGCTCGTGGGTGGCGGCGGCACGGTGGGCTCGATCCGTTTTTACACTAGGTGCATGTTTGCACTCGATGCAATTTGATGTGCGGGCGTCACCGCCGCGCCTCGTCGTCGCGGATCCTGCCGCCCCCGCCGCCGGGGCCGGTGCGCATGGCGAGGAATGCGGCGGCCACGCGCGCGACCTCGGCGTCGGGATCCCGTGCGGCCTCGGCCAGGAGCGAGGTGGCGGTCGGATGTCGGAGCTCGACCAGCGCCTGCAGGAGCCGGATCCGCGTCGCGGCCTGGTGGCCCTCCACCGCGAGCTCACCGACGAGCGCGTCGATGATTCTCGCGGCGCTGCCCTCGTCCAAGGACAACACCGCGAGTGCGTCGGAGGCCTCGACGTCCCGCACGCCGTCCACCACCATCCGTATGAGCGTGGGTGCCGCCACGACGGATCCGGCCTCACCGAGCGCGATCGCGGCCGTGGCCCGGGCCCCGGAGTCGCCGTCGTCCAGCGTGGAGATCAGGAGGGTCGTGCGTGCGCTGGAGGATTCAGCTTCCCGCAAGAGCTCGACCGCGCGTCGGCGGACGACCGGATCCCCAGACGCCAGCGCGGGCTCGAGGGTGCCCGGGTCGGCTCCGCCAGCGCGATGGAGCGCCCACCGCAGTGCGCCCGCGACGTTGGGCACCGACTCCCGAAGTGCCGCCTCGGTCAGCGCGTCCGGCGCCACACCGTTCGCCGCCGGGTCGATGAGGGCCGTGCGCTGCCGCAAAGCGACGTCAGGAGAGGCGAGATCGCTGAGGATCTCGATCGCGCGGAGGACGTCGTCCCACTCCCGTGGTTCGGCATCCGCCACGTGGCGCAGAGTGGCCAACAGCTCACGCTCCGCCGCGATCCGGGCCTCGGTCCGGGTGATGAGAGAGGCGATCAAGCTCTGGGGATCGAATCCGGACCTGTCGAGGATGGCGCCAACCTGCCGCAGCGTGAGGCCCAGCGAACGCAGGCTCTCCACGTGCAGCAGGCGGCGCAGGTCGGCGCCCGAGTACTCGCGATGCCCGCCCGACGTGCGCCCGGACGGACTGACCAGGCCCAGTGAGTCGTAGTGGCGGAGCATCCGCGCGCTCACGCCGGACCGTCGTGCCACCTCGCCGATCAGCATCGCTACGCGGGATCCGTCCCCAACGCCGCGACCCGCCGGGCCTCGTGGACCGCGGCGTCGAAGCCGAGCTCGGGATCGTCCATGAGTGCCATGGTCGCACGCGCGTGCGTCGCCACGGCCGGATCGGCGTGCTCCGCCGCCGCCTCCATCGCCGGAACGATCACGTCGCCGAGGCTAATCAGCGCTCGACTCAGACTGAGCTGTAGATCGCGGTCGCCGCGTCCGAACTGTCCGGCCAGCGATCGGGCCAACGACGCCCGAGCGGAGGACGGCACCACCACGACCGCGGCTCGCCACGCGCTGCGCGCCACCTCGTCGTCGTCGTCCGTCAGTAGTCCGGCGGTGACCCACTCCCACGTCTCGGGGGCGCCGATCTTGGACAGCGTGTGCAACGCCTGGCTGCGTGCCTGCGGTCTGGCCGAGCTCAGCTCGGGGCTCAGGCGCGCGAGGACGTCGCGGTGCGGCAGGCGGGTGAGCGCCCACGTGAGCATGTCGCGGACATAGAAGTCCGGCTCGACCGCGCACCTGCCGACCAGTGCGTCGACGAAGTCGGGATCCGCGGTGGAGCCGACGGCCATGGCCGCGCGCAGGCGGGTGGAGGTGTCGTGGGCGGCGAGGGCGTCCGCGAGCGTGGTGCGGTCGGGCGTGCGGTGGGCGTCCATGTGAATGAGTAGAGCCCCTGACACGGTGTGAGGTTCAAGTGCTCCCGGCGGGCTCGGGGCGGCGCCGGATCGGCATGACCTGCCACCACGTGGCGCATCGCCACGCCCATTCGGCCGGGCCGAAGCGCATCCGCCGCAGCCAGAGCGGGCTCCACACCGCCTCGACCACGATGATCCCCACCACCAGTGCGGCGATCGCGAGTCCGTCGTCGGTGTGATCGATGCCGAGCAGCGGGGCGAGGACGAGGATGAGCGCGGTCGCCAGGAGGTAGTTGGTCAGCGCCATCCGCCCCATCGGTGCCAGTACCCGGATGAGGAGGCCTCCGATCGGCGTCCGCAACAGCAGGACGACCAGGCAGGTGTAGAGCATCCCCGCGGCGACGGCGGCCAGTTGCGAGGACAGTGCTGTGGGACCGAGGGACAGCGTCGGAATTGACCCTCCCGCGACGATCGTGGCGAGGTACGCCGCGGTGATGACGCCGAAGACCCCGGTTGCGATGAGCCACTCCCGGAGGTGGGTCCCCATCGACCGGGGCACGCCCATCCGCGCGAGCGCCAGGCCGATCACCAGCAGACCCGGCATCACGCCGTAGCCGGCGATGGTCTGTCCGCCGAGCACGAGGAGGGTCAGGCCGACGATCAGTGTCGTCCGGGGTTTCAGGAAACTGGCCGGGAGTAGGAACACCAGACCGAAGACGGCATAGGGCAACAGGACTTCACCCGGGTGGACGATCTGGTGGAGTGCGCCGATCACGCCGAGCGCCACGAGCCGTCGCGCCAGGACGAGCCGGGGCCGGGTCGTTCTCCGGTCCGCGGAGTCCAGGAAGATCGCGAAACCGATGCCGAACAACAGGGTGAAGATCGGGAGGAATCGTTCGTAGAAGCCGTATCGGACGATGCCGGGCATCAGGGCGAGGCCGAACCCGCGATCGTCTCCGAACATCGCCGCGAAGACGACCTGTTGGTAGATGTTGACCACGTGGATGCCGCACAGGGCGAACCCGCGTACCGCGTCCAGTTCCGTGATACGCGATATGCCGGTTGTGGTCTCGTTCGAGCGCTGTTCGATCTCGCCCACGCGGCGACGGAAACACGCGTCACGGTCGCCCGGCCGGTGTGTCAGATCTGTCGCCCGGATTCGAGCCTGACCACGCGATCCGCGGCGGCGATGAAGCCGTCGTGGTGTGTCGCGCAGACGACGACGGCACCTCGACGGTCCGCCTGGTCGAGGAGAAGATCGTGAATGCGGCCACGGCTGGCGGCGTCGAGTCCGGCGTCGGGTTCGTCCATCAGCACGATGTCCGCCCGGCGTGCGAGTGCCTGGGCGAGGAGAGTTCTCTGTCGCTGCCCCCCGGACAGGTCGGTCAGTGGGCGGGAGTCGTAGCCGGTCAGGCCGACCACGTCGATCATCTCCGCGACGACTTCCCGCGTTCGCCTCCTCCCGAGGCGGCGGCCCCACGTCCCCATCGAGACGGTGTCCCGCACGGTGAGCGGGAGGGTCTCCGGCGCGGCCGGGCGCTGCACCACCAATGACACCGTGCCCAGCCGGCGCACCTCACCCTTCTGTGGAGTGCGAACCCCGGCGAGGATCTCGAGCAGTGTCGATTTGCCGGCGCCGTTGGGTCCGGCGATGGCGGTGACCGTCCCCCGACTCAGTTCGAGATCGACATCGTGGATCACTTCGCGTCCTGCGTAACCGAAGCACACGCCGTGGGCGCTCAGTGCGGGGACGTTCGGAGGCGTCAAGGTGAATCTCCTTGTTGAAAATGATTATCAGTACCGTTAACGTACTACCTCGTGTCCTGGTTCCTTGATCCGTTCAGCACGGTGTTCGTCGCGCGTGCTGCGCTCGGTGGTGTGCTCGTGGCGGCCATATGCGGCGTCGTGGGCACCTGGGTGGTCATCCGCGGGATGGCGTTCTTCGGGGAGGCGATCGGGCACGGCATGCTGCCGGGGGTCGCGCTGGCCACCGTGCTCGGCCTGCCCGCCCTGGCCGGCGGAGCCGCCAGCGCGGTGACGATGAGCGTGGCGATCGGCGCACTGCAGCGGCGCGGGCGGCTGTCCTACGACACGACCATCGGTTTGCTGTTCGTCACGATGCTGTCGGTCGGGGTGATCATCGTGTCGCACTCGGGCAGCTTCGCCACGGACGCGACGGCCATCCTCTTCGGTGACATCCTCGCGGTAGGCACTCCCGAACTCGTCACCCTGGCGATCGCACTGGCGGTGACGCTCGCGCTCGGGGTGGTCTTCCACCGGGCCTTCGTGGCTGCGGCATTCGACCCACGCATCGCGCAGACTCTCGGGCTCCGTCCGGCGCTGGCCCACGTGGTGCTCATCGGCCTGGTGACCCTCGCGGTGGTGGCCTCGTACCAGGCCGTCGGCACGCTGCTCGTGGTGGCGCTGCTGCTCGCGCCGGTGGTCGCCGCGAACCGGTGGACCCGGCGTATCCCCTCCACGATGGCGCTCGCCGCCGTCTTCGGCAGCGCCGCCGTGGTGATCGGCCTGCTGGCGTCCTGGCATGTGGGCACGGCCGCCGGCTCCTCCATCGCCTTCTCCGCCATCGCGCTCGCCGGGGCCTCAGCGCTGGTCAGGGCCGCGTACGACATCCCACGAGCCCGCCGGCTGACGCACCACCCGTCTTCCCGGCGGTAGCCGCGGACCCCGTCACCACCCGCCCGACCCAGATGACTATCCGAAAGCAGGTCATGCAGAATTCCAGAACGATCGTGCCCCTCGCCGTGGCCCTGGCGCTCTCACTCGCGGCGTGCGCCGGTGCCGACGACGAGGGCACCGACGCAACCGGCGCCGCGCCGGCTGCCGAGGCGCCCACCGCTGGGAGTCCCGCCGGCGCGGAAGTCTCCGGAACCGGACACGGAGCCATCGACGGCGCCGAGGAGGTGGCCGAGCCGCAGCTGCACCTCGTGAGTATCGATTCGGACGGCGCCGTGGGAATGCTGAACCTGCTGGACGGGACGGTCTCCGAACCGGGGGCCATCGCCCCGCCGTCGGCGGTCACCTCCGACGGCCGGTACCTGTTCGCCGAGACGGGCGAGGGCGTCGAGATCGTCGACAGCGGCGTGTGGACGTGGGATCACGTCGACCACTTCCACTTCTACCGGACCTCGCCCCGGGTGCTGGGACCCGTGGCGGGCAGCGGTCCGGTGGTCGTATCGACCTCGGCCAACGCGACCACCGGCGGCACCGGGCTGTTCTTCCCCGAGTCGGGTGAGGCGGTGCTGCTGGACAACCAGGCGCTGTCCAAGGGGCGGATCGAGGAGGTCTTCCGTCTGGAGACCGAACCGCACGAGGGGGTGACCGCCCCGCTCGGCGGTGGCGCGCTCGTCAGCTCCGTCGACGACTCGGGCGCCGTGACCGGGGTGCGGTTCCACGACTCGGCCGGCGCACCCGTGGACGGTGCGGCGGCCCCGTGCCCCGATGCGCGGGGCACCATCACCACCCGCGTGGGCGTGGTCGTCGGCTGCGCTGACGGAGCCGTCCTCGCCACGCTTGACGGTGACGAGCCGACCCTGGAGCACGTGCCCTACCCCGAGGGCACGGACGCACCGCGCGCCACCGACTTCCGGAACCGCAAGGGGCGCCCCACCACGGCCGCGCTCGCCGACGAGGCCGGGTTCTGGCTGCTCGACACCCGCGAGAAGCAGTGGCGGTACGTGCCGACGGCGGAGCCGCTCGTCCAGGTCTCGGCGTCCGACGACGCGGACCGACACGTCGTCGCACTGGACCACGAGGGCCGGATCCGCGTCTACGACGGCGCCGCCGGAACCGAGATTGCCGCAACGGAACCCCTGGTGGCCGCTGCTCTCGCGGACCCGGACTCGCGGAAGGGGGTCGACCTCACCGTCGACCGGGAACGCGCCTACGTCAACGACCCCGCCGGGGGCGTGGTCCACGAGATCGACTACCGCGCAGGTGCGCGCGTCGCCCGCTCTCTGGACACCCCGACCGCGCCCGACTTCTTCGCGGAGACCGGGCGATGAGGCGGCGGCGGACACCCGCGGTCGGCGTCCCTCGGGGGCCGGTAGCCGCGGCCCTCGTGGCCGTGCTGACCCTGTCCGGGTGTACGGGCGCCGATGCGTCATCGGACCGGCCCGTGGTCGTCGTCACCACCAACATCCTCGGCGACGTGGTGGAGAACCTGGCCGGTGAGAGCGCCGACGTGACGACGCTGATGAAGCCCAACGCCGATCCGCACTCCTTCGAGATCTCCGTCCAGGAAGCGAGTCTCCTGGACCGCGCGGGCCTCGTGGTTTCCAACGGACTGGGCCTGGAGGAAGGCCTGCAACAGCACCTGGACCGCGTGGCCGACGCGGGTGTGGAGACGTTCACGGCGGGGGAGCAGATCGAGGTCATCTCCTATTCGCAGGAGGAGGCCGGCGGCGCCCCGGATCCACATTTCTGGACCGATCCGCGCCGGGTCGTCGACGTCGTGGACGCGCTGGAGACCGAGTTGCTCGAGGTCGAGGGGATCGACCGCGCGTCTGTGGAGGCGGGCGCGGAGCGATACCGCGCGGAACTCGCCGAGCTCGACGAGGAGATGACGACCGCGTTCGCCGGTATCCCCGACGACGCGCGCGCCCTCGTCACCAACCACCACGTGTTCGGCTACCTGGCCGAGCGCTTCGACTTCCGCGTCATCGGCGCGGCCATCCCCGGGGGCACCACCCTGGCGTCCCCGAGCGCCGCCGATCTCGATGACCTCGCCTCGGCGATCACCGAGGCCGACGTTCCCGCGATCTTCGCCGAATCGTCCCAGCCCGACCGGCTGGTGCAGGTGCTGGCGAGCGAGGCCGGGATCGACGTCGAGGTGATCGAACTGTTCACCGAGTCGCTCACCGAACCGGGCCGGGGCGCGGACACCTACCTGACGATGATGCGCGCCAACACCACGCGCATCGCCGACGGGCTTTCGAATCACCCATAGGAGAGGAACACCGAATGACAACACGGATCACACGCGGCGCCGGAGCGCTCGCGATGCTCGCGACGGCGTCGCTGCTGGCGACGGCGTGCGGGGGCGGCAGCGGCGCCGGGGACAGCGCGGAATCCCAGGACTCGGCGACCACGAGCGCCACCGCGGCGGCTGACGCCGGCGCCACGGAGAACCGCCTCGCGGTGGCCTACGAGAACGGGATCGCGGTCCTCGACGGCGACACCCTCGAGGTGGTCGAGGAGTTCGAGTCCGAGGAGTTCACCCGACTCAACGCGGTCGGTGACGGCCGGAACGTTCTGGTGACCATGTCGGACGGCTTCCAGGTCCTCGACACCGCCGAACCCGCCCTGACCGACCTGGTATTCGAGGCTGAGACCCCCGCGCACGTCGTGCGACACGACGGAAAAACGGTTCTCTACGACGACGGCACCAGCGACACCACCATCTTCGCCACCAGCGCGCTGCTCGACGGTGGCGGACAGCTCCCGGAGACCGAGACGGTCCCCGGTGACCGGGCCCACCACGGGGTGTCCATCGTGCTGTCGGACGGCACCTTCCTCACCACGATCGGCGACGACGCCGGCCGCTCGGGAGTGCGCGCCATGGACGCCGACGGCACCGAGGTGAGTCGCAGCGAGGAGTGCCCCGGCGTCCACGGCGAGGGCACCGCCGCCGACGAGACCGTGGTCTTCGGCTGCGAGGACGGCGCGCTGCTGTTCCACGACGGCGAGTTCGAGAAGCTCACCGCCGCCGACGACTACGGGCGGATGGGCAACGCGTACGTCTCCGAGACCAGCCCGCTCATCGTCGGCGACTACAAGGACGACCCGGACGCCGAGGGCGTGCTCCTCGATCAGGTCGCGCTCATCGATCCCGAGGCCGGCACCCACGAGGTCGTGGATCTGCCGGAAGGCGTCGAGTACACGTGGCGGGGCGTCGCCCGCGGGCCCGGCGACCTGGCGTACATCCTCGCCACGGACGGGTCCATCCACGTGATGGATCCCGCCACCGGCGAGATCTCCGAGAGTCACGAGGTGATCGAGTCGTGGGACGGGCCGGCGGAGTGGCAGAACCCGCACCCGGCCATGACCGTCCGCGGGGACATCGCCTACGTGACCGAGCCTGCGACGCGCTCCGTGCACGCCGTCGATCTCCGGACCGGTGAGGTCGTCGCCTCCGGCCAGATCCCCGGCGAACCGAACGAGATCGCTGTGGCTCTGGGGTAATCGAGCCCGGCAGTGGGAACCGGCGGGCCGCTACGACTCCCGCGCCCGCCGGTTCCACAGCTGATGCGTGCGTCCACCCGGGGTCGAGAAGACCTCCACGTCGAACCGGTCCGTCAGCGCAGCGCCGTGGGGGAACGCGCGCTGGCCCTCGCCCAGGACCACCGGCACCACCACGACGTGCATGAAGTCCACGAGGTCGGCCTCGAGAAACTGGCGGCAGACCGTCGGACCTCCCCCGATGCGCACGTCGGTGCCCGGCGCGAGCTCGCGGGCGCGCTGCAGGGCCTCGGCGGGGTCGGCGTCGAGGAAGTGGAAGACGGTGCCGTTGGCGAACTCGATCGGCTCCCGCGCGTGATGGGTGAGCACGATGACGGGCGTGCGGAACGGCGGTTCATCGCCCCACCAGCCGCGCCACCCGTCGTCGGCCCACGGCCCGGACTGTGGCCCGAATTTGCGCCTCCCCATGATCTCCACGCCGATGCCCTGCCCCCACAGGCTGGTCAGGGCGCGGTCGAGGGTGATCGGCGCATCCACGCCGTCGATCCCGTGGATCACCCGGCCGTCGAAGCCCGCGAAGAGCGCCGCGGCGTCGCCGATGGGGTGGTCGGTGGTGACGTAGGTGCCGGCGGCGAAGCCGTCCAGCGAAACGAACATGTTGTGGATCCGGACTCTGGACATATCGTCCCCTGCCGTGCGGGCTGCGGTGTGTCCGGAAGAGTAGGACTGTCGGCCGCCGGGCACAAGGCCCCCGCGTCGCGGTCAGCCCGCCGGTCGGATCTCGCTCTCGGTGACCCACTTGTGGTTGGTCATGGTCATGTTCTCGGAGTGGACGTCGACCATGTAGACGGTCTCCTGGGTCGAGCTGTCGATGGTCGCCGTCGCCCCGTCCATGCCGGGCATGTGGGCGGCGCGCAGGACGACCTCGGTGCCGTCGGGCAGCGGTGCCGGGCCCGGGTTCTCCAGTTCCTCGTGGACGACCCACTTGTGGTCGACGACAGGCTCACCGCCGTCGGTCGGGGTGTAGCTGACCGAGTAGGTGGTGGTGTCGAACGCGCCGGAGACGGTGGCGGCGGCGCCGTCCATCCCGGGCATGTGGTCGGCGGACAGGATGACGTCCGTCCCGACCGGGAAGGCGGGATCGCCGGCCTCCGCGATCCCCTCGGGCGCCGGCCCGCCGTCCGCGGGATGCTGATGGGCGTCGTGCTCGGTGCCGTCGGAGGGCGCGGCGTCGGTGCCGTGCCCGGTGTCGGCGGGGCCGTCGGCGTCGGTGCCGTGCCCGGTATGGTCCGACGACGACGAGGTCCCCGTCGCGGTGGCCTCGCCCGTCTCCGCGGTGTCACTCCCGCAGGCGCTCAGTGCCAGTGCGGAGGCCAGTGCGACTGCTGCGAGGGCGGTCTGACGATTCATGGTGTGTGTCCTCTCGTCGGGTTCGCTGACCGCGAGGGTATACCCGCAGGGGGTATCCGTGCCACGACGGAGGGTGTGCGAACGCCCCCGGAGCCGACGCCCGTCGCAGGTGCCCGCTCCGGTGCGGCGGTTACGCGAGAATCTGAGTGCCGGGGGTCGGCGCCGCCATGGTGTACTGCCGGGCCCTCTCGGAGATGGGCGCCCCGTGACGGAGCGCGCTGGCGGTGTCGAGTGAATACCAGAGCTGGCGGACGAGGTCGATGGCCGGCCGGATGGGTGCCATGAGGGGTTCCCTCCCTACGAGGTGAATGTGGGTGCAGCTATACAGATCTGTATAGCTAACTTCAGATTAGCTATACAGGGTTGTAAATTCAAGGGCGTTATGGCTACTGAATTCCCCGACCTGTCCGACCTGACCCCGGGGGCGCAACGCATCCTCGACGAGGCGTCGACCCTGTTCTACGAGCAGGGCATCCATGCGGTCGGTGTCGACATGATCGCCGCCGAATCCGGGGTGACAAAGCCGGTCCTGTACACCAACTTCGGCTCGAAGGACGGCCTCGTCGTGGCGTATCTACTGAATCGGCACAGGTGGTGGTGGCACCTGCTCGAGGAGGAGGTCGAGCGCGCGGAGAGTCCCCGGGTTCTGGCCTTCTTCGACGTCTACGCGGCCGATCCCGGGAACAGCCGACGCGGCGACGCGTTCCTCAATGCCGCCGCCGAACTGCCGGACGATCATCCCGCCCACGAGGTCATCCGCTACCACAAGCAGGCGATCTACGACCGGCTCGTCGAACTCGTCCGCGAGGACACGCCGCCCGAGGACGATCACCGGATGCTGGCCAGGCACCTCTTCCTCCTCCTGGAAGGGGCCTTCGCGCACCGTCGGATCTACGGCACGTCGCTACTGACCGATGGCCGCGAGATGGCCGCGCGTCTGATGTCGAAGGCCGCGGCGACGTGACGCCGGTGATGGTCGAGATGATCGTGCCGACGGTACTCGCGCTGGTGGTCTGGGTGGTCACGTTATGGCGGATCGCAGCGGAGCCGCGGCGCTCGGGCCACGGACTGCCGCTGTACGGCGGCCTGGGATGACCGGCGACGAGTGACCGGCTACGCGTGACAGGCCGCTCGTGTCAGTCGCTGCCCGGCGGCGTCGCGGGGTTGAACACGCAGTACATGCGGAGCTGGTCGTGCGCGACGATCGTGTGCCGCTCGTGGCCGTCGAGCAGGTACATGGTGCCCGGGGCCAGCGGGTGCGTCGTGCCGTCCTCGCGGTTGATCAGATCGCCGTGCCCCTCGATCAGCCAGACGGCCTCGATGTAGTCGGGGTAGTGCAGCGGCGTCTCGGTGCCGGCCTGCACCGTGGTCTCGTGGAACGAGAAACCCACGTTGTCGTCCGACAGGATGATCCGCTTGGACGTCCACGTGTCACCGCTGACCTGACGATCGGTCCCGGTGATCTCGTCGGTGGTGCGCACGATCACTGCTTTACCTCCATCTGGTCGAGGAACTCGTACAGCTGTCGGCGGGCGCGGCGGCCCTCCGGGATGGGCTGCATGGTCCAGTTGTGGAACATGCCGGGGTACTCGTGGAAGTCCACGCGCACGCCGCATTTCCGCGCGGCGTCGCGGACCCGGCGGGCGTCGGGATTGAGGATGTCGCGGGTCCCCGTGAACACGATCATCGGAGGGAAGTCGGTGTAGTCCGCGTAGACGGGACTGATTTCCGGGGCGTTGGGGTCGTCGCCGTCGGCGTACCACTCGCCGGCCTGCCGCAGCCCGTCGATGTCCAGCTCCGGGTCCGCAGCGTCGATCTCCTCGGAGCGCGGGTCGGAGACCTCCATGTCCAGCCACGGCGAGAGCAGCGCGAGCGCGGTGGGCAGCCCGTCGCCACGCTCCCGCAGGGTCTCGGTGAGGTACACGGTGAGCGCGCCCCCGGCGGAGTCGCCGAACACGAATCGGTGGCCCGGGTGATCGGACAGGTAGTGCTCGTAGACGGACATCGCGCAGTCGCGGATCTTCTCGTGCCCGACCGACGGGGCGAGCGGGTAGATCGGGAACACCACCTCGGCGCCGGTACTCAGCACGACGTCGCGGACGAAATCCCAGTGGTGGTTGTCGGGCTCGGAGACGAACGCCCCGCCGTGAAGGTGGAGGATCCGGGTGCCGGAGCGCTGTGCGGCGTGCTCGGGGGTGAACACGTGGACACCGACCCCCGCGACCTGGTCGGTGCGCACGTTCAGGCCCTTGCAGGACGACGCGCGGGGCACTGTCTTGCGGGGGTCCTGCGCCTGGGGCAGTGAATGTCGCATGTATGAGGGATCCGCGTAGAACCGTTTGCTTCGGCGCGCACGCAGCGACGCCATCACCATTCGAGCTCGTAGGGAGACCATGGCCGCCGACCGTACGTGGCCGCCCGTCGATCGACTACCGATCGCGGGTGCCCGTGCGCGCTCACGGAATCCCCCTGCAGCGTCATGATGGCCAGGGCCCTTGAGGTGCGCACCCTCTTTGCAGCATTCCGGGTGCGTAGATCGGCTGAAAATGTGCATTCTGGGCGCGTAGGTCAGACCGCCTCCGGCGCGCACGCGAGGGGCGTCGGCGGGCCGACTAGGATCGATGCCCGTGGCCGCCTCTCTGCTCATCGCCGGTACGACCTCCGATGCGGGCAAGACCGTCGTGGTGACCGCACTGTGCCGAGCGTTCGCTCGCCGCGGCCTCAAGGTGGCGCCGTTCAAGGCGCAGAACATGTCCAACAACTCGATGGTCGTCAGCAATCCGGGCAGCCCCGGAGGCCCGGGCGCCCCGGGCACGCCAGCCGGCTCGGACGGCTCCTCGGCCACTGGCGAGATCGGGCGCGCCCAGTGGATCCAGGCCGTCGCGGCGGGGGCCGCCCCAGAACCCGCGATGAACCCGGTGCTCCTCAAACCCGGCGGCGACCGGCGCAGCCACGTGGTGGTGATGGGGCAGCCGGCCGGATCGGTGTCCTCGCGCGACTTCGTCGACGGTCGCGCGCATCTGGCCGAGGCCGCTTTCGCCGCCTACGACGACCTCGCCTCCCGCCACGACCTCGTGATCTGCGAGGGCGCCGGCAGCCCCGCCGAGATCAACCTGCGCGCGAGCGACTACGTCAACATGGGTCTCGCCCGACACGGCGACATGCCTGTCGTGGTGGTGGGTGACATCGACCGCGGAGGGGTGTTCGCCGCCCTCTACGGCACCGTCGCGCTGCTCGAGGCCGCCGACCAGCGACTGCTCGCGGGCTTCGTGCTCAACAAGTTCCGCGGCGATGCCTCCCTGCTCACCCCGGGGCTGCGGGAGCTCGAGGCGCTGTCCGGCCGGCCGACGCTCGGGGTGCTCCCCTGGCATCCCGACCTCTGGCTCGACTCGGAGGACGCGCTCGCCGTGCCCGCCCCGAGCAGTGTCGGATCCGCCGGCCCCGTGCCCGCCGCCCTGCGTGTCGCGGTGATCCGGTTGCCGCGGATCAGCAACTTCACCGACGTCGACGCACTCGGCCTCGAACCGGATGTCGAGCTGCGATTCGTCACGGAGCCCCGCGACCTCGCGGGGGCCGACCTCGTCGTCGTCCCCGGGACCCGCGCCACCCTCGACGACCTGGACTGGCTCCGCGCGCGGGGCCTCGACCGCGCGATCTCTACGCATGTCGAGCGCGGCGGTGCGGTCCTCGGCATCTGTGGCGGGTGCCAGATGCTCGGCCGCGAGATCGCCGACACGGACGGCACCGAGGGGCGCCCCGGCGCGCGCGTCGACGGCCTCGGACTGCTCGGCCTGACCACCCGTTTCGCCGCAGAGAAGGCGCTACGCCTGCCGGCCGGGCGGGAGTTCGGCGAGGACGTGACCGGGTACGAGATCCACCACGGGAGAATCACGCGGGGCGACGACGACGACGAGTTCATCGGCGGAGCCCGGCGGGGTCGGGTGTTCGGCACCATGTGGCACGGCACGCTGGAATCGGACGGCTTCCGCAGCGCGTTCCTGGCCGAGGTGGCCCGCGGCAGCGGCGCTGGGGCCGCGGGAGCCGGGCGGGCCGTGGGCGTGCGCGAGGCGTCGGGGGTGAGCTTCGGCCGGGCCCGCGAGGCGCGGCTGGATCTGCTCGCCGACCTCGCCGAGGAGCATCTCGACCTCGACGCTCTGCTCGAACTCGCCCGGGCCGGGGCGCCCGCGATGCCGCTGCTCGAACCGGGGGCGAGCCGATGAGCGGGCCCTCCGCGACCGCCGGACCCGGCGCGGCCGGTGATGCCGCTGCGCGTGGTGGCGTGCTCATCCTCGGCGGGACGGGGGAGGCGCGTTCGCTCGCTGCGCTACTCGTCGACCGTGGGATTCCGGTGGTGTCGTCGCTGGCCGGGCGGGTCTCGAAGCCGCGGCTGCCGGTGGGCGAGGTGCGTGTCGGGGGCTTCGGCGGGGTCGACGGGCTCGCGGCGTTCCTGCGGGAGACGGGCGTGCGCGCGGTCGTCGACGCCACCCATCCGTTCGCGCGGATCATCTCCGGGAACGCCGCCGCCGCGTGCGCCGCTACCGGGGTCCCGTTGCTGCGACTGGAGCGTCCGGGCTGGTCGCAGGCGCCAGGAGCGGAGAGCTGGCACTGGGTCGACAGCCACGATTCCGCCGCCGACGCCGCCGCCCGCCTGGGCAGGCGCCCCCTATTGACGGTGGGCCGGCAGTCGCTGGATCGTTTCATCGGGCCGCTGGCCGACGTGCCGGCGGTCGTGCGCGTGGTGGATCCGCCGGATCATCAGCTGCCCGAGCAGTGGCTCGTGCTGCGCGCGCGGGGCCCGTACACCGAGGACGGCGAGCGAGCCCTGATCCACCGGTATGGCATCGATGTGCTGGTCACCAAGGATTCCGGCGGGGCGCTGACGTGGCCGAAGATGGCGGTCGCGACGGCCGCCGGCATCCCGGTGGTCGTGGTCCGCAGGCCCGGCCCGCCGCCCGGGGTGCGGGTCGCCGCGACCGCAGCCGATGCCGCCCGGGGTGTGTTGGACGCGTACCCCGGGGCGGTATCGGGTTAGCTAGCGCGCGGCCAGGGCGATCGCCTTGATCTCCACCAGGGTGCCCGGCATGCCGAGCTTCTCCACCCCGACCGCGGTCCAGGTCGGGCGTGCGGCGCCCTGGAACGCGGCCTTGGCGGCCATGAACTCGTCGATGTGCTCGGGGTAGCTGGTGTGGTAGCTCATCAGGTCCACGAGGTCGTCGGGCGTGCACCCCGCTTCGCCCAGCACCCTCGACAGTGCCTCGAACGCCAGGCGGTACTGCTCGGCCGGATCGGAGGGCGGGTTTCCGGCCTCGTCCAGACCGACCTGGCCGGAGAAGTAGACGAGACCGCCTGCTTCCTTGAAGTCGGAGTATTTGAACTGCTCGGCCCAGTCGCCGTGTGATGCCATGGTGATTCCTTTGTCGGTTGGGTGTTCGGGTCTCAGGTGCTCAGTTCACGACCAGCGGGCCTGCCCGCCGTCGAGGGGGATGGTTGCCCCGGTCAGGTAGGAGGCCTCGTCCGAGCAGAGCCACGCCACGGGCGCGCCGATGTCGGTGACCGGGTCGCCGATCCGCCGGGAGGGGATGGAGTTGAGGAAGCTCTCGGCCTTCTCGGGGTTGTTCTCCATCCACCAGTCCAGCCCCGGTGAGTGTGCGTGAGGGGCGACGGACAGTGCCCGGATGCCCTCGCGAGCCCACTCATGAGAAGCGGTGCGGGTGATCGACCGCTGAGCCTCCTTGATGGCTGCGTAGATGCCGTACCCGACCGAGTCCCACCGCACGGCGGTGGAGCTGGCGAGGTTGATGATCACTCCGCCTCCGCGCTCGGCCATGCTGGGCTTGGCGGCCTTCATCAGGGACAACCCCGCGCGGGGGCCGGACTCGAACGCCTCGCGGAACGCGGCCTCGTCCGACTCGTCGAGGGGGGCGGGCACGGCGGAATTGGCGTTGTTGATGAGGATGTCGACACCGCCGAAATGCTCGCGCACGGTAGCAATGATGTGCTCGGCCGCGCCGTCTCCGGCGATATCCACCGTCAGTGTGGCGACCTCGACCCCCAGTTCTCGGACCTCTTCGGCGACAGAGTCGAGTTTGCTCTGCGTGCGGCCCACCAGTAGCACGTGCGCTCCGCTGGCGGCGAGGGCGAGCGCGATCCCGCGCCCGACCCCCTGCCCTCCGCCCGTGACCACGGCGACCTTCCCAGCGAGTCGGGTGGTGGTTTCCATCTGTTTTCTCCTTGTTGGACTAGTAAGTGGTCGACATGGTGACGGCGGGCGCCCGTCGTGCGCGAGCCCCCGCGGTTGTGGTCTGGAGACCGGGGTGTCAGCCCGCCATGTGCTTGGCGGCGAGGTGGCTGAACAGCACGGACGTGCCGATCGGGTTGCCGCCGCCCGGGTAGACGGTCCCGCTGGGAGCGGCCATGGTGTTTCCCGCCGCATAAAGGCCCGCGATGGGGGCGCCGTCGTGATCGAGGACGCGTCCGTGGACATCGGTACGCACACCGCCCTTGGTCCCCAGGTCGGAGAACCCGAAGGCCGCGGCGTGGAAGGGGCCCTTCTCGATCCGCGTGAACGGGACCGCGCCGTCGGTGAAGAGCCGGTCGTAGGCCTCATCGCCCCGTCCGAAGTCGGCGTCGCGTCCGGAGTCCACCTGCTCGTTGAACCGGCGCACGGTGGCGACCAGAGCCTCGCCCGGTACCGCGATCTTCGTTGCGAGTTCCTCGAGTGTGTCCGCGCTGTGCCACAGACCGGCCGCCACGAACTCGGCTGTGTCGGCCATCGTGACGTTGGGCGCGAGGATCGGCGGCCGGCCCTCGCCGGCGTCGTCGTAGATCATCCAGTACCGTTCGCCCAGGTCGCCGGAGTCCACGAGGTCGAGCATGGTGCGGGCCAGCGAGTCGTACGGCGCGGATTCGTTGACGAACCGCTCGCCGTTCTGGTTGACGAAGATCCCGCCAACGAAGCCCAGTGCGAACGCGGACCGTCCGTCGGGGTGCGTGAGGCCCGGTGACCACCACGCCTGGTCCATGAGGTCAGTGTCCGCGCCGGCGGCGAGGGCGGCCCGGAGGGCGGAGCCGTCGTTGGTGGGCGGCCCCATCGTGTCCTCGGCCCGCCCGGGGACCCCGTAGTGTTCGCGCAGATTCTGGTCGGCCTCGAACCCGCCGGCCGCCAAGAGCACGCCGCGCTCGGCGCGGATGCGGGTCGGGGTGCCATCGCGATCGACCATTGCACCGATCACTCGTCCCGAATCGTCGGTGAGGAGCTGCGTCATCGTCGTGCTGAGGTGCAGGGAGGCGTTCTCGTATGCGCTGATCGCCGTGAGGAACCTGGCGATCAGGGCGCGTCCGCCGATGAAGAGGTCCTCCGGTTTCGGTGTGCCCAGCCGATCGTTGTCCAGCGGGCCACGGACCAGCTCGCGCAGTTCCGGCGCCTGGCTCACCGGCAGCGGTGTAGGGATGATGTGGCGCTTGCCGTCCAGCCGGGCCTTTGGCGCACTACCGAAGTAGTCAATCCACGGGTAGGCCTCGAACGACAGGTGGGCATCCTGCTCCAGGTACGCGATCAGCGGTGATCCACCCCGGATGTAGGTCTCCTGCAGTTCCAGCGGAGTCCGGTCGCCCACCACGGCATGGTAGTACTCGAACGCGTCCTCGACGGTGTCGTCCACCCCTTCCCGCTGGTAGACCGGATTGGCGGGATACCACATGCCGCCACCGGCCGAGTAGGCCGTGGTCCCACCGAATTGCTCGCTGGCCTCGACCAGTGTGACGGTGAGCCCTTCGCGGGCCGCGGTGTAGGCGCCGCACAGGCCGCCGCCGCCCGAGCCCACCACCAATACATCCACGGCTTCGTCGTAGCCGGATGCGGAATCTGTCATCGGGTGTCTCCCTTGTTCAAGCGGATAGCGAGCCTCGAATCTTCATGGTGATCCGAGTCACATCACGACCGACTGTAGGGCGGCATGCGGGGCAACAGTCCGGAAGTCCCGGTGAGTGGAATCCGCGAGACGGCGGACTCAGACGGGGCGCCGGTTCACGGCGCGGTGGGGCATCACCCGGGTCCGGATGCTCAGAGTCGAGCCGGCCGACGCGTATCGGCGAACGCCCGGACCCGAGCGACGAATCGCGCCGCCAGAGCCGGGTGCCCAGCCCAGTGGGTATGCAGGTAGGAGGCGTGTACCGATCCGGTGACAAACCCCTCGGCTCCGGCGCTGCTGACCCAGGCGGGTGCTGTTCCGGAGTCGTCGGCGCCCCCGGCCGCGGGGCTGACCGCGGTGCGATGGAACTCGTGGCCCGTGACCGCGGTGCCCGCGGCGGCCAGCACGCTGTCGGCGGGCGCGGTCGACCGGCGGTACGCCAGCGTGAGCCGGGGAGCCATCGCGGCATCTGCGGGAACGGCCCCGACCATGGGCGAGCCGTCGACGGTGCGACAGAGATACAGCAGCCCGGCGCACTCGGCGACGGTCGGCGTGCCGGCCGCGATCGCCGCGCCCAGCGAGGACAACATCGGCCCGTTCGCACTGAGCTCGGAGGCGTGCACCTCCGGGAACCCGCCCCCCAGGTAGATCCCTGCGGTCCCCTCGGGCAGCGCCTCGTCGGTCAGCGGATCGAACGCCGCAACCGAGCAGCCGGCCGCCTCCAGTAGTTCGACCGTCTCGGCGTAGCGGAAGGTGAAGGCCCGGCCGCCGGCCACGGCGATGCGAGGGCGGGCCGTGTCGTCGTCGTTGTCGTCGACTCCGGCGCCTCCGACCCCCATCCGCACGTCGGCCCCACCGCCACCGACCCCCGCCAGCGCCTCGGCCGCGTCCCACGGCCCTCCCACCAGCGGCGGGGCGCTCCGCGCGATGCGCATGACGATGTCCAGGTCGAGCGATGTCGCCACCCGCTCGGCCAGGTGATCCAGCGACCGCGCGGCCTCGGGGCGCTCGGCGGCGGGCACGAGGCCGAGGTGGCGGGAGGGGGCGGTGACGTTGTCGTCGCGGTGCAGGACGCCCAGCACCGGGATGCCCAGGGGCGCCAGCGCGCGGCGGACCTCGTCGGAGTGCCGCTCGGAGCCGGCTTTGTTGAGCACGACCCCCGCGATCCGGATACCCGGCTCATATGTCGCCATGCCCAGCACCACGGCCGCGATACTGCGAGAGGCGTGCGAGATGTCGACCACGAGGATCACCGGGCTGCCGGTCAGCGCGGCGACATGCGCGGTGGAGGCGAACCCGTCGCCGCCGATGTGGCCGTCGTAGAGGCCCATCACACCCTCGATCACCGCGACGTCGGCCGGGCCCGCGCCCGCGGGAGCCCCGGAGCTCGCACCGACGCCGGCCGCGGGCCCGCCAGCCTCCGCCGACGCCCCGTGGCGGAGCAGCGGCACGATCCGGTCCTCGCCGACGAGGTGCGGGTCGAGATTGCGGCCGGGCCGCCCCGTGGCGAGGGCGTGGTAGCCGGGGTCGATGTAGTCGGGGCCCACCTTGTGGCCCGAGACCCGCAGGCCAGCGCGGCGCAGCGCGAGCATCAGCCCCGTGGCGACGGTGGTCTTGCCGTGGCCCGACGCGGGCGCCGCCACGACGAATCGGGGCAGGTCAGCGCTCACCGCGCGTCACCGTGCGCGTCGGGGCCGCGGTGGCCGCTGTCGCGGTGGCCGCGCCGGCCCGGCTCACCACTCAATGCCCCGCTGCCCCTTCTGCCCCGCATCCATCGGGTGCTTGACCTTGCCCATCTCGGTCACCAGATCGGCCACCTCGAGCACGCGCGGGTCGGCGTCGCGGCCGGTGATCACCACGTGCTGGCGTCCGGGCCGGGCCGCGAGGGTCTCGGCCACGTCCGCCGCATCCACCCATCCCCACTTGATGGGATAGGTGAACTCGTCGAGCAGGTACAGGTCGTGCTGCTCGGCGGCAAGGCGGCGCTTGATCTCGGCCCAGCCCTCGGCGGCGTCGGCGGCGTGGTCCTCCTCGGTGCCGTCCTTGCGCGACCACGACCAGCCCGACCCCATCTTGTGCCACTCGACGGGCCCGCCCTCGCCGGTCTCGGTGTGCAACTGCCCGAGCCGTTCCATGACGCTCTGCTCGCCGATCTTCCACTTGGCGGATTTCACGAACTGGAACACGCCGATGTCCCAGCCCTGGTTCCAGGCGCGCATCGCCAGGCCGAACGCGGCGGTCGACTTCCCCTTGCCGGGCCCGGTGTGGACCATGACGAGTGGCCGGTTGCGCCGCTGGCGGGTGCTGAGCCCGTCGTCGGGCACGGTCGTGGGCTGTCCCTTGGGCATCAGGCCACCTCGTTTCGGGGAGAGCGTGAGTGGGTGCGGGCGCGGACGGTGTCGGTGAGCCCCTCGGCGGTGACCTCGCCCAGGGGCACGTGCTCGGCGCCCAATTGTGCGGCGAGTTCGGCGGCCAGCCCCATGCGGAATCGGCCGGTCTCGCAGTCCACCACAACGGATGTAGTGCCCAGCGACGCCAGCCCGGCCGCCGCGGCGCGGGACCGTGCGAGGGCGTCCGGGCCGTGGGTGGCGCGGCCATCGGTGACGACGACGACGAGCGGCCGCCGCCGCGGATCGCGAACCCTCTCGATCCGCAGCACCTCGGCGGTGGCGAGCAGACCCTCCGCCAGCGGAGTGCGGCCGCCCGCGGGCAGCTCCGCCAGGCGCGTCGCGGCGATGTCGACCGAGGAGGTGGGCGGCAGGGCGACCTGCGCGCCGGACCCGCGGAAGGTCACCAGACCCACGGTGTCGCGGCGGCGGTAGGCGTCCAGTAGCAGCGAGAGGATGGCGGTCTTGACCTGCTCCATCCGGCTGCGGGCGGCCATGGACCCGGAGGCGTCCACGCAGAAGAGTACGAGGTTGGATTCGCGGCCCTCGCGCACGGCCGAGCGCAGGTCCTCGGGGGCCAGCAGCAGCCGGCCGCCGTGCAGGCCACCGGGGCGGCCGCGGCCCGCCTGCCACCTGGCGGCGGCGCGGATGGTGGCGGGAAGATGCAGGTCCGAGCCGGTGAAGTGGCCCGATCCGATCCGTCGTCCCGAGCTGGTGAGCGCGCGCGATCGGCGGCCGGCCGCGCCGTGGCCGGTGCCCGCGACGGACAGCAGCCGGGTGCGGTACGGGCCCGCGGCGGAGGCCACGGTGCCGGGCGGGACGCCGCCGGGAGCCCCGGCCGGGGCGTCACCCCGGTCGGCCTCCTCGACGGTGTCGGGGTCCTGCTCCGCGTCGGGGCGCTGTGGGGCTGCGGCGTTGGTGCGGGTGTCTGACTCCTCGGTGCCGCGGTCGGCGTCGAGTTCTGTGTCCGGGTGGGTGTCTGTGCCGCGGTCGGCGCGGGTGTCGTCGGTGGCACTCGGCGCGGCTGCATCGGCTGTGTCCGCATCCCTGGGGGCGTCCGCCTCGGGGGCCCCGTCGGTGCCCGGCTGCCCGTCCGGGGTCTCGGCGCGATCCGTGGACTCGGTGTCCGGATCCCCGTCGGGCTCGGGGTCGGGCTCGTCGTCGTCGCCCAACAACCTCTCCAACAGGTCCTCGTCGAGGCCCGGCGCATCGAAGGGGGCGCGCCGACGGCGGTGGGGTAGCGCCATGCGCGCGGCGACGCGGATGTCCTCGCGCGTGATCCGCGCCCGGCCCTGCCAGGCGGCGTGCGCGGCGGCGGTGCGGGCGGTGACGATGTCGGCGCGCATGCCGTCCACGTCGAACCCGGCGCAGACCCGCGCGATGGTGGCCAGTGCCCACGGCGACATCGGCACGCGGTCGACCAGCTCGCGCGCGGCGACGATCCGCTCGGCCAGCGCGGCCTCGTCGGCGGCGAAGCTCGAGGCGAACCCGGTCGGGTCGGATTCGAACGCGATGCGACGGCGCACCACCTCGGCCCGGAGTTCGGGGTCGCGCGGGGCGGCCACCTCCACGGTGAGGCCGAATCGGTCCAGCAGCTGGGGCCGGAGCTCGCCCTCCTCGGGGTTCATGGTGCCGATCAGCACGAAGCGCGCGGCGTGGTCCACCGAGACGCCGTCGCGCTCGACGGTCACGCGGCCCATCGCGGCGGCGTCCAGGAGAAGGTCCACCACGTGGTCGTGCAGGAGGTTGACCTCGTCCACGTACAGCAGGCCGCGGTGGGCCCGCGCGAGCAGGCCGGGCTCGAAGACGGTGACGCCGTCACTGAGCGCGCTCTCCAGATGGAGAGAGCCGGTGATGCGGTCCTCGGACACGCCGATCGGCAGCTCGACCAGGCGGACGGCACGCTGCTCGACAGGGGCGTCGGCGGGGATCCGGCCGTCGGGGGTCTCGGTGCCGCGGTCGGTGGGCGCGGAGGAGAAGCGATCGCCGGCCACCACGTCGATGGGCGGTAGGACGCCGGTGAGCGCGCGCACCATCGTGGACTTGGCGGTGCCCTTCTCGCCGCGGATGAGGACACCACCCACCGACGGCGACACCGCGGTGAGGATGAGGGCGAGCGCCATGTCATCGGATCCGACGACGGCGCTGAAAGGGTAGTGCTGTGGCATGGGGGCTCCCGCTCTCGTCTGCCAGTGGCGGTCAGCGCGAGGCCGGTCTCCGGACTTCCCGGCTCATCTCGGAACGTGCGCACTGTGCGCGATCGTCTGAGAGGCCGGGTCACCGTAGCGGGCCCTGTGCCGGATTCTCACCGGCTTCCCTGATTCTCCCCTCCGCACCGCCTGGGCGGGTCGTGGGGCACCTCGTGCTGTGGGGTTGTTCAGTTGACTGCATGCCAGGCTACCCACCATCTCCGGCACCGTGGCTCCCGGCCTCGGCTGTAGTCTTCCGGCTCATGAACGCACAGGTGGTCGTGGTGGGCATCGGCGGCGACGGCTGGGACGGTCTCGACGAGGCCCGCCGTCGCGCCGTCCGTGACGCCGATGTGCTGCTCGGCGGGGAGCGTCATCTCGCGATGATCCCGGGGGAGGTGGCGGCCATACGGGAGCCCTGGCCGCGGCCGCTTCTGCCTGGTCTGCCCACGCTCCTCGAGCGCCACCGCGACCGCCGGATAGTGGCTCTGGCCTCGGGCGACCCGCTGGTCGCGGGCATCGGGGCAACACTCATCAACGCACTCGGTCGCGACGCGGTGACGGTGCTCCCCGCCGTCTCGTCGGTGGCACTGGCGCGTGCGCGGATGGGCTGGTCGGCCGAGTCAGTGGCGGTGCTCCGGGACCATCGCACGATCGCCCGCGAACTGTCCCCCGGGCGTCGGGTCCTGATCCTCTCGGCGGACCGCCACACACCCGCCGAGGTCGCCGCGATGCTCACCGCCGCCGGCTTCGGCGCGAGTGAAATGACCGTGCTGGCCGACCTGGGCGCCCCCGCGGAGGCGAGCGAGCGCAGTCGAGCGAGCGAGTGGTCGCCGGGCGACGAGGCCCCGGCCCTGCACGTGCTGGCCGTGGAGTGCGGGGTCGGAACGGGGCAGGACGGGCGCCCCGACAACGACGACGACAACGCCGGCCCCACGGCCCCACACCCGGCGCGATGCCTGGGCATGGTGCCCGGGCTTCCCGACGACGCCTTCGAATCCGACGGCCAGCTCACGCGCCGCGACCTGCGGGCGTCGGCTCTGTCCCGGCTGGCCCCGGGGTACGGGGAGTTGCTCTGGGACGTGGGAGCCGGTGCCGGCTCGGTGGGGATCGAGTGGATGCGGGCCCACCCGAGCTGCCGGACGATCGCGGTCGAGGCGAACCACGCCCGCGCCGAGCGGATCGGTCGCAACGCAGCCCGCCTCGGGGTGCCGGCGCTCGAGGTCGTCCGGGGACGTGCGCCCGAGGCTCTGGAGGGGTGCCCCCGTCCGGACGCCGTCTTCATCGGCGGCGGTGGCACTGCTCCGGGACTGGTCGACCTGTGCTGGGATGCGCTCCGGCCGGGCGGTCGGCTGGTCGCACACGCGGTCACCGTCGAGACCGAGCGCGTGCTGCTCGACGCCCGCGCCGAACTCGGCGGCGAACTGACCAGGTTCCACGTGGAACACGCGGACGCGATCGGGGGATTCACCGGCTGGACGCCCGCGCGCGCGGTGGTGCAGTGGGCCGCCTTCAAAGCGCTGGAGACATCTGTAGAGGAGATCTCGTGACCGTTCATTTCGTGGGTGCCGGCCCCGGCGCCGCTGACCTGCTCACACTGCGCGCGGCGGCCGCGCTTCGGGCGGCCGACGTCTGCCTCTACGCCGGCACCTACCTCGACGAGGGCGTGCTCGATCACTGCCGGCCCGATGCCCGCCTGGTCGATACCCAGCACCTGGACCTGGACGGGATCATCGCCGAGATCGCCGCCGCTCACGCCCAGGGGTTGGACGTGGTGCGGCTGTGCTCGGGCGATCCGTCGCTGTACTCGGCGCTGGCCGAGCAGACGCGCCGCCTCGACACCGCCGGGGTGCCGTGGGACGTGGTCCCGGGCGTGCCCGCGTACGCGGCGGCCGCCGCCGAGCTGGGCGTGGAGCTCACCGTGCCGGAGGTGGTGCAGTCGGTGGTGCTGACCCGCGTTCAGGCCCGCTCCACAGCGATGCCGCCCGCGGAGGCGCTGGAGCACTTCGCCGCCACCGGAGCGACGTTGGTGCTGCACCTGGCCATCACGCGGATCCGCGAGCTCGCCGAGCGGTTGGTGCCGACGCACGGCGCAGACTGCCCGGTTGCGGTGGTCGCCAACGCCAGTCGCCCGCACCGCGTGGAACTGCGGGGCACGCTCGCCGACATCGCGGACTCCGTCGAGGCGGCGGGACTACGACAGGCCGCGGTCATTCTGGTCGGCCGCGCGCTGGACCGGCCCGGCTCGGCCGAGTCGTGGCTCTATGCCTCCGACCCGGAGCGGGAGTCGAAGCGGCGGCGAGCCGCTGGGTAGGAGCCGGGGCCCGAACCGCCGTCGCGGAACATCCGGAAACCGTGAAACGGCTCTCCGGTGATGGTAGCGAGCTCTGTATCTGCGCGCCGCCACGGCAGCGAAGACGCGGGGATCCGGGCAGTACTGGAGCACCGATATTTCGATACCGGTAGGCCCGCGGGCAGATCCGAGCCCAGAGCTGAAACGAATGATCGGCGACCCTGACGGCGGGCCACTGATCGAGGTGGTCGCCGACCAGGTCCACGCCGGAGAACTGCATGTCTCCCACGCCATGTCGCTGACGTCGGCAGTGGCCCGCGAAGTGCTCGGGGTGACCGCGGGCCACTAGATGTGACTGGCCAGGTCGACCGCCGACTGCGATCTCCGCAGGAGGAATCGTGAGCACGACGAACGAGCGCGGAGTATTGTGCGCAGCTCGCGGATGCGAGCGAGGGCGGCGACTACGAGGTGCTGGACGACGCCGCCCAGGTCCGTCAGGACTATCGCCCCGGTCGGCCGTGCAAGAGGGAGGGCGCCGAGCACACCCGTCCACTCGCAGTGCGGCTCACCGACGCAGGCCGCCGCCGCCGGGTGGCAGACTCCGCTGAGCGGACCGGGCAGCCCATGAGCGCCGTCGTTCGAGTGGCCATCGACGAATACCTCGGTAGGCGCCCAGCCGCCTGATCCTGCTACTGACTTGGCGCCGGATCGTGCCGTGGATCAGTGGCTGTCGGTCTCCAGTATCTAAGGCGAGCGTCGACTCGGCGTCTCGAACGATCTGATCGCACCGATGACCTGCCGGCCGGTCGGCACCAACCGCGCTACCCGGCGGACGTTCGCGTGTTCTCTCGGAACCCGCGCTGCAGCGTCATGATCACCAGGCGGCTGCCGATCACGTAGGCGATGAGCAGGAGGGCCATCCCGATGTAGGTGGTCATCAGCAGGTCGTCCGACCACCGCGGCCCCTCCTCGGACAGCACCAGGGCGATACCGCTGAACGCCGCCACGACAGTGAGCACGGACAGGGAGATGACCTGCGCGAAGTGGTTGGCCACCGCCCTGCTCGCCGGGTCGGCGAGCGGAGAGAAGCTCAGCCCCAGGTTGTCGCGGTCGAGGCGTCCCAGGATCGACGACAGTTGGGCGGGCGCTCGCTCGGCGATCGGCGCCACCAGCGCCGCCTGCTCGATGCCCGTGCGCACGGAGTGGCCGGGCGAGAGGCTCTCCCGGAACACCGACGAGGCGATCGACCGGGTGGTGGCGATGACGTCCATATCCGGGGCCAGAAGGGACAGCGTGCCCTCCAGTGCGCCCAGGCAACGGAAGGCCGCGGCGATGGATGACGGGACCTTGAACCCGGCGGAGACGACCGCCCGCAGCAGGTCGTTGAACAGGACGTCGGCCGGCATGCCCTCGATGCGCATGATGAGGTCGCCGATGAGCCACTGCGTGGTCACGAGGTCCAGGTCCGCGGGCGGGATGAGGATGTGGCAGAGGGCGGTGGTCGCGGCGGCGCCGTCTTGGCGGTCGATGGCGATGAGCAGCGATCTCAGTCCCAGACGGGCCTGGCGGTCCAGGCGGCCGACCGAGCCGAAGTCGAGAAGGGCGAACGACCCGTCCGGGGTGAGCAGGATGTTCCCACCGTGCAGGTCGGCGTGGAAGACGCCGTCGACCAGGATCTGCCGCAGGACCACCTCGAGGATCGTGCGGGTGAGGTCCTCGCGCTCCGTGGCGGACAGCGCGTCGATCTGGTCCGCGGCGCGGGACAGGGGGATGCCGTCGATGCGGTCCATCGTGAGGATGCGCCTGGTGGAGAACCGCCGGTGCGCACCGGGGATGACCACACCATCGGTTCCCTCCAGGGCCGCGAGGTTACGCAGCTCCGTCCGGTAGTCCAGCTCCTCGGACAGGGAGGCCCCGAATCCTTCCGCCAGGTCGACCGCGCCGAGTTGGCGAGCCCACGCGGCCCGCTTCTCCAACAGCCGGGCCAGCCGCGTGATGATGTCGAGATCGGCGCGCACGGTCGCGTCGGCCGACGGGCGCTGGATCTTGACCACCACGTCCTCACCGGTCGTCAGCGTGGCCTTGTGTACCTGTCCGAGGGAGGCCGCGGCCAGCGGTTCGGGCTCGAACTCCGAGAACACCTCCTCGGGCGGACCCCCCAGCTCGGCGATGAGGGATTGTCGGACGGTCTCCCACGGATCCGGCGGGACCTGGCTGTGCAGCTGCGCCAACTCGCTCATGTACGCAGGCGGCAGGAGATCGGGGCGGGTCGAGAGCATCTGACCCAGCTTGACGAACGTCACCCCGCCCTCGGTGAGCGCCGTACGCAGCGCGACAGCGGTGCCGGGTCGGTTCAGGCGGTCCACGGCTGAACGGGACCGACCGAGGTAGCCGATGAGTCCCTGGCGGGCGGCGATGGCGAAGATCTGCTGGAACCGGCGGGCGCGCCGGAACCAGCCGGGCATCCCGCGCACGAACTCGATCGGACCCGGCAGGCTCCCCGTGGGCACGAGGATCTCGGTCACGACCAGGATGCTGATCTCGAACGCGATGACCCAGGCGACGAAGAGCACCGAGATGGCGACCGTGCTCCAGATGTGTTCCGAGGCGGACGGGTCGTCGATACCCGTGTGTTCGAGTGTGGTGAGCAGAAGGGGGTTGGCGACGAGGGCGACGATGAACGAGAACACGAAGATCCGCGGCCACCCCACGGGCCCGCCCATCAGCCGCCGGACGGTCCAGGCGACCAGGACCGTGTTGATGACGACGGAGATGACGATGAACAAGGTCTGCACGCCTTCACTGTAGGGTCGCCGCCCCTGCTGGGAGGGGCGCTGCGGCAGATGCGCCCGGGCGGGCCCGCCGGCACTACCGTGGCTGCCATGATCTGGGTCTTCGTGTGTGCAGTGCTGGTCGTCGTGTTGGTCGGCGGTGCGGTGTTGCCGCGTCGAGCGGGGCAGCCGCGCGAGGGTTTCCCGTGGTTCTGGGTCGCGTTTCCGGTGGCCGCGCTCCTGGTGGCTGCCTCCATCGCCATGGGACTGTCCTGGGCCGGGGTGTCCGGCGCGGGGACGATGGTCGTGCACCACGCGAGTTACGAGCCCATCGGGCAGTTCTTGAGCAACGAGCAGTTCAACCAGATGTACCTGCGTTGGCAGGTGCTCTCGGTGGCGCGGTGGGTCCTGCCGATCGTCGCCGTGGCCACCGTCGGCCTGGCCGTGTGGGCGTGGCGGCGCGGCCGGGTGTGACGGGAACCGAGCCGACCCGCAGCGCGGCAGGTGCCGCGCCGCGGGTCGGTCAGGTGGCCGAAGCTACGAGAGGGGCCCGGCCGGGGCGGTGGGTCCGGTCGCAGGGGCCGTGACTGTGGCGCGGCGGGTGACCAGGATGTCGACGACGACGAAGGCCGCCAACGAGATTCCCAGCAGCGGCATGAATAGTCCTAGCCCCACTGCGACGGCTGTCGCGATCGCGTAGACCTGCCACGAGAGTCCGGTGGTCTTCCCGAGGGGTGCGGGTAGTCCGCCTCGGGTCGGGCGGCGCTTCCACCACATCCGATATCCCGTGATCGCGAGCGCCACGACCGCCAACGCTGTCGCGGCGAGGGCTATCTGCAGGGGAAGCCCGAACATGATCCCCATGTGCAGGTAGATGCCCCAGGACGACAGCTTGGAATACGGCGACAGTTCCTCGAAGTCGAGCCGGTCGACGATCCGCCCGTCGTCCCCCGAGACGGCGACCGAGTCCGAGCTGAACACCCACGGTCCCCACAGCTGGCTGACAGTCCACGCCGAGTCAGCGTCGGTGGGCGCGCTCATCCGGAGCGGACCGTCCAGGCCGGCGTGGCGTGCCGCGTCGAGGACCGAGGGGGCCTGTTCGGCGGGGGATCGGTGCCCTGCGTGCTGGGCGGAGTGGCCCCGGTGCTCCGCGTGCGCGTCGGTCGTGGCGGCATCACCACTGAGCGAGGTCTGCAAGGGGTCAGATCGCCAGTTCATCGCCGAGACCACGGAATCGATGTTGCCGCCGGTGTAGGTGGACCAGGTCAGGCCCGTCGTGGCGATCCCGAGGAGGACCACGGCGAACCAGGTGCCGAGGGTCGCGTGTAGAGACATCGTCTTGCGGCGCGAGCCCGGTCGCGCGGGAACTCCCCGCAGCATCGCGGCCCGACGCGCGGACCTGGCGGCGCGGGTCCTGCGCCACCACAGGAACAGCCCGCTCAGCGTGAGGATGAGCAGCCAGGAGGCGGCGAGTTCCGAGTAGATCTCGCCCGCGGCGCCGAGGTGCAGGTCGCTGTGCAGGCCGGAGATCCAGCTGCGCAAGGGGAGTTCACCGAGGCCCGAGTAGCTGGTCAGCACACCGTTCACGGACGCGTCCGCGGGGTCCACGAAGACGGCACGGTTCACGCCCTCGGGCAGCGAGTCGTCGGCGAAGAGGACGCGGGTGGCGGTCCCGGGTTCGTCGGCGGGCCAGACCTCGACCAGCTCGAGGCCCGGCTGACGGTCCCGGGCGGCCGCGATCTGTTCGACCAAGGGTGTGCTCGTTGTCGTCGTCGTTGTCGTCGCGGAGATCTGATCCTGATAGGCGAGTTTCTCCAGCGTGGGGGACAGCGCGTAGAGCGCGCCGGACAGCGCGGCGACGATGAGGAACGGGGCCACGAACAACCCCGCATAGAAGTGGATCCGGGCGAGGATCGCCCGGAGTTGCTCGGCGACGGGTCCGGCTGTTCGTGCCGGTCGCGTGGGTTTCGGTGGACGGGTGGGTTCGGCAGTCGTGGGTGCCACAGACATGGCTGATACCTCTCGCAGATACCGGTGTCCTGCTCGCGTGTGGCCGGGCCGGGGCGAGCGGAATCGCGCCGCGGCCTCGTGGCGCACGCGACGGCGGGATCACCGGTGATGAGCCCCGCGGGTCAGGCGGGGATTGATGAGATCTGCAGGGGCGCGCGAGTGGCCGGCGGCATGGTCGTCACCATGGCGAAGATGGTCGTCGTCTCGACGACGACGCGCCTCGTCCACCACACTGGTGGCGACCAACGCGGACGTGCGAACGGGAGCCGCTCGTTGATCAGCTCCACGCGCCCCGGGCGACGGGCGGTCCGCGAAGGAGCCCGCGTGACAGCAGGAACCGGTCGGAGGCCGCGCGGGGCGTGTTCGCCGGTGGCACGGTGCTGGCCCGGTCGACTGCGCAGAGGTGCCCGATGGTCAGTTGCTCGGCGCGGGCGACCAGCCACCCCAGCACGCCGGCCACCAACGCGAGGGCCCCGGCGGCGACCACCGTCGCCACGGCGTGGGCGGCGAGCATCGACCAACTCGGGGCGCCGTGGCCTGCTGCGCCAGCGGCGATGTGGGCGCCCGCGGTCATCGCCTCGCGGGTCATCGCGGCCTGCTCGGCCGGGGTGTACAGCAGGTGCGCGGCGTGCCCGGAGACGTCACCGGCCCCGTGTGCAGGGCCGTGGAGCCGGTGCGTCCACTCGAGTGCGTGGTGCACGGAACCCTGGGCCGCGACGAGTCCGGCGGGCACGATCAGGCCGGGGTGGAATCTGCCTACGCCGGCGGTGGTGAGGATCCCGACCCCGGTGCACGCGGCGACGGTGGCGATCACCGCATCGGCGGTGACGGGCATCGGGCCGGTCGAGGCGAGCCAGTGCGCGACGACTCCCGTCGCGCCGCTGACGATCGCCACGACGAACCCGCACAGCGAGGCCACTACCCAGGGAAAGCCCTGGGCGGTGCGGGTCGGGGACACCGGCTGAGCGTACCGCGCGACTAGGCACAACCAGCGAGCCGTCACTCCGGTACGCATTCCCCGCCGCGCACCAGGGGATTCGCTGACCGAAGTGACGGCTCGCCCGCCTTTACGTCGCCCGGCCCGCCTTCACGGCCCGGCCGGCCCTACGCCAGGGTCGGGGACCTGGTCGGGCTGAGCGCCATGGCCGCCGCGCTCGGACCGGAGAGCAGCGCGTCCCACAGCAGTTTCGCGCCGAAGCCGATCAGGACGAGCCCCGTCCCGCGATCGATCATCGTCAGGGTCCGCGGATTCATGAGCCGGCGGCGCGCGAACGACCCCGCGGTGATGAGCAGAGCGAACCAGGCCAGGGTCAGCAGCCCGTGGACGCCGGCCAGGGCGGCGCCCATCGGCAGCGGGGCGACGCCGTCCGGGAGGAACTGCGGGATGGTGGCGATGTAGAACACGCCGACCTTGGGGTTGAGGAGGTTGGTGCCGGTCCCCACGAGATAGCCCCGCCAGGGCGATCCCTCCGCCACCTCGCCCGTATCCGCGGAGGGAAAGGACACTGCGCCCTCGCGGATCGACCGCGGGATCATCGAGACGCCGAGCCAGCACATGTACACCGCGCCGGCGGTCGTGAGCACGCGATACGCCAACTCCGAGGCGGTGAGCAGCGCCGAGACCCCCACGGCGGCGGCGATGCCCCAGGCCATCGCGCCGGTGGCGATCCCCGCAGCCGTGGCCCAGGCGTACGGGCGCGAGCGCGTCAGTGAGGAACGGAGGACCAGTGCCGTATCGAGCCCGGGCACCAGCGTGAGCAGGCCCGCGACCACGGCAAACGCGAGTACCGCATCGAGGGGAGTCATGGGTACAGGTTAGAGCTGAGGGTGCTTGGCCGCGGTGACGTGACCCCCGCCGTCCCCCACCTGCGGCCGACGTTGCGGGAGGGGCGGGTACCGCCTACGTGCGCATGCAGCGCGGAGCCCGGAAAATCCCTGGAACCCAGCTTGCCCACCCGTGTCTTGATGGCACCACTGCGAAGAATTCGGCGCATAGCCGCAGTGGTGCCAACGAGCTTCGCGATGGTGGCGACGAAACGGCAGCGAAGTCCGGAACGTCCGGGGGCATGCGACGTCAGGCCGGTTGGGGCTGCAGCTCGGGCTCGATATAGGCCCTGCCGACGCGTTTGGCGATCACAGCGCAGACCAGCAGTTGGATGAGGTGGAACACCATCAACGGCAGAACCATGATCCCGACTTGCGCAGCCGGGAACAGCAGAAACGCCATCGGCAACCCGCTCACCTGGCTTTTCTTCGACCCGCAGAAGAACAGGACGACGCGGTCGGCGCGGGGGAGACTGAACACCTTCCCGGCGCCCGCGAACAAGGACATCACCACGGCCAGGAGAATCACGGAGACGCCCAACACCGTCAGGAGCTGTGCCGGCGGCACGACTGTCCACAGCCCCTGGGTCACGCCGGTGCTGAATGCCACGTAGACCACCAGGAGCACGGACCCCTGGTCGACGATCGACACCAGTATCCGATGCCGCCCTAGCCAGGCGCCGATTCGGCGGTGGAGCAACTGACCCGCGACGAAGGGTACGACGAGCTGGCCGATGATGCCGAGGATCGATTCCGGGGTGATGTGCACCTGCGAGCCGATGAGGAGTGCTGCCAGGACGGGGGTGATGACCACGCCCAGCACGTTGGAGATGGACGCCGAACTCACCGCCAGGGCCACGTTTCCGCGCGCCACCGAGGTGAACGCGATCGATGACTGCACCGTCGAGGGGAGGATGCACAGGAACAGGAACCCCGTGGCGAGAACCGGGCTGAGCACCGACTCCGGGGCGAGGGTGATGAGGAGCCCGAGAACGGGGAACACGACGAACGTACTTCCCAGCACGAGGAGTTGGAACCGCCACCTCGCGAAGCCCGCCATCGTCTGCGATGGGGCGAGTTTGGCGCCGTGGAGGAAGAAGAGCAGGCAGATCGCGGCGATGGTCGCGGTGTCCAGCGCCTCGGCCACGCCGCCCCGCGCCGGGAGAAGCGTCGCGATGACGGGCAGCGCGACCAGCGCGGTGAGGAACGGATCGAGACGGAACCTGCGTAGTGAAGCCACGCTGCGAGGCTGCCACTGGCGCGAACAACGGGAAACCCCATCGCCATGGTCATTGTTATCATCAGAACCGATGACCATGGAGCGCGATCTGGACCTTCGACTCGTGCGGAGTTTTCTCGCCGTGGCGTCGGAACTGAGCTTCACCCGAGCCGCGCGCCGGCTGGGTCTGAGTCAGTCAACGATCAGTGCACGCGTGCGTCAGCTCGAAGAGCACTTCTCACACCCGCTCCTGGAGAGGGACACCCACTCCGTCCGGCTCACGCCGGCGGGGGAGCGCTTCCTGACCTACGGCCATCGCATTCTCGCGCTGGCTGATGAAGCCCTGGACGAGAGCGGGTTCCATCATCGTCGCTACACCGTGCGGTTCGGGGTCTCGGAGGACTTCGCCTTCACCCATCTGCCGACCTTCCTCGAGCGGCTACGGCTGGAACATCCGTTTCTCGACGTGGAGCTGTCGATCCATCTCAGCGTCGAGCTGCATCGACGGTTGAGGTCAGCGGAGCTGGACATCATCCTCGCCATGCGCCCGGGCCCGTCGCGCGGTGTGGACGCGCTCGAGGTCGAGCCGCTGTTCTCGGATCGACTCGTCTGGGCGGCCCGAGCTGGCTACGAACCGCCTCTCGACGAGCCACTGCCCCTGGTTCTCTATCCGCGGCCCTCGGTGACGCGAGACGCGGCCGTCGGCGCGCTCGAGAGCCACGGCGTCGCCTACCGCACGGCGGCGACCTCGACAAGCCTCGCCGGACTGCGCGCAGCCACGCTCAGCGGTATCGGCATCATGCCGTTCGCCGAATCACTGATCCCGGGCGGGCTGGCGCTGCTGGAGGAGCCGGAGCTGCCGCCGATGCCCGACGTCGTCTTTGCCCTGGCGACCCGCCGAGCACCCACTCGTGCCACGCGCGACCTGGCGCAGGCTCTGCGAGATCACCGGGCGGACTTCACCGCTGGTAGTGGGTAGGCGCCGGTAGCGGATCAACGCCGTCAGGCACGATCCCGTCACGCACCGGGAATCCTCACACCCAGTCGACCGGCAGCGGCTTACGCCGGCCCCAACCGACGGTCTGCAGCAGCGGCTCGCCCAGCTCGAGGGACGGGTAACCGATGCACAGGTAGGCCAGCGGCCGGGCGCCTTCGGGGATCGGCACAGCGTCGCTGAGGTGGTCCGGGTCGAGCAGGCTCACCCAGCCCATGCCCAGGCCCTCGGCGGTGGTGGCCAGCCACAGCAGCGTGATGGCCGAGATGACGCTGTACTCCGACGCGGCGGGCATCGCCGTCGTCCCCAACACCGGCCCGTCCGGCGGCAGGTGGCTCACCACCAGGCCGACCGGAGCCTGGAGGATGCCCTCGAGCCGCAGCGTGTCGTACAGCTCGCGCCGCTCGCCGGAGAAGCGCTCGGCCTCGGCGGCGCGTACGTCCCGGAAACCGGCATGGACGGCCTCTCGAACAGCGCGGTCCTGCACCACGGTCACGTGCCACGGCTGGCTGAGCCCCACGCTCGGAGCGACCGAGAAGACCGAGAGCAGCCGCTCGATCAGCTCCCGCGGCACCGGCGTCGGATAGAAATGTCGGTGGTCACGCCTGGTGGCGAGCACCCGCCACAGCGCGTCCGCGTCGGCCGCTTCGAGCTCCTCGTGGTTCACGAGCGTCATGCTCGCACGAAACGCGGACTCCACACGCGGCCGGAGTCGGTCACCCGCGTCCCGGATGCGCCCACGATGAGCAGGCACTTCATATCGATCGAGTCGCAGTCGAGTTCGCCCAGTGTGGTGACGGTCAGCGATTCCTCGGCGCGGCCGACGTCCCGACCCACCACGACCGGCGTGGCGGGGGCACGATGACGCAGGAGCACCTCCCGAGCATCGGCGACCTGGTGAGTTCGCGAGCGGGACGCGGGGTTGTAGACGGCCAGGACCAGGTCGGCGGCGGCGATCGCGTCGAGCCGGCCGGCGATCACCTCCCACGGCTTGAGTCGATCCGACAGGCTCACCACCGCGAAGTCCGCGCCGATCGGTGCACCGGCCCGCGCGGCCACCGCCTGCACCGCGGAGACGCCGGGCACCACACGGATGTCGACCCCGTCGTGCCGCGGGTCCTCGGCGGCCTCGAACACCGCCGACGCCATACCGAACACGCCCGCGTCCCCGCCGGAGACCACAGCCACCTGCTCGCCCGTTGCCGCCAACTCCAGGGCGAGACCCGCCCGGTCGACCTCCACGGTGTTGCCGGAACTGTGTCGCCGCAGCCCGGGCCGCTGCGGCACCCGGTTGACGTACGGCGCGTAGCCCACGACGTGGTCCACTTCGGTGAGTACCCGCGCGGCCTCCGGCGTGAGCCAGTCGTCCGGACCGGGTCCGAGCCCCACCACGTGCACGACGCCGCGGGCGCCGGGAGCGGAGCGGTCGGGGGCCGACGCGGTCAGTTGTGCGGGTCGGCGGCCGGTGGGGTCGTGGTAGTGGGAGTCCCCGGGGACGACGACGAGGGAGAAGTACGGCACGGTCTCCGGGTCGACCTCGCGAACCGGGTGATGCGCCTCTGCATCCGTCGAGGCGCGCTCGACGTACACCGCGCCGTCAAGCCGTCCGGCGGACTCGAGCGCCCTGCGCACGGCGGGGAAGTTGCGCCCGAGCTTCATGATGATCGCGCCGTCGGTGTCGGCCAGTCGCCGGGCGAGCTCGGGCTCGGGCAGAGTTCCGGGCAGCACGGTGAGCACATCGGTCTGCCGGACCAGCGGGGTCGCGGCCGCGGCGGTGGCGGCCGCGAAGGCCGGCACGCCGGGGACGATCTCGGTGAGGAACCGTTCCGCGAGCCGGTCGTGCATGTACATGAACGAGCCGTAGAACAGCGGGTCGCCCTCGGCCAGCAGTACCACGTCGCGGCCCGCGGCGAGGTGCTCGGCGAGACGCTGCGCGCTGCGCTCGTAGAAGTCGGCGATCGCGCCCGCGTACCCGCCGGGATGCTCGGTCAGGCCGGTGGTGACCGGGTACTCGAGCACCTCCTCGATCGCGCCGGAGGGGATGAGGTCGGCGGCGATGCGCCGGGCGTTGGACTGCTTGCCGCGCCCGGCGTGGAAGGCCACCACGTCGGCGGCGCCGATGAGCCGGGCGGCCTTGAGAGTCATGAGCTCGGGGTCACCCGGCCCCACGCCGACGCCGTAGAGCCGGCCCGCGCCTGCGCCCGCTTCTGCGACAGTGCCCGCATCGCCGGCCACACCCGCGGCCTCCGCACCGGGCATCCCACCGCTCACTCGGCGTCCTGCGCCAGGGCGTTGACGGCGGAGGCGGTCATCGCCGATCCGCCGCGACGGCCGTGCACGGTGACGAACGGGATGTCGATCCCGTGGTCGCTCGCGAAATCGGCCAGTGCCGTCTTGGATTCGGCCGCTCCGATGAAGCCGACCGGGCAGCCGATGACCGCCGCGGGCCGGGGTGCGCCGTCGAGCAGCATCTCGAGCAGGTGGAACAGGGCGGTGGGGGCGTTGCCGATCGCCACCACGGCGCCGCCGAGCCGGTCACCCCACAGTGCCAGCGCGGCCGCGGAGCGGGTGGTGCCCATCTGCCGGGCCAGCTCGGGGACCTGCGGGTCGTTCAGAGTGCACACCACGTCGTTGGCCCGCGGCAGCCGGGCGCGGGTGACGCCCGAGGCGACCATGTGGGCGTCGCAGAGGATCGGCGCGCCGGCGTCGAGGGCCGATCGGACGGCGCCGACGAGACCGGGATGCACCTGCAGGTCCCCGGTCAGATCCGTCTGACCCGTGCCGTGCACCATGCGGACCGCGAGCTTCTCGGCGTCCCCGGGGATCCGCGAGAGATCGGTCTCCCGCCGGATGGTGGCGAAGGAATCCAGGTAGATGGCGGGGCCGTCGTCGATGTAGTCATAGCGACGCGGCGGCCGGACAGCACCAGGCATGGGTCCTCCTCGGGGTTCTCGCCCCGGTCAGAAGTCGAAGTCGGCGCGGGAGTGACCGCACGTCCATCCCCCGGCCAGTATCTGGCTGACGGCCCTGGTCAGGGCCTCACAGTGGCGGAACCGCCCCGGAATCGCACCGGGTTCCTCGCCGTGGGATGCCCCTGGAGCCTACGCGGACGCCGTCGAACCCAGGGCGGCGGGCCGGGCTCCGGAGGCGGCCGATAGTCTCGGCGGTGCCGTGGTGTTCGGGAAGCCGGAGGAGAAGCCGGCGCGGCCCTCGCCACTGTAGTCGCGGAGTTCCGCGACCCTCGTCCGTCCCTCACGGGGCGGAGGCCACTGGGCTCACCAGCCCGGGAAGGTCGGTCGCGTGGCGTCGATGCGAAAGCCAGGAGACCGGCCACGGCGACATGTTCCACGAGGGTTTGGAGAAGAACATGCGCCAAGACCGGCGTTCGGCGTCCCCTGACGACGCCGCGGCAACACCCGAGTCGTCCGATTCGCGTGCTCCCCGCATCGCACTGCTGTCCACGTCCGACACGGACCTGCTCTCCGCGCGGGAATCCGGGGCGGCGTTCACGCTCGGCAACCCGTCACGCATCGACGTGGAGACCGACCTCCCGCACCTGCTCACCCGGGCCGACCTCGTCGTCGTCAGGATCCTCGGATCCAGGCGCTCGTGGGACCACGGCTTCGAGGCGGTGCTGGGCGCCGGCGTGCCCGTCGTCGTCCTCGGCGGCGAACAGACCCCTGACGCGGACCTCATGGAGGTCTCCACCGTCCCCATCGGCACCGCCGCCGAGTCCCACCGCTATCTCGCCGAGGGCGGGCCCGCCAACCTCGCGCAGCTCCACGCCTTCCTCTCGGACACCGTCCTACTCACCGGAGCCGGGTTCGAACCGCCGGTGGCCGTACCGGTGTGGGGGCTTCCCGAGCGGCCTGGCGCCCCGGCGGGCGACCTGCCGCGCGTCGGCGTGCTCTACTACCGCGCCCACGAGGTGAGCGGCAACGCGGGCTTCGCGCACGCGCTGGCGGACGCGATCGACGCCACCGGCGAGGCCGTGGGCGTGCCGGTGTTCGCCGGCTCGCTGCGGTCGGCGCCGGACGAGCTGTTCGACGCGCTCGGCACGCTCGACGCGCTGGTCGTGACGGTGCTCGCCGCCGGCGGGACCACGCCCGGCGCCGCGGGGGCCGGGGGCGACGACGAGAGCTGGGACGTCGAACGCATCGCCGCGCTGGACATCCCGATCCTGCAGGGGCTGTGCCTGACCTGGGGCCGCGACGACTGGGAGGGCTCCGACGACGGCGTCAACCCGCTCGACTCGGCCAGCCAGATCGCGATCCCCGAGTTCGACGGCCGCATCATCACCGCCCCGTTCTCGTTCAAGGAGATCGACGCCGACGGCCTGCCCCGCTACGTCGCCGACCCCGAACGGTGCGCGCGCGTGGCCGGGATCGCCGTGGCCCACGCCCGGCTGCGGCACATCCCGCGGGCCGAGCGCCGGATCGCGCTCGTGCTCTCGGCATACCCCACCAAGCACTCGCGCATCGGCAACGCTGTCGGCCTGGACACGCCCGTCTCCACCATCGGGCTGCTGCGCCGCATGCGCGAGGAGGGCTACGATCTGGGCCCGGACGACGGCCCGATCGCCCGCTTCCTCACCCGCTCCGGCGAGGGCGGGAGCGTGGCCACCGGCGGTGCCGGGGACGGCGCCGGCAGTGGGCAGGACGCCGGTTTCGCCGACGACACCGCCGCCGGCGACGCCCTCATCCACGCGCTCATCGAGGCGGGCGGCCAGGACGAGGAGTGGCTGACCACGGCTCAGCTCACCGATTCCCACGTGCGGATCAGCACCTCCGACTACCTGCGCTGGACCGAGGACCTGTCACCGGCGCTGCGCGACGAGATGGTCGAGGCGTGGGGCGAGGCGCCCGGCGAGTTGTTCGTCAACGACGCCGGCGAGATCGTGCTCGCCACGCTGCAGGCGGGCAACGTGGTGCTACTGATCCAGCCGCCCCGCGGGTTCGGCGAGAACCCGGTGGCGATCTACCACGACCCCGAGCTCGCGCCGTCGCATCATTACCTGGCCGCCTACCGCTGGCTGTCCCGCGGCTTCGGCGCGCACGCGTTGGTCCACTTGGGCAAGCACGGCTCGCTGGAGTGGCTGCCGGGTAAGAACGCGGCGCTGTCGGCGGACTGCGCGACCGACGCGGCGATCGCCGAGATGCCGCTGATCTACCCGTTCCTCGTCAACGATCCCGGTGAGGGCGCGCAGGCCAAGCGCCGGGCGCACGCCACGATCGTCGACCACCTGGTGCCGCCGATGGCCCGCGCGGAGTCGTACGGCGACATCGCCCGGCTCGAGCAACTGCTGGACGAGTACGGCAACATCGCCGCGATGGACCCGGGCAAGCTCGGCGCCATCCGCGACCAGATCTGGACCCTCATGCGCTCGGCTCACATGCACGAGGACCTGGGCCTGGAGCAGCAGCCGGGCGACGACGAGTTCGACGACTTCCTCCTCCACGTCGACGGCTGGCTGTGCGAGATCAAGGACGTCCAGATCCGCGACGGCCTCCACGTACTCGGCCAGGCGCCCGAGGGCCAGGCACGCGTCAACCTGGTGCTGGCGATCCTGCGGGCCTCGCAGGTGTGGGGCGGCGAGTCCGCCGCGGTTCCGGGCCTTCGCCGCGCGCTGGGGCTGGCCGAGGGCGCACCCACCGAGGAGGTGGACCGCATCGAGGCGCTGGCCCGCGAGCTGGTCGTGGCGATGGACGCGCGCGACTGGGACGCCGCCGCGGTGCCCGAGGTCCTCGCCGCCGCGGGGGTCGGTGCAGGTATTGGCGCTGCAGGGCTCGGCGCGGGCGGTGACCTCGCCCGCGACTCCGGCGCCGCGGAAGGGGGCGACGACGACAACGTGACCGGCCGCGACGACGTCGCCCGCGTCCTCGAGTTCGCCGCCCGCGAGGTCGTCCCGCGCCTGGCCGCCACGGTGGACGAGATGGACGGGGTCCTGCATGCACTCGACGGGGGCTTCATCCCGGCCGGGCCGTCGGGCTCCCCGCTGCGTGGCCTGGTCAACGTGCTGCCCACGGGCCGCAACTTCTACACCGTGGACCCGCGGGCCATCCCGTCGCGCCTGGCCTGGGAGACCGGTCAGCTCATGGCCGACTCGCTGCTCGAGCGCCACGTGTCCGAGACTGGCGGGTACCCCGCGTCGGTGGGGCTGTCCATCTGGGGCACCTCGGCCATGCGTACCTCGGGCGACGACATCGCCGAGGTGCTGGTCCTGCTCGGCGTGCGCCCGCAGTGGGACGAGGCCTCCCGGCGGGTCAACGGCCTCGAGGTGGTCCCGGCCGACGAGCTGGGACGCCCGCGCATCGACGTGACCGTCCGCATCTCGGGCTTCTTCCGGGACGCATTCCCGCACGTCATCGCCATGATCGACGACGCGGTGCAGCTGGTCGCCGGTCTGGACGAGCCCGACGAGCAGAACTTCGTGGCCGCCCACGCCCGCGCCGATCTGGCCGAGCACACCGATCAGCGGCGGGCCACCACACGGATCTTCGGCTCCGCTCCCGGTTCGTACGGGGCGGGCCTGTTGCAGACCATCGAGGCCGGCAACTGGCGCGACGACCGTGACCTGGCGGAGGTGTACACCCGCTGGGGCGGGTACGCCTACGGCCGCGACCTCGACGGCGTGCCGGCGGCCGACGACATGCGGACGAACTACCGGCGCATCGCCGTGGCCGCGAAGAACATCGACACCCGCGAGCACGACATCGCCGATTCGGACGACTACTTCCAGTACCACGGCGGCATGATCGCCACCGTGCGCGCGCTCACCGGGGCCGAGCCGAGGGCGTATGTGGGCGACTCCACCACGCCCGACGCGGTACGCACCCGCACGCTGGCCGAGGAGACCGTCCGGGTGTTCCGCGCCCGGGTGGTCAATCCGCGGTGGATCGCGGCCATGCAGCGGCACGGGTACAAGGGGGCCTTCGAGCTGGCCGCGACCGTGGACTACCTGTTCGGGTTCGACGCCACCGCCGGCGTGGTGCACGACTGGATGTACGAGACGCTGACCCGCGAGTACGTGCTGGACGAGACCAACCAGGACTTCTTGAGACGGTCCAACCCGTGGGCGCTGCGCGGGATGATCGAGAGGCTGACCGAGGCCGCCGACCGCGGCCTGTGGGCCGAGCCCGACGCCGCGCTCATGGATCAGATGCGACAGCTCTACCTGGACGTCGAGGGCGACCTCGAGGATGCCCACGGTGACTGACCGACCCGCGGCCGCCGCGGACTCGCCGACGCGGCGGATCCACGTGGTGGGTATCGGCTCCGGCGGACTCGATCAGATCACCGTCGAGGCGGTACATGCTCTACAGGCGTCCGACTATGCGGTGGCCGCCCTCAAGCGTCCGGGCGATCCGCTGTTCACCAGGCGCGTCGAGCTCCTGGGCCGGCACGCCCCGGGGCTCGAGCTGGTGGGGGTACAGGATCCGGAGAGGGACCGCTCGTCGTCGTCGACCTCCACCCACGGTGACTACCGCGGCGTGGTCCTGGACTGGCACCAGGCCCGCGCACTGGCCTGGGAGCAGATCCTCACCGAACGGCCCGGGGACGTGGCGATCCCCGTGTGGGGAGACCCCGCGTTCTACGACTCGACGCTGCGGATTCTCGACCGGATCGCCGAGCGCGGGCGCCTGGACCTCGACGTCCGGGTGCTGCCGGGCATCTCCGCGCTGCAGGTCCTGGCCGCGCGACATCGGCTCGTCCTGCACGAGATCGGCGCCACGATCACCGTCACCACCGGCCGGCGGCTGCGCGAGGTCGTGGCCGCGGGCGCCGACAACGTGGTGGTGATGCTCAACTCCGACCTGCCGCTCGACGGCCTGGACGACTGGCGCATCTGGTGGGGCGGCAATCTCGGCGATGTCGGCGAGACGCTGGCCGCCGGGCGGGTCGGCGACGTGCTCGATGAGCTGCGGGCCGAACGCGACCGGCTGCGCGCCGAGCACGGTTGGGTGATGGACGTGTACCTGCTCCGACGTGGTGGCGGGCGCGAGACAGAACGTGACGAGAGGACGATGACGTGACGGCTGCGACGGAGGCGATCACCGGTCAGGTGGTGCTGGTGGGCGGTGGGCCCGGAGACCCCGGGCTGATGACCGTCGCCGGGCGGGAGGCGCTCTTCGCCGCCGACGTGGTGGTGACCGACCGCCTGGGCCCGGTCGCGGTGCTCGAGGAGTTGGACGCACGCATCGAGGTGATCGACGTGGGCAAGATCCCCTTCGGCCGGGCGACCCCGCAGGAGGAGATCAACCGGATCCTCGTCGACCAGGCACGGCGCGGCCGGACGGTCGTGCGCCTCAAGGGTGGCGACAGCTTCCTGTTCGGCCGCGGCGGCGAGGAGTACCTCGCGTGTACGGCCGCCGGGGTGCCGGTGAGAGTGATCCCGGGCGTCACCTCGGCGCTGGCGGTCCCGGCCCTCGCCGGCGTTCCCGCGACCCATCGCGGCCTGTCTCAGGGGGTGTCGGTCATTTCCGGGCACGTCCCGCCGGGCAGCCCGCAGTCGACCCTCGACTACGGCGCGTTGGCCCGGTCGGGGACCACCTTGGTGCTGCTCATGGCCGTGACGAACCTCGAGGCGATCACCGCTGAACTCCTCGCACAGGGCCTGCCCGCCGACACCCCGGCGGTGACCGTCGCCGACGGGTCGATGCCCACGCAGCGGATCCTGCACGGGACAGCGGCCACGATCGCCGCGGCCTGCGCCGAGGCGGGGATCGAGCCGCCGGCGATCACGGTGATCGGAGCGGTCGCCGGGTTGTCGGACCTGCTCACCGCCGTGGTCGGCTGAACCAGTCACCGGCGGCCGGTCGCGGGCCGCGTGCACCGTGCCTACGCTGGCGCTCCCGACACATGGAGGTGCACGATGGGATTTCTGGGTAAGACCATCAAGAGCGGGATCGCCCTCAAGGCCGTTGACGTGGTCCGACGCGAGGCCGCGAAGCCCGAGAACCAGCGCAGGGCAAAAGAGCTTCTGCAGAAGGTGAGCAACAGCGCCCGCAAGCGCTGACCGGCTACCCTGGCCGGGCGGCTCGACGGCGCCGCCCGGCCGGGCCAGCCTCAGCCCAGGTCTGCGTGACCGGTGGGCATGGCGGTACCGCTCACGACCGGAGGGTCAGCTGATGTTGCCGATCCTGCGGAGTCCGGCGAGGGCAACTGACGCATTTGTCCCCGCCGGTGGCCACATAGATGAGGCAGCAGGAACTGCGGCGGACGAAACGTCGGGAGCGCTGCGGCCCGTCGACGTCCACGTACCGCACCGGCAGGAGGGGTGGGCGGCAGACAGTCCGGGCCAGGGCGGCGCCCCTGTCTGCGCCGCCGCCCCCGGCGCCGTCCACACGGTCCCCGTCGCCCACCGCCCGACCCGCCTCCAGCGCCCGGTTCCCGATGGAGTCCGTGGCGATGGCCCACAGGGCCCGCGGCGTCGCCCCGGATACCTCCGCCAGCGCCGCGATCACCTCGGCGTGCGCCTGGCAGAGTGCGTTCGCGAACTCCCCGACAGAGGCGAGCAGCCGGTCCGACCGGGCGGCCTTGAGGTAGCCGTTGGGCTGCAGTGACACGGTGAGCCGCTCCGGCCGCGGATCCGGGGCGAGGCCGGCGGTCAGCAGCATCGTCAGCGGCGCCGCGACCAGTGATGAGCTGGCCGAATACCACCACAGGGTGCCGTTGACCCGCGGATCGTCGTGACTCCATCGTCGGCCGGTGTCGGCCACCCGCCGGGCGAGCCACCGCGGGTCCGTCAGCACCGATCCGGGTAGGACCCGCGGCCCGTGCTCGATCGTGCGGGCAAAATCCCCGAGCGGGCCCGAGACGCGCTCGTACGCCGAGGCCACGGCCCCGGGCGCGCGGCCCTCGTCGTCGTGACCACCGTGGTCTCCTCGCGCGCGGCGGCCGGGCACGTCACTCATCGGCGAGCCCCCATACGTCGAGGGTGCGGCCACCGGCGCGTCCGGGGCGCACCTCGCCGCGGACGCCGAACACCTCGGCGAGCAGGGCGGGGGAGAGCACCTTCTCCGGCGGGCCGTCGGCCACCACCCGGCCGCGCTGGAGCACCGCCATCGCGTCGCAGTACTCGGTGGCCATCCGCAGGTCGTGCAGGGTCAACAGCACGGCCAGTCCGTCGGCGGCCAGCCTGCGCAGCAGCGTCAGGACGGACAGTTGCTGGTGCAGATCCAGATGGTTGGTGGGCTCGTCGAGCAGGAGGACCTCCGGCTGCTGGGCCAGAGCGCGCGCGATCGAGACCCGCTGCCGCTCGCCGCCAGACAGGGCCAGCACATCGCGCTCGGCCAGCGCCGTCATCCCGACCTGCGCCAGGACGGTGTCCACCACGTCGGAGTCGTCGGTGCCGAACGGTTCGAACATTCTTCGCTTGACGGTGCGGCCGAGTCGGACCGACTCGCGGACCGTGATCCCGCCGAGCGAGACCGGTTCCTGCGTGCTCACCCCCACGGTGCGGGCCAGGGCGCGGCGGCGCAGTGAGGTGATGTCCGCGCCGTCGATCGTGACGAGACCGGCCGTGGTGGGCAGCGCCCGGTAGCAGGTGCGCAGCAGGGTCGTCTTGCCGCTGCCGTTGGGGCCGACCAGGGCGGTGACCCGGCCGGGTGTGACGGTCAGGCCCACCCCGTCGAGGATCTGTCGACCCCCGAGGCGGGCGTCGACATCGAGCGCGGTCAACGTGGTCATACCGAGGCCTTCCCGTAGCGGCGCCACAACATCAGCAGGAACACCGGGCCACCGATCACCCCGGTCACCACGCCGACCGGGAGCTCGGCCCCGTCGGACACGGACCGGGCGGCCAGGTCCGCCAGCACCAGCGCCACGGCGCCGAGCACGGCGGCCGTGGGCAGCAGCCGTACCGACGTGCGCCCGGTGAGGTAGCCGGCCAGGTGCGGGATCAGCAGGCCGATGAAGCCGATGGTCCCGGACACGGCCACGGCGCCCGCGGTCAGCAGTGAGACCAGCAGCAGCATGAGGATGCGGAAGCGCGGCACGTTGACGCCCATCGCGGTGGCGCCGTCGTCGCCGGTCAGGAGCAGATCCAGGTGTCGGCTGCAGAGTAGGACCACCGTCCCGGCCACCGCGAGGATGCCGAGCGGGGCCCACAGCATGGTCCAGCCGGCGTCCCCGAATCCGCCGGCCAGCCAGCGCATGACGGTGCCGAGCTGGTGATCGTCACCCAGCACCAGGAGCACGAACGTGTTGAGCGCGCCGAACACCATGGTCATGGCCGCGCCCACCAGGACGATCGCGGTGGTGTCATGCGCGCGGCGCGCGACCAGGATGACGCCGGCCAGCGGCAGAAGCGCGCCGAGAAAGGCGGCCATCGGGAGCGTGAACACGCCCCATACGCCGGCGCCGATCCCGAGCACGGTGAGCACCACCACGCCGAACCCGGCGCCCGAGGACACCCCCAGCAGATATGGGTCGGCCAGCGGGTTGCGGGTGACAGACTGGGCCACGCCACCGGCCACCGCCAGCGACGCTCCGACAGCGGCGGCCATGAGCGATCGGGGCAGCCGGGACTCGATGACGATCGCCTCGCGCGCCTGGGTCCACCACGGTTCGAACGCGCCGGGGGCGATGCGGTGGGCGACGATCGCCCACACGTCGCCGATCGGGATCGACACCGACCCCAGCGAGACGCCGGCGGCGATCGACATCAGCAGGAGCACCACCAGTGGGACCAGGATGAGCCACAGCGGGCGTCGGCGCGGCGGCGCTGGTGGTGCGGCGGAACCGGGCCGGGAGGCGCGGCCGGCGGCGTCGGCCACGGGTTCGGCGACGGTGGTCATCACCGGCCCCCGAACGCCTGCGGGTGTAGTGCGCGGGCGATGGTCTCGGTGGAGGTCGTCATGCGTGAACTCTCGAAGAAGTCCGACAGCGGCACCACCACGATGCGGTCCTCCCGAACGGCCGGCGTGGTGGACATGATGGGCTGGTTGCGCAGGTAGGCGACCTTGTCCTCCGCGCTGGTGGCACCGTAGTCCAGCACCACGATCGCCTCGGGCTGCCGCTCGCCCAGGATCTCCCACGTCGTCGTGACGTACGGCTTCTCGCCCTCCGTGAAGATGTTGTCTGCGCCGGCGTACTCGCCAATCAACTGCCCGACCCCCACGCCGCCGATCGTGGTGGGCTCCGTCTCGCCGCCGTCGTAGAAAAAGGTCGGAATGCCGCTGACCCCGGCCTCATTCAGCGACTCGCGCACCTCGTTCATGTCCCCGGTGATCCGCTCGGCCAGGGCCTCGGCCCCGTCCTCGACGCCGAGCACGCGGCCCAGTTGCTCGAAGTCGGTGTCGAGCATCCCCAGGTCGGGAAAGCCCTCGCCGCAGTACTCGGAGAACAGGAACGTGGAGATCCCCTGGGCCTCCAGGGCGTCGCGGCTGCGGCCCTCTTTCTCGTCAAAGGCGCTGCGCATACCGCCGACCACCATGTCCGGCTCCAGGTCGATGATCTGCTCCCAGGTCGGGTATTCCTCGGCCAGGGACGGGATGGCGTGGAACTGCTCGGCCACCTCGGGGAGCACGTCGTTCTGCTCGCCGTAACCCATGCCGACGATACGATCCCCAGCGCCCATCTGGATCAGCGTCTCGGTGACGTGGTCGTTCATCGAGATGATGCGCTGCGGCGGAGCCTCAAAGGTGGCCTCGCGCTCGCAGTTGGTGATGGTCACCGGCTCGGCGAACGCCTCACCCCCACCGCTGCTCTCGATCGCCTCCCCGCGGGAGCAGCCGGTGAGGGCAACGCCGGCCACGAGGAGCGTGGACAGGGTGATTCGGGACTTGCGACGAAACATGATCAGACCTCGGATCGTGTCATGAGGTGAGACGACACGAGAGACCTGTGGGTGGGTAGGCGTCAGCGACGCCGCATCACCTGCAGGACTCCGGTTCGCAGACCTCGGCGATGTACTCGGAGTCGCGGACATCCGGGCAGGTAATCGGGCTCGCGACCACCTGGGTGGCCGCATACCGTTGCGGGTCAGCGCCGGATTCTCACCGGTCTTCCCCTGCGTGTTCCGGAAGTCAGCAGTACAGGGACAGGGTATGCACAGGGCTTTACCGACAGGGGCGTCACCCCCTGTCCGAGTCCGTCGACGCCTGATCCCGGGCGCCCTCCCACGCGGTGATGAGACGGCTCACGGTGGCGGCGTCGCGGACGGCCAACCGCACGTGCCGCGGGTCGAGACCGGGGAAGGTGTCGCAGCGGCGGACCGCGACGCCGCGTTCGCCGAGCCGGGCCCGGAAGTCGTGGGGATCGTACCCCTCCGGCGTCCTGACCAGGACGAACGGCGCCGCGGGCGGGACGGCGATCTCGATCCCCGCGCCGGTGAGGGCCTCGCACATCGCCGCGCGGTCGGCGGCGAGTCGCCGCCGGATCCGATCGAGGTGGACCGACGCCTCGCCCGAGCAGCACGCGGCCACGGCCTCCAGTTGGAGGGTGCCGAGCGGCCAGTGGACCCGGTGCGCGGCCAGGTCGGCGAGGACCGCCGCGTCGCCCACGGCGTACCCGGCGCGTAGGCCGGCCAGCGCCCAGGTCTTGGTCACCGAGCGCAGGACCACGAGCCCGGGCAGGTCGGCGCCGGCGAGCGTCGAGCCGCCCTCGTCGTCGACCACGTCGCAGAACGCCTCGTCCACCACCGTGACCCGCCCGGGGCGGCACAGCGCCGCGATGGTCGCCCGTGGGTGGAGGACGGACGTGGGGTTGGTGGGATTGCCGACGACGACGAGGTCGGCCGACTCCGGAACGAGGCCGGGGTCGAAGGTGTACGGCTCGCGCAGGATCACCCGGGTGACGGGCACCCCGGCCCGCCGAAGTTCCACCTCGGGTTCAGTGAACGACGGGTGCACCACGGCGGCGCGCAGCCCACGGCGCGCGGCGTGGTCGGCCAGCAGATGGAAACCCTCCGCGGACCCGGCGAGCGGGAGCACCCGGCCGGGATCGACGCCGTGTCTCTCGGCAACGGCGCGCCGGGCCCGGGCCTCGTCGGCGGCGGTCGGATAGGCGGCCAGATCGTCGATGCGTTGCCGCAGCCGGTCGGCCAGCCATGCGGGCGGGCGGTCCCCGTGGACGTTCACCGCGAAGTCGATCGCGCCCGGGCCGACCTGGGTGTCGCCGTGGATACGAAGCTTGTCGAGGTCCTCAGCCATCGCGCCGCACCGTCCTCGCGTGGGCGACGAGCAGACCGGCGATCATCAGGCCGGCGGTAACCAGCTGGACCCGGTCGTGGAGGCGAACGGCCCGGCCGATGTCCTCGGCGCGGACCGGCCGCCCGTCCCCGAGGACCGCGCGCTGCTGCACGCCGTACGGGTAGGGGGTCGGGCCGCCGAGCCGGACCCCGAGCGCGCCGGCGCACACCGACTCCACCACTCCGGCATTCGGGCTGGGGTGCGTGCGGGCGTCCCGACGCCAGGTCCGTAGGGCGCCGGAGGGGCTGCCGCCGATGGTGCCGGCGACCGCGACGCCGATGAGCCCGGCGAGGCGGGCCGGAACGAATCCCAGGACGTCGTCGAGCCTGGCCGAGGCGGTGCCGAAGTGCTGGTACCGCGGTGAGCGGTGACCGACCATCGCGTCCAGTGTGTTGGCGGTCCGGTGCATCGCGGCGCCGGCCGGGCCCGCGATCGCGGCCCAGAACAGCGTGCACACGGCCGCGTCGGAGGTGTTCTCCGCGACCGATTCCACGACCGCGCGGGCCAGGTCGTCGGGGTCGAGGGCGTCCGGGTCGCGGCCGCACAGCCACGGCAGGAGGGCCCGGGAACCGTCGTGATCGCCGGAGCGCAGGAGAGCGTCCTGTCGGCGTGCCACCGAGAGCAACGAGCTCCCGCCGAGGCAGGCCCACGCGACGGCCGCGTTCCACGCGACGGTCCCGGCCGTGCTCTGGGACAGCAGCCGGCCCACGGCGTGGGTCGCCGCGGCGCTCCCGCCGACGAGGATGCCGGTGAACAGCACACCCGCCGCCCGCTGCCCGGTCTCGGATCGGCGCGGGTCCAGGAGCCGGTGCTCGACGGCCATCGCGACCCCTCCGAATCCGGCGACGGGGTGCCACCGCCGGGGATCCCCCACCACGCGGTCCAGCGCGACGCCCAGGCCGAGCCCGGCGGCCCGGGCGGGTAGTCCGGAAGGGGAGGTCCGGACGCGAACGCGCCGGCGGGCGGCCCGGGCGCGGTCAGCGACGGCCTCGCCGCAGTCAGCCGGAGCGGGTGCGCGCATCGTGGTGCTTTCGAGGTCGCGGGCCTTGAAACGCGAAGCCCGATCTTGACCTGGCGGTGGTCACCGCGAGGGCCAGCCGGTATTCGGACTCGGGATCACCTGGCCGGGAGCGCCTTCCCGGGTCTACCGACCCAGTGGCATCGTGCCCCTGCCATCTCCCTCACCGCTGCGCGTCAGTTCCGGATTCGCACCGGATTCCCGCGACCTGTTGGTCTCGCTGGCCAGGACAACGTAACACGACTGGTGACAACCCATTTCGGGCCACACCGGCAGCGCCCCGGGCTGGACGGGGTCGCGCGGAGCGTCACCGGGCGAGCGGCCACCCGCCGCCGCCCACCTGGCCGAATGCTGACCGAAGTGACGGCTCGCAGTTCGCTGGAGGTTCGCTCCCGGCCTGCTGGCGGGTTTCGAGGCATTCCCCGGCACGAGAGGGCCTCGAGATAACCCTGGTTGACCGCGGCCGGTCGGCGCGTCAGGCCTTGATCGAGAAGCCTCGGATCACGTTGAGCACGCCCAGGACGAGAAGTGCGATGCCGGCGAGCCACCACAGGAAGCCGGCTCCCCACAGGGGCGTGCTCACCAGCGAGATGCCGGCGAGCACGGAGATGATCGCGAAGAAGATCGTGATGCCCTTCGAGCTGGCTTCGCCGAGGTTGAACAGGGCAGTGAAGCCCTCGAAGATCCACATGACGCCGATCAACACGGTGGCGAAGATCGCGAGGAAGGCCGCCGACTGCTGCAGTGAGACGAAGGCGTAGATGCCCGCGACGATGTAGAGCACGCCGAGCAGGCCGTGGCCCACCCGACTGCCGGTGGAATGGCCGGTGGTGGCGAACGACACAGCGATGTAGATGAGCCCGGCCACGATGGCCCAGACCGCGATGACGCCGGTGATGACGACGGCGGTCTTGCCCGGCCAGACGAGCACGGCGATGCCGAAGGCGATCGCGATGAGACCGCCGGCTATCAGGGCCAGGCGCATGCCCTTGGCGACAGGGGTGAAGGTGGAAGTGGTCATGTGGGGAACCTCGTTTGTGGAAGCAGGCGAGAACGATCGTGTTCAATAAGAACTTAATCACTTCGGTCGCGAGAAGTGCCCGATCGAGCTCTTTGCCCGCGTGACGCTGCTCACCCGTCGGTGGGCCGGCAGTAGGTGCAGCGGCAGATGCTGGGACCTACGCAGCGACGGAGCCGAGGTGCGCCCGGGTGGGCGCGTGGTCGGTCATGCAGTACACGCGGGCCCGCTCGGAGACGGGCTTGCCATGACGGACAGCACTGGCGGTGTCGAGGGCGAACCACAGCTGGGCGAGAAGGTCGATGAAGGGACGGAACGGCGACATGATTTCCCTCCTTGAGGGGTCGGGCTAGGAGGTGGGTATACAGGTCTGTAAACCTCGGCTTCAGACTATGTATACAGACCTGTCAAGTCAAGGGGTGCACGACTACCGAATTTCCCGGTCTCAGTGGTCGTCCGCGGCCACGCTCGTCGCCGCTGCGAGGCCGTCTCGCACCGCCCGATCCACCGGGCCCCGGACTGGCCGACCCCGGATCAGGACTGCGGCGCGCGCAGCGGTGCCTCGTGCTCCTCGCGGATGAACTCGGGCAGGGGGCCGGCGGAGCGCAGGATCCCGGCGAGAGCCGGGTCGGCCAGGTGCAGGCGGCCCACGGAGATGAGATCGAACTCCCCGCGGTTCATGAGCTCCACGACCGAATCCACGTTGTCCGACACCCGGACCTCGGCCCCGGACTTCTGCTCGCGTAGCGAGGTGCCGATGCCCACCCCGCCCACGGCTCCGGACGCCTTGCCCGTGAGCCGGCGGGCCCAACCGGCCAGGGTGACCTTGCCGTCGTCACCCTCGAGGTCGGGGAACGCCGGATCGCTGAACCGGCGCGTCGACGCGTCGAACAGATCCACGCCGGCCTCCGCGAGCGCGCCCAGGTAGATGCCCAGCTCCTCGGGGTTCTCGGCCTTGCGGGCCGTGTAGTCCTGCTGCGTGTGCTGGGAGAAGCGGTAGAACAGCGGCGCGTCGGGGCCGATCGCCTCGCGGACCGCCGCCACCACGGCCGCCGGGTAGCGGACGCGCGCGGCCAGATCGCCACCCCAGGAGTCGGTGCGGCGGTTGGTGTCGGCCCAGACGAACGCGTCCAGCAGGTAGCCGTGGCCGCCGTGGAGGGTCACGCCGTCGAAGCCCGCCTCCATCGCCAGCTTCGCCGACCGCGCGTACGCCTCGATCGTCTCGGCGATCTCGGCCTCGGTCATCGGCTCGATCTCCGGCGACCACCGTGCGACGCTGCGCTCGGAGTAGGTGGTCACGCCCGGGGTGCCCCACAGTCCCGACGGCCGCATCGGCCGCATCTCCATCAGGCGGTCGCGGTTCGGCTTGTCGAACCGGGCGTTGGCTCCCCAGAGCGGCCCCACGTGCCAGAGCTGGGCGATGATGCTGCCGCCCGCCGCATGCACCGCGTCCGTCACCAGTCGCCAGGCCTCGACCGACTCCGGCGTGTCCAGGCGCGGAATCCAGGAATGGTCCACCGAGGTCGGGTGGTCCACGCCGATGCCCTCCGTGACCACGAGCCCGGTCCCACCGGCCGCGCGGGAGGCGTAGTACGCGCGGTTGACCTCGTCCGGCAGTGCGTCGGGGCAGCCCATGCGGGTCATCGGCGACATCGCCAGGCGGTTGGCGAGCTGCAGGGAACGGATCTCGAGCGGCTGGAACAGTGCTTCCCGACCTGGGGCGACCGACTGGGTCATCGCGCGACCTCTCATCTCTTCGTGCGGCGACGGTTCCGGAGCTCGGCGCCGGTCCGTCGTCAGCGGTGTGCCGTCTCCGTCGAGCATAGGTTTGTCCACCTAACCAAGCAAATGCTTGATTGGCGTGCGGTATGGCCGCGGCGCGGCCCGACCGGTTGCGGGGTTCCTGTCCGGGGGAGGAGGGTGGCGCCACACGACGACGACGAGGCGCCGCCCGCAGGGTCGGCCCCGTGACAGGTGTGGAGGGCCCATGGACCGATCTGTGAACCTGGTGGTCGACGGCCACGAACACTCGCTGAGCGTGGACCCACGGACCACCCTGCTCGACGCCCTCCGCGACCACCTGCAGAACTTCTCCCCGAAGAAGGGCTGCGACCACGGTCAGTGTGGAGCGTGCACGGTCCTGGTGGACGGTCGGCGGCTCAACTCCTGCCTACTGCTGGTGCTGAGCCAGGACGGCGCGGAGATCACCACCTCCGACGGCCTCGCCGCCGAGGGCGACCTCGCCCCGGTGCACCGCGCCTTCCTGGACCGCGACGCCTTCCAGTGCGGATACTGCACGCCCGGCCAGGTCTGCTCCGCGGTGGGCGCGATCCGCGAGGCGGCCGACGGCGCGCCCAGCGTGGTCACCGAGAACCTCGAGGCGCGTGTCGACCTGTCCGACGACGACGACGAGATCCGCGAACGCATGAGCGGAAACCTGTGCCGGTGCGGCGCCTACGTCAACATCTTGGCCGCCGTACGCGATGCCGCCCGGGAGGACCGATGAAGCAATTCGAGTACGAACGGGCCACCGATCCCGGCCACGCCGTGGCCGCCGTCGCCGACCGACCCGGGGCCGTGTTCCTCGCCGGCGGCACCAACCTCGTCGACCACCTCAAGCTCGGGATCGCCGCGCCGGACACGGTCGTGGACATCGGGCGTCTGGAGCTGGACGCGGTCGAGGACTCCGGCGACGGCGGGGTCCGCGTGGGCGCCATGGTCCGCAACAGCGATCTGGCCGCCCACCCACGGATCCGCCACGACTACCCGGTGCTGTCGCGCGCCCTGCTCTCCGGCGCCTCCGGCCAGCTGCGCAACGCCGCCACGACGGGCGGGAACCTCCTGCAGCGCACGCGCTGCGTCTACTTCCAGGACGTCACCACGCCCTGCAACAAGCGCGAGCCCGGGTCGGGCTGCTCGGCGATCGGCGGATATGTGCGCTATCACGCGATACTCGGCGCATCCGAGGCCTGTGTGGCCACCCATCCCTCGGATATGGCGGTAGCGCTCGCGGCACTCGACGCCGTCGTCGTCGTCCTCACCTCCGACGGGGAGCACCGGATACCCGTGACGGACCTGCACAGACTGCCCGACGACCGGCCGGACAAGGACACGGTGCTGGGCCACGGCGACCTCATCTCCGCGGTCGAGCTCCCGCCGCCGCCGGCGGGCCGGTCGACGTACCGCAAGATCCGCGATCGCGCCTCGTACGCGTTCGCGCTGGCCTCCGTGGCCGCGGTGGTCGACCTCGACGACTCGGGGCCCGAGCCCGTGATCCGCGAGGCGTCGATCGCACTCGGCGGGGTCGCGCACAAACCGTGGCGCGCACGCCGCGCCGAGGCCGAGCTGCGCGGCGCACGGCCCTCACCGGAGACCTTCCGCCGGGCGGCCGACGCCGAGCTCGAGGCCGCCGCGCCGCTGGAGGGCAACGAGTTCAAGGTCCCGATGACTCGCGGGGCGATCATGACCGTGCTCGGCGAGCTCACGGACTCGGAGGTGTAGACGATGGCCGAACTCCTGCCCGCCTCCGCGATCGGCACCGACCGGGTCCGATCCGACGGCGCCGACAAGGTGCGTGGCCGGGCCCGCTACGCCTACGAACACCCCGGGCCCGACCCGCTGTACCTCTTTCCCCTCCAGGCGACGATCGCGCGCGGCCGGGCCCTGGTGCTGGACACGTCCGCGGCCGAGGCGATGGACGGGGTCGTCCACGTCCTCACACCGGACAACGCCCCGCCGCTGGCGGAGACCGACGACCGGGAGCTCGCGATCCTCCGCGACGCCGAGATCGGGTTCCGGGGGCAGTACCTGGGTGCGGTCGTCGCCACCACACCCGAACAGGCACGGCGCGCCGCGGACCTGGTCGAGGTGACCTACGAGACCGAGCCACACGACACGGACTTCCGGCGTGACCACCCGTCCGCCCGGCTCCCCGAGGACCCGGACTCGGCCGAGTACATCCTCGGGGACGTCGACGCGGCACTGGCGGACGCGGACATCGTGGTGGACGCCGTCTACGGCACCCCCATGGAGCACAACAACCCCATGGAGCCTCACACCACCGTCGCCCGATGGGACGACGACGAGCTCACGCTCTGGCTCTCGACCCAGGGTGCGCACCCCGCCCGCGACATGATCGCGCCGATCCTCGGCCTCGACCGCGAGCAGATCCGCATCATCAACCCTCATGTGGGCGGCGGGTTCGGATCCAAGGGGATGCCCCACGCCGATCTCATGCTCACCGCACTCGCGGCCCGGGCCGTCCCGGGGCGTCGGGTCGCCTATGCGGTCTCCCGGCAGCAGATGTTCGCCCTCACGGGGCACCGCCCCGCCACCTCGCAGCACGTGCGGCTGGGGGCGGATCGCGAAGGTCGGCTCACCGCCATCGGGTTCGACGCCGTGTCCATGTCCTCCCACACCAAGGAGTTCCCGGAGCTGGCGATCAAGCCGGTCCGGATGATGTACGCCGCCGAGCACCGGCGGCTCACGCAGAAGGTGGTCCCGCTCGACGCCCCGGTGCCGTCCTGGATGCGCGCGCCGGGGGAGGCGGCCGGCATGGTGGGCCTGGAGATCGCGATGGACGAGCTCGCGGTGGCCACGGGCCTCGACCCGATCGAGGTGCGCGTCCGCAACGAGCCCGCCCGGCACCCGGACACCGGGCTGCCCTTCAACCAGCGACGGCTGATCGACTGCCTGCGCTCGGGCGCCGACCGTTTCGGGTGGTCAGGCCGCGACCCGGCGCCGCGGTCCCGCCAGGAGAACGGGTGGCTGATCGGCACGGGCGTCGCGGCCGCCACCTACCCGGCCCTGCGGCAGCCGGGCTCCATCGCGCGCATCCGCCGCACCGACGACGGCTACCGGGTCGACATCGGCGCCGCGGACATCGGCACCGGCACCTGGACCGTGCTCGCCCAGGTGGCGGCGGACGGGCTGGGCGTGCCGGTCGAGCAGATCGGTCTGGGGATCGGCGACACGGATCTACCGAACGCCACCGTCGCCGGCGGATCGACCGGAGTGGCGAGCTGGGGCGCCGCGATCCTCCTGGCCGCCGAGCAGTTCCGTCTTGAGCACGGCGCCGACCCCGCGCCCGGGGCCGAGTCGCAGGCCGAGGCGGGGGAGAACCCCGCGGAGGAGGAGGTCGCGATGCACTCGTTCGGCGCACACTTCGCCCAGGTCAGCATCAACGAACTGACCGGGGAGATCCGGCTCGATCGCATGCTCGGGGTCTTCTCCGCCGGACGCATCGTCAACCCCCGCACCGCGCGCTCGCAGTTCATCGGCGGCATGACGATGGGCGTGGGGATGGCGTTGCACGAGAAGGGCGAGATGGATCCGCGGTTCGGCCACGTGGTCAACCACGATTTCGCCGAGTACCACGTGCCGGTCAACGCCGACATCCCCGAGATCGAGGTGGAGTGGCTCGACGAGTCCGATCCCCACGCCGGGCCGCTCGGCGCGCGCGGCATCGGCGAGATCGGGATCGTCGGCGCGGCGGCGTCGATCGTGAACGCCGCATATCACGCGACCGGGGTGCGGGTGCGGGAGCTGCCCGCCTTCGGGGACGCGTTCCTGCGAGCGTGAGTTCCCGGCCGGAGACAGGCCCGGGGGCAGGGCCACCCGGGCGTGAGCAGCCGGAGGGACTTCTGCTCGCCGCCGGCGAAGGCCGCCGCCTCGGCCGGGGACCCAAGGCACTGTTGCGGCACGGCGGCGTGACGCTGGCCGAGCACGTCGCCGACGCGATGCTCGCCGGCGGGTGCGGCCGCGTGACCGTGGTGACCGGGGCGGGCGCTCGCGAGGTCGCGGAGGCGCTCGGCTCGCTCCGGGACGTGCAGTGCATCGAGAACCCGGACTGGTCGGCGGGGATGGGCGTATCGCTCAGGTGTGGTCTCGAGGCCCTCGGCGCCGGGGTGAACGTGCTGGTGATGCCGGTCGACCGGCCGGGCGTCAGCGCCGCCGCCATCGAGCGGGTGATCCACGCGCATCGCCCGGGCGGCATCACCGCGGCCGCCCACCGTGACCCCGGCGGGCGCCTGCGACGCGGGCACCCGGTGCTGTTCGATGCCCGCTGGACCGGCGACGCGGCTGCCGCCGCGCACGGCGACGTCGGGGCGCGCGGGCTGCTCAGCACGCAGCACGAACTCGTCCGGTTGGTGGACTGCTCGGACCTCGATGACGGCGCCGACGTGGACATTCCCGACGATCTGACGCGCCTGGCGCCCTGACCCGGGTCCCTTATCAACTGTCCGGCGAATGCAGGGGCGCGTCGTCGTCGCTCAGGGAAGCGACCCGGGGCCGGCGCTCGCGGACGGCGATGACCTCCGCGAGGATCGAGACCGCGACCTCGGCGGGAGTCACGGCGCCCAGCCCCAGGCCGATGGGGGAGTGCAGGCGGGCCAGCGCCTCGTCGCCGATCCCGGCATCGCGGAGCGCGGCCCGGCGGTCGCGGTCGCTGCGCCTCGACCCCATTGCGCCGACGTAGGCCACGTCGAGTTCCAGCGCCAGACTGAGCGTCGGTATGTCGATCTTTGGGTCGTGGGTGAGCACGCAGATGATGGTGCGTGCGTCGACGTCACCGGACTCCGCGGCGTCGGCGAGATAGAGATGGGGCCAGGCGCGGACGACCTCCGCGCCGGGAAACGAGGCGGGATCGGCGAAAGCGGGCCGCGGGTCACACAGCGTGAGGCGGTGTCCCAGCGGACGGGCGGCCTCGACGAGCGCCTGACCGAAGGCGTTCGCGCCGCAGATCACCAGGTGTGCAGGTGGGCGGTGCGACTCGACGAACAACTCGACCGGCTCCGCCGACTCGCTGGAGGCCGCGACCCGCACGAGGCCGGTATGCCCGCGCCGCACCATTGCGGCGACCTGGCGGGTGGCGTTGGCGAGCACGGTCCGCGGCACGAGGGGGGTCAGCGCCGCTGCGACGGCGTCGTCCTGGCCGGTGTCGATAGCGGCGACGCCGGGCAGGCGAGCCGGCTGCATGCCGGGCACACGGGCGACCATCGCCGCGGGCGGGGCGGGCGCCGCGGCGGTAGGTGATTCGGCCGGGGCTAGGGCCTGGCCCGGGGTCGGCGTTGGTGCCGGAGGAGCCGACGCCGCGAAACGCGGGTCGAGCGGCTGCACCAGGACGTCGATCGTGCCGCCGCACATGAGACCGACGGCGAAGGCGTCGTCGTCGCTGTATCCGAACCGGTGGACGGCGGAGTGCCCTGTCTCGAGGGCCTCCTGGCAGGCGACGAGCACGGCGCCCTCAACACACCCGCCGGTGAGCGATCCCCGCATCCTGCCACCGGACTCGACCAGCATCGACGTGCCGGCGGGCAGGGGTGCCGACCCGTCTGCCGCGATGATCGTCGCGATCGCCGTCGTAGCTGAACCCGCAGGCCCCGCAGGCGCCACAGACTCCGACGGCCGGCCCGGCTGAGCCCCCGGCCCGTCATCAGCGGTGGTCAGGACATCCAGCACAGTGCTCAGCGTACGGGCGTACCGCCGGCGGGCAACCCGTCGCCTGCCGGGGGCCACCCGGGCCTCGGCCTGCCAGCCCATCCGCTCCACTCCATGAACTCCCGCGCGCGCAATCGGCGGGGGCGGGAGTTCATCGCGGGGAGCGTCTGCGTCGCGAGCGTGCAGGCGCTGGAGCGGATGTCCCGGGGTGGGGCAGGCGCTGGAGCGGATGCCAAGGGCGGGGCCGAGGAGGCGGCGGAGGGAAACGGAGGCCTCGCGCTACTCCGCATCGAGATCCTGCTCGACGAGCCGCGCGATCTCGGCCACCGCGTCGGCGTTGTCGCCGCTCACGGTCACCTCCGCGCCCTTCTCGGCACCGAGCGCCATGATGAGCATCGCGGAGTCCGCGTCGGCTTCGTCGTCGCCGAAGGTGATGACGATGTCGTCGTCGTAGTTCTCGGCGGCCTCGGCGATGATCCCGGCCGGGCGGGCGTGCAGCCCCTCGGCGGAGCCGACGATCACGGTCTGACTGGGCATGGTGTCTCCTCTGGGGTGGCTCGGGTCAAGCGGGTTGGGTGTCGGTGGGGCCGGGTTCCGGCAGGGAGGGAAAGGTCAGGCGGCCACGGTGGCCGTGGCGACAGCCGGCGCCGGCTCGCGGCGGGCGGACTTGGCGATCACCACGGCCGCGCACGAGACCAGCATGCCCGCGAGGATCGCGACGAGGTAGCCCCACACCGGGTTGATCGCGAACAGCACGAAGATGCCGCCGTGCGGCGCGTACGACTCGACCGAGAACGCCATGATCAGCGCACCGGTCACGGCGCCACCGGCCATCATCGACGGGATCACCCGCAGCGGGTCGGCGGCCGCGAACGGGATCGCGCCCTCGGTGATGAAGCTGGCGCCGAGCAGGAACGCGGCCCGGCCGTTCTCCCGCTCGGCCTCGCTGAACAGCCGCGCGCGCACGACCGTGGCCAGGGCCATCGCCAGCGGCGGAACCATGCCCGCGGCCATCACGGCGGCCATGATCTTGAGCGACGCGGCGTTGTCGATCGCCAGCCCGGCGGTGGCGAACGTGTACGCCGCCTTGTTGACGGGCCCGCCGAGGTCGAAGCACATCATCAGGCCCAGCACCACGCCCAGCACGATCATGGACGAGCCGGTCATGCCGTTGAGCCACGACTCCAGCCCCTCGGACACGGCGGCGAGCGGGCGGCCGAGCAACAGGAACATGAGCAGGCCGATCACCAGCGAGCCCAGCAGCGGGATCAGGACGACGGGCATGAGCCCGGCCAGCCAGCGCGGCACGTTCCACGAGGTCATCCAGCGCACGAGGTAGCCGGCGACGATACCGGTGATGAGTGCTCCGATGAAGCCGGCGTCGAGCGACACCGCGATCGCGCCGCCCACGAACCCGGGGGCGAGCCCGGGCCGGTCGGCCAGCCCGTAGGCGATGTAACCGGACAGGACGGCGATCATGAAGCCCATCGCGGCCTGCCCGATCGCGAACAGCACCGCACCGATGTACAGGCTCAGCCCGGTGCGCGAGAGCACCTCGGCCCCGGCGGTGCCCGCGGTGACGATCTCTCCGTCGAGCGCCCAGATCTCCCCGGGCAGATCGGTCAGCGAGAAATCGGTGGCGAGCGACTGCCAGACATAGGCGACGTCGTAACCGCCGAAGAGGAAGCCGAGAGCCATGAGCAGGCCGCCGGCCGCGACGAACGGGATCATGTAGGACACGCCGGTCATCACGGCCCGCTGCAGGCCGCGCGCCCAGTGCTCGTTCGCGCCGGAACCGCCCGCCTCGGCACCGGAGCCACCCGAGTCACCGGTGACGGTACGCGCGTTCGGGTTCCGGGCCGCGGCGACGGCGTCGTCGAGCACCTCCTCGGGCGCGTCGATGGCCTTCTTCACGCCGTACTCGACCACGGGCTTGCCGGCGAACCGGCCGCGGTCACGCACGCCGACGTCGGTGGCGAACACCACGGCGTCGGCGGCTTCGATCACCGCCGGGTCGAGCGGCGTCGCACCGGCGGAGCCCTGCGTCTCGACCTGCAGGTCGATGCCGCGCGCCGTGGCCGCCTGGGCCAGCGAGTCGGCGGCCATGTAGGTGTGGGCGATGCCGGTGGGGCAGGCGGTCACCGCGACCAGCCGGGTGGTGGATCCGCCGCCGCCCGAGCCGCCGGAGGTCGCCGTCGCTACGCCTGTCGTGGCCGCCGCGCCTGCCGCACCCGCGGCGGCACCGGACTGGTCGGAGGGGGACGGTGACGACGATGACGACGACGAGGACTCCTCCGCCGGAGTCAGCACCCCCTGGATCACATCGACTGCCTCCTCCGGCGTCGCCGCCGCCCGCAGCGCCGCCACGAACTCCGCACGCACGAGGTTCCGGGCGAGGGTGGCCAGCAGCTTGAGGTGCTCCTTCCCGCCGCCGGCCGGCGCACCGATGAGGAACACCAGATCGGCGGGCCCGTCCTTCGCACCGAAGTCCACGGCGGGGTCGAGCCGGGCGAACCCGAGGCTGGGCTGATCCACGGCCTCGGACTTGCAGTGTGGGATCGCGATCCCGCCCTTCATCCCGGTGGCGGCCTTGGCCTCGCGGACCAGCAGGTCGGTAACCATCGTGTCGAGGTCATGGGCGCGGCCGGCGTCGACAAGGGCCCCGGCCAGCGACCGGATGACCTCCTCCTTACTGCCGCCGAGATCCGCGTCGAGCCGCACGGTGGCGGTCTCGATGATCGGGTTGTTCATGGCCGTACTCCGTGTCCTTGGTAGGGCGAGGGGGGGTCTTGTCGGGTCGGTGGGGGTGGGCCGGCTGCCGGGCGGGACGCGCCGTTCAGTCGAGTCGGCGCAGCGTCGCGCGGAGGGTTGCGGGGTCGAGGCCGAGCGGCAGCCCGGTGCCGGGCAGCGACGCGGCGACGCTGCCGTGGCAGACCGCCCACTCGAGGCGCTCCTCCGGTCCGAGCCCGCGGGCCTCGGCCAGCAGGTAGCCGGCCAGCGAGGAGTCGCCGGCACCGACGGTCGAGCGAACGCGCACGGCGGGGGCCTGGGCGAACCAGGCCTCGTCGTCGTCGACAAGGACCGCGCCGGCACCGCCCAACGTCACCAGCGCCGCACCCACGCCCTTGTCGCGCAGGGCGCGGGCGGCCCCCACGACCGGCGCGAGGTCGCCCGCCGCGGCGCGCTGCTCCAGCTCGACGCCGTCCACGCAGGCGAGCTGGCCGAGCTCCTCGCCGTTGGGTTTGACCAGGTCCGGGGCGGCCTCGGGGAAACGCGCGGCGAGGGCCGCCAGCGGAGCGTCGGAGGTGTCGACGGCGACGCGGACGCCGGCCGCACGGAGTTCGATGACCAGGCCCGCATAGAAGTCGTCCGGCACGCCGCGCGGCAGCGACCCGCACAGCACCACCCACGAGGCCTCTCCCGCGAGATCCGCGACGGTGGTCCGGGCGCGGTCGAGGGTCGCCGCGTCGAGCTCGGGGCCGGGGGCGTTGATCTTGGTGGTGGTGCCCTCGGGGTCGACGGCGGTGAGATTGACCCGCACCGCCCCGTCGGCCGGCACGACGGTCGTCGAGACCTCGGCGGCGGCGCACATCGCGATGAACGGGTCCTCGGCCGGGGCCGGGAAGACCGCGCGCGCAGCGGTGCCGCCGGCGGCCACCACCCGGGCCACGTTGACGCCCTTGCCTCCGGGGGAGTCGTCGATCCCCGCGATGCGGTTCACCCCACCGATCTGGAGCGGCGCCGGCAACGTGGCCGTGCGGTCGACGGACGGGTTCATGGTGAGCGTGACGATCATGGCAGCAGGACCTCGATTCCGCGGGTGTCGAGCGCGGCGGCCAGTGCGCCGGTGGGACGGGTGTCGGTGACCAGGATGTCGATGCGGTCGAGGTCGGCGAACGAGACCAGGAAGTCGCGGCCGAACTTGCTCGAGTCGGCGAGGAGGACGACGCGGCGGGCGGCCCGGCAGATTGCCGACTTCACCGCTGCCTCCTCGGTGTCCTGTGTGGTCAGGCCCCGCTCCGCGTCGAGGCCGTTGGTGCCGATGAAGGCCACGTCCACGCGGATCGCGTCGAGGGCCCGGAGGGTCTGGGAGCCGACGCAGGCACCGGTCAGGCCGCGGGCGGTTCCGCCGAGCAGGTGCAGGGTCTCGCGCCCGGCGCGGTGGATGGCGTCGGCCAACGGTACGGAGTTGGTGATGAGTGTGAGTCCGCGTCCCTCGGCGGGGCTGCCGGACATGGCCTCGACGAGACATGCGGCGGTGGATCCGGCGTCGAGCAGGACCGTCCCTCCCACGCTCGGGAGCAGTGGGAGGGCGGCCCGGCCGATCGCCGACTTGGCGTCCACGTTCTCGGCGCGGCGGGCGGCCAGCGTGCGCTCCATGCGGCCGCCCGGGACCGCGGGGACGGCGCCGCCGTGGGTGCGCTCGAGCAGGCCCTCGGACTCCAGTGCGGACAGGTCGCGGCGAACGGTCTCGGCGCTCACATCGAGCTGGGTCGAGAGCTCGGCGACGGTGACCCGGCCGGTGGCGGCGAGGGACTCGGCGATGTGGCGTCGTCGCTCGCTCCCGTACATCGGGCTCCACCCTCCACTCGTGACCGTTTGTGTTGATGTTTGCCCGATTCGGTTGGAAAGTCAAGTTGTTTTAGTTACTCTCGTCACAATCCTAGTATTCGACGTGGGTAGCCGTGCCCGATCTCCTAAGGAGAGCCCTATGGCCCTTGACGCGCAGACCGGAACGACGATCCGAGGAAACGGGAGGGTGCCGGGCCTCGCCTACGGGGTGGCCCGATGGGTGCAGCGCGCTGAGTTGGTCAGCCCGGGCACGACCCGCGACGGCGCGGCTGCGGACGGAACCGCCACCGCCACCGCCGCCACCGCCACCGCCGCCGCCGCCGCGCCGGATGCCGAGCAGGTCGAGCGGGAGCGTCAGCGCTTCGTCGACGCCGCCGGCACGGTGAGCGCGCGGCTCGACGCGCGGGCGACGGCCGCCACCGGGGTCTCTGCCGAGGTGCTCGCGGCCAACGCCGTGCTGGCCCGGGACCGCGGCTGGGCCAAGGCCGTGGGCAAGGGGCTGAAGAAGGGGCTCGGGGTGGAGGAGGCCACTCTCGCCGCCACCGAGACCTTCGTGGAGATGTTCACCAGGGTCGGCGGCCGTCAGGCCGAGCGGATCACCGATCTGCGGGACATCTGTGCACGGGTGATCGCGGAGCTGCGTGGGTTGCCCGAGCCGGGGATCCCGGCCTTCGACCAACCGGGCGTCCTGTTCGCCGACGACCTCGCCCCCGCCGACACGGCAGGGCTCGACGCGGCGATGGTGCTCGGGATCGTGTGCGAGTTCGGCGGGCCCACCTCGCACACCGTGATCATCGCCCGTGACCTGGGGATCCCGTGCGTGGTCGGCGCGTCCGGCCTCACCGCGATCGAGGACGGGACCCCCGTGCTGGTCGACGGCGGCAGCGGCACCATCCAGTCGGAGCCCGACGCGCAGGCCGCTTCCGCGGCCGCCGCCTCGGACCGGGAACTGCGGGACAAGGCGGCCGCCTGGACCGGGCCCGCCGTCCTCGCCGACGGCCACCCGGTCGACCTGTTGGCCAACGTCAAGGACGGGGAGGGCGCGGAGGACGCGGCACGGGGGCCGGCCGGCGGGATCGGCCTGTTCCGCACCGAGATGGCGTTCCTCTCGCGGCCCAGCGAACCAAGCGTGGAGGAACAGGCGGAGCTCTATGCCCGGGTCCTCGGGGCGTTCCCGGGCGCCAAGGTAGTGACCCGGACACTGGACGCCGGCTCCGACAAGCCGCTGGCCTTCACCGGGATGCCGGACGAGGAGAACCCGGCCCTCGGGGTGCGCGGGATACGCGTGGACCTGCTCGACCGCGGACTGGTCGACCGGCAGCTCGACGCCATCGCCGAGGCGGGCCGCCGGGTGGGCGCCGCCCAGGAGTCGCCGTGGGTCATGGCCCCGATGATCGCCACCGTCGACGAGGCCCGCGACTTCGGTGAACGCTGCCGGGAGCGAGGCCTGACGCCCGGGATCATGGTCGAGGTGCCGGCGGTGGCGGTGGCCGTGGATCGCTTCCTGCCCCACGTCGACTTCCTGTCGATAGGCACCAACGACCTCACCCAGTACGTGATGGCCGCCGACCGCATGTCCTCCGGGCTCGCCGCGCTGAACGACCCGTGGCAGCCCGCCGTGCTCCGGCTGATCCACCGGGTCGTCGAGACCGCAGCTGCCTCCGCCGCGGGAGGGACCGGCCGGATCGTGCCGGTCGGCGTCTGCGGCGAGGCCTCGGCCGACCCCCACCTGGCGATGGTGCTGCTGGGCCTCGGCGTCAGTTCGCTCTCGGTGGCGCCGGCGGCCCTGCCGTTCGTGGGCGCCGCGCTGGCCGAGGTCACGCTCGAGCAGTGTCGCGAGTTCGCGACGCTCGCACTGGACGCCGACACCGCCGATACGGCCCGGGCCGCCGTCCTCGCCGTGGTCCGGGATTGAGCAGACTCACTCGACGGCTTGGCTCTCGACGTGCCGCCCGCCAATCGGTTGCAAGACACCGCCCCGCGATTGCCGGACATAGTGTGCGAAATTTCAGCTCGGATCGCACCTGACGTCGTGCAACCGGAGATCCATGTCTGGCAACTGCGGGCAGGGGGGCGGTCGGCGGGGCGGTGACGGGCGGTCGGCGCGAGCCAGGGTGCGAGGCGCGGGCGCCGACTCAGACGTCGATCGTGTCCGAGGAGCCGGAGCGGGCCAGGGCCGCGAGCTGACGGGTCGTGGCCCCCGGCAGGTAGGCCCGGCCGATGGCCAGCCCGATGCGCGGCAGATCCGCCTCGTCGCGGAAGCACAGATAGACGGGGTCGATCCGCGGATTGAACTTGGCCTTGAAGTGATGCAGAGACCGGAACCCGTAGTAGGGCTCGAGCGCCTGACCGAGCAGGTCGAGTCCCCGGTCGAGGACGGCCATGTCGGCGTTGTCGTCGTCGCCCCCGCTGTGCGCCAGCGGCGCGCCCGACAGTGACAGGAAGTCCGCACCCTCCTCCTTAAACTCCAGCGCCGAACGCGCGATGAGGAACTCGACCATGTTGTTGGCGCCCGGCCCGTTGCGCTTACGCATGAGGTCCAGGGTCCAGCCGCGCGCGCCGCCGGAGGGCCCGCCGCGGTAGACCGGCAGCCACGACAGCGCCGCCTGGACCACGCCCTCGGCGTCCACCGCGAGGGCGATGCGGACGTCGTCGTCGAGCGCCTCTTCGACCGTGCCGAGGGTGAAGCCCATCTCGGGTAGCTCCTTCTCGCCCACCCACTGCTCGGAGATTTCCCGCACCTGCATCAGGATCTCCGCCGGCTGGTCACGCAGCAGACCCGAGATATAGGTGGTGCCGTTCTTCTGCGCCTTGTTCATGGCGGTGCGGATCTTCTGCCACTTCTTGCCGGCGAACTCCAGGTCCGGCAGGTCCATGAGGGTGTCCTCGGCGATCTGCAGTGCCCGCCAGCCCTTCCCGCGCATGGTCTCAGCGGTGTCGCCGGAGACGGAGAACAGGCAGGGGACCGCGGCCTGGGACTCGGCGAAATCGACGAACTCGGCCAGGAGCCGCGCACGGTCGGCTGGTTCGGCGACCGGGTCGGCCAGGCCGATGACCGTCCCGACGTGCATGCGGTAGCCGACCACGCCCGCGGAGTCGTCGCCGCCGGGGCCGAAGAAGTAGTTCATCGGCTGCCACGTGATCATCCACGACATGGTGCTGCCGCCGTACCGGCGGATGAGGGCGCGGACGCGGTTGACCACGTCGTCGGGGTGGACGGTGGATCCGGTGACGCGGCGGCGCAGGTGGACACCGAACGCGTTGCGGCCGGCGATGAGCAGGACCGCCTCGCCGGCCCACAGTAGGCCGGTGCCGAGGGTGACGGCGCCGATGGACTCGAAGTCGGCGGCGACGACCAACCCGGTGATCACGAACGTGCTCAGGGTGGTGAGCACGGCGTACGCGAGCGCCACGGCCCAGGCGGCCCGGTAACCGCGGCGCAGCAGTTCGGCGGTCACGGCGGCGACCAGGACCGACAGCAGCATGCTGGCCAGGCTCACGTCGTCGGCCTCGGTCGGGCCGAGGGGGCCGTCGGAGGGGATGAAGTAGACCACCACGTGGACGGCCGCGATGAACCACATGCCCGCCGAGACCACCAGCCGGGTCTCGCGGCGGGTCCGGGGCCGCAGCCCGTGCTCGCCGCTCGAGAAGAACTTCTCGCCTACAGCCAAGAACACCCCGAAGGCGATGAGGTGGGTGAGGTCCGCCAGGCTCCCGACGAACAGGAACGAGACGATCACGTATCCGTACAGGATGGCCCGGGCGCGCAGTCGCCACGGCGAGACGAGGGTGGCGGTGGCGGCGGCCAGGACCGAGACCACCGCGGTCGAACAGCCCACGTCCAGCACCAGGGAGAGCTCGGTGGCCCAGGCCCATCCCACGGCGTGGCCGGGGACGATCACCGCGAACGCCCCCAGCACCCCGATGAGTTGCCCACCGATCGCGGCGATCAGGGCACGCACCGGCCCGAGCCGCCATTCACCCACACCGATGCCGACCGCCACCAGCACGATCAGCGACGCGTGCTGTAGTGGCGTGAGTCCGAACCACGGCCCGGCGCCGAGCGTCCACCACCGACCGCCCTCCAGGGCGGGCAGGCCGTAGGCCACACCCTCGAACCAGCTGGCCCGGTAGGCGTGACGCCACAGGGCCTGGAACACGATGCCGGTGACGATGAGCGCCGCCACGAATGCGGCGGTGACGGGCAGTCGCCGCGCGGCCGTCACGACCAGTCCGCCCGCCCGGGCCAGCGGGGACGGTGGGGTGGGCGCGGCGGGTTCGTCGGTGCTCTCGGCGACCTTGTCGGTGCTCACGGGTTCCTTCCGCCTTCAGGTGAGGGTGTGTCCGGCCGCCGGGGCCGGTCAGCCTCCCACCCTATGGGGCCGCGGGGCCGGTGGCGGTCACAACACCAGCACGCGCCCGCACACGACCAGATGCACCTCGTGGCACTGCGCGGCCACGGACTGGTTGAGCGCGCCGAGCAGGTCGCGGAAGACGCCGCCGGCGCGGTGGGCGGGCACCACGCCGGAACCGACCTCGTTGGTCACCAGCACCACGTCGTCGCGGCCGGCCAGCGCCTCACACAGCTCCGTGACATGAGCGTCTACGGCCAGGCGCGCCTCGTCGACGGGGGCGTCCCACAGCCCGAGCCGGTCGACACACCCGGTCAGCCAGGTGCCCAGGCAGTCGACCAGCACAGGACCGAGGGTCTCGCGGAGCGCCGCGGCGACGTCCGCGGTCTCGAGCGTGTGCCACCCGGCGGGTCGGTGGGCGCGGTGGTGCCGGACGCGGGCGGCCCAGTCGGGGTCGTCGAGCTCGTCGGCGGGACGGCCGGGGGCGATGAACGTGACCGGGGCGGGGGTGTGGCCAGGGGCGCCCGGGTGCGGCGGGCCCTGGTGCGGCGGGTCTGCGTGCGACGGGCCTGGGCGCGTCCGGTCCTCGAGTAGGCGCGCCGCGTGCCGGGACTTTCCGGACCGTGCACCGCCGGTGACGAGAACCCGCATCAGGCGACGACGACGAGGGGCGCGCCTGCCGACAGCGCTGCCGGTCTCCGGGTGTGCGGCATGGTCGGTGACGGCGTCGTCGTAGTCGTCGTCATCATCGCCCTCGAGGGAACGATCACCGACGTCCCCGGGTGAAGTACAGGGCCGGCCCGATGAAGTTGATCGCGATCACCGCGGCCCAACGACCCTTGCTGCCCCGCATCTGCGAGGGGTTCCGGGAGGCGAGGTCGGCCCACGCGCTGACGGCCAGCGAGACCTGGACGGCGGCGAGCGCCATCAGCCCGGCCCGCTGCCCGTCGGTCAGGTCTGTCCACTTCTTCTTGGCCATGTCCGCCTCCCGGTCCGTGTGACTTCCGACTCTAGAGCCTCCCGATCGGCCTAGGGTGGCGACGAGGGATACATGGGTCCACACCGCGGCAGGGAGGCCGTCATGGCAGGCAGGCTCGAGGGCAAGGTCGCGTTCATCACCGGGGTCGCGCGGGGGCAGGGCCGGGCGCACGCCGTCCGGCTGGCGTCGGAGGGCGCGGACATTATCGGTCTGGACCTGGCCGGTCCGCTGCCCGCCGCCGTGCCCTACGACCCGGCCACGCCGGAGGACCTCGAGGAGACGCGCCGGCTGGTCGAGGCGCAGGGCCGCCGGGCATTGCTGTCCGTCGGGGATGTCCGAGACCTGGACGGGATGAAGAAGATCGTCGACGACGCGGTGGTCGAGCTCGGGCGCCTGGACGTGGTCGTGGCCAACGCCGGGATCTGCACCCCGCAGGTGTGGGACGCGATCGCGCCGGAGGACTTCGCCGCGACCATCGACATCAACGTGACCGGCGTGTGGAACACGGTGATGGCCACCGCCCACCACGTGATCGCGGCAGGCGGCGGCTCGATCATCCTGATCAGCTCGTACGCGGGCAAGAAGATCCAGCCGTTCATGGTCCACTACACCGCCTCCAAGCACGCGCTGGTCGGGATGACCCGCGCGTTCGCCGCCGAACTCGGCCCCCGCAACGTGCGCGTCAACAGCGTCCATCCCGGCGGCGTCGCGACCCCGATGGGTGGCGGCGACATGGTGGGCCAGCTCGAGAAGGTGGGGAAGTCCAACCCGCCGCTCAATCTCATGGGCTCGACGTTCCTCGAACAGACCTACGCGGAGCCGGAGGAGATCTCGAACATCGTGGCCTTCCTGGCCTCCGGCGAGTCGGCATTCATCACCGCCGAGCACATCAGCGTGGACGGCGGCTCCCAGTACTTCTGACCGCTACACTTCTGAGCTCCACATCCCGGAGCCCGGTCGGCGGGCAGGAAGCAGGACGATGATCTGGCCTCTGACCGGGTACAGCATCGGCTGGATCCCGGCCTGGGTCGCGATCGCCGCCCTGGTGGTGGAGGTCGTGATCCGGCTGGTCGCGATCGGCGTGATCCCCGGTGGGCGTCGCCCGAGCACCGCCATGGCGTGGCTGCTCGGCGTCTTCCTCGTCCCGGTGGTCGCCCTACCGTTGTTCGCGGTGCTCGGTACCAACCGGCTGTCGAGGCGGCGGCAGGAACTGCAGCGGGAGATCAACGAGGAGCTGGCCGAACTGCTGGTCGGCACCGACGACGGCGACCTCGTGCTGGCCCACAGCCGGCGGCTTCGGGCGACCGTGGACATGAACCGCAGGCTGGGGGCGTTCCCCGTCCACCTCGGCAACGACCTGACGCTCATCTCGGACTACGAGGAGACGTTCCGGTGGATGGTCGAGGCCATCGACTCCGCCGAGACGTACGTCCACATGCTCTTCTACATGGTCTCCGACGACCCGGACTACGCAGGACCGGTGTGGGACGCCCTCGACCGGGCCACCGAGCGGGGCGTCGCGGTCCGGGTCCTCTACGACCACGTCGGCACGGCGCAGGTCAGGGGATACCGGGCACTCCGTCGGCGGCTGGCCGGCTCGGACATCGAGTTCTCGCCGTCGCTGCCGCTGCGGGTGACCCGCTGGCGCCCGTCACGGCCTGACCTGCGTAACCACCGCAAGATCCTCGTCGTCGACGGTCGGCAGGCACTGACCGGCAGCACCAACCTCATCGAGCCGCACTACCGACGGCGATCCGCGGTCCGCATGGGCCGACGCTGGGTGGAACTCAACGTCGTGGGCACCGGGCCGATGGTCACCTCGCTGGACCTGGTGTTCGCCTCCGACTGGTACATGGAGACCAGCGACGACCTGCGCGACGTCGTGCGCGCCGAGATCGACCCGGCCCGGCACGAGCTCACGGGATCGCCGGTGCAGGTACTGCCGTCGGGGCCGGGCTTTCCCGACGAGAACAACCTGCGCCTGTTCAACGACCTGATCTACCGGGCGGTCGACCGCGTGGCGATCTGCACGCCGTACTTCGTGCCGGACGATTCGCTGCTGTACTCGGTCACCAGCGCCGTCAAACGCGGCGTCGACGTCACGCTGATGATCTGTCAGAAGGCGGATCAGGTGATGATCCACCACGCCCAGCAGTCCTATCTCGAGGAGCTGCTCGAGGCGGGGGTGCGGATCCTGCGCTACCCGGCGCCGGACGTGCTGCACTCCAAGTTCGTGCTGGTCGACCGGGACATCCTGGCCATCGGCTCCTCCAACATGGACATGCGTTCGTTCAGCCAGAACGGAGAGGTCACCCTGATGGTGCTCGACCCGGAGGTCGTGCGCGCGACCGACGAGGTCCTCGCGGACTACGCGTCCCGCTCCGACGAACTCGACCTGGCCCGGTGGCGGGCCCGGCCCTGGTACGAGAAGTATCTGGACAACGCCTTCCGGCTGCTCTCCGGTCTGCTATGAACGGAGACAGGCGGGCCCCGGCGCCGGCTGTGTCGCCGACCCCGGGGCCCGGCCCGGTTCACTGGGTCAGACCACGAGCACGCGCTCGTCGAGCTCGACTCCGCACTCGCGGGCGTTGCCCAGCCTGCGCTCGGTCCGGTCGGAGTAGACGTGGACGTGGTCGCGGGTGCACCACGCCGTGACATACGCGCCCACCGACGGGGCGTGGTCCGCGTCGACGATCACCGCGAACGACTCCATCAGCGAGGTCTGGACGTGCACGATCCGCTCACGGCCGGTCGGCTCGATCAGCACCACGCGGCCGCTGAGGGACCACACGTCGGCGTTCACGGGGGCCTCGGTCGAGAGGTGGAACCGCTCGGGTCGCACGCCGATGGTGACGTCCTGCTCGTCGCCGAGCCTCAGCTCGCCGAACGTGCTGCGACCGCTCTCGGGATCCACCGGGAACAGATTCATCGGCGGGGTGCCCACGAACCCGGCGACGAACAGCGTCTCGGGGCGGCGGTACAGCTCGTCCGGGGTCCCGAACTGCTCGATCCGACCCTTGTTGATCACCGCGATCCGCGAGGCCATCGCCATGGCGTCGGCCTGGTCGTGCGTGACGTTGACCCCGGTCGCACCCACGCTCTGGAGCAGTCCGGCGATCTCCACCCGCAGCCGCGCGTGCAGCTGCGCGTCCAGCCCGGACAGCGGTTCGTCCAGCAGGACGATGCTGCTGCGACGGGCCAGGGCGCGGGCCAGCGCGATGCGCTGGCGCTGACCACCGGACATCGCCCGCGGCTTGCGGTCGAGCAGGTGCTCGACCTGCATCCGGGTGGCGATGTCGACGGCACGGGCATCGGCGTCCGAGCGCGAGAGCTTCTTGCCGTGTCGCAGTCCGAGCGTGATGTTCTCCCGGCACGTCAGGTGCGGGTAGAGGGCGTAGCTCTGGAAGACGATCGCCACATCCCGCTTCTCCGGAGGGATCTGGTTCTGCCGCTCGCCGTCGAAGAGCACCTCGCCCCGGTCGACGGACTCCAGGCCGGACACCACCCGCAGCAGGGTCGACTTTCCCGACCCCGAGGGGCCGAGCACTGCGATGTTCTCGCCCGACTCGACCTCCAGGTCGATGTCGCTCAGGGCGGCGACATCACCGAAGGACTTGGACACTCCTGCGATCCTGATGGCGGTCATCAGCGGTTCCCCTCCACGATGCGGTCGATCTGCACGACGGTCTCGGGCACGACGTCCTCGGTCGGCTCACCTGACTGCAGACGCTGCGCCATGACCTCGATCGTGTCGTAGATCTGGTTGGCCGGGCCGCCCGGGAAGCCCTCGCCCCACTGGCTCAGCTCGTTGTCGAAGGTCCACGCGAACTCCATCGGCGGGGTGGCGGCGTCGCTGGCGAGCAGCTCGTCCCGCGCCTCGGTGTCGACCGGGATGTAGCTGCGCTGGGTGCCCGAGGCCTTCAGGACGGACTCCGGGGTGAACAGCTCGCCGATCAGCTCCTGCGAATATGCGGCGCGGCACGGGTCGTCGGAGAGCACCATGTAGCCGTTGCCGCCGGCCGGCAGCGCGCGGTCGGTGGTGCCGTCGACGCTGGGCAGTTTGATGGGCATCCACTCGAACTCGTCGCCCAGGCCCTGCTCGATCGCCACGATGGTCGAGGTGGTGATCATCGCGAACGGCAGCGTGCCGGTGTTGAACTGGTCGACGGCCTGGGTGGAGTCGGCGATGCCGGCCTCGAGTCCGCGCTGGCCGAGCTGCGACCAGATGTCGAGCGCGGCGATGCCATCCTCGTCACCGAAGGCCGCGGTGCCGTCCTCGTTCGCCAGCGTCGCCCCCGAGTTCTGGAGCAGGCCCTGGGTGAACCACTCCGGCAGGCCGGACGGCGCGATCGACACGGACGGCTCGCCGGTGTGGTCGGTGACCTGCTGGGCCACCTCGAGCAGTTCGTCGTAGGTGGTGATGTCCTCGGCCTGACCGGCGCCCGCCTCGTCGAGCAGGGTCTGGTTGACGGCCATCACCGGGGCCGAGATCTGGGCGGGCGCCACGTAGGTCGTGCCGTCCTTGACGGTGCCCGCGCCGAGGAACTGGGTCTGGTAGGTCTCCGGCAGCGAGTCGGTGTCGAAGGGGACCGGGTCGTAGGTGTCGACCCAGAACTGCATCTGGCCGAGTCCGGTCATGATCACGTCGGGCCGGTTGCCCACCGCGATGTCGGCGACGATCTGCTGGGTGAGCTCCTCGTACGCGGTGGACGCGGCCGGGGTGCCCTCGATCGACAGCCCGGGGTAGCGGCTCTCCATGGCCTCGACGGCCACCGGCATCGAGTTCTCCGCGAGCGAGTTGTAGGCGACGTTGATGGTCATCCCGTCGGGACTGCACTCGGCGACGTCGGCGGCCTGGGCCACCTCCCTGCCGTCGGCCGGCTGGTCACCGGCGCCGCCGCCACCACAGGCGGCGAGCAGGAGGGCGAGGGCGGCGGCGGAACCGCCGACGAGGGCCGGGCGTGCGTTCTTCATGGGTGTCTTCTCTCTTCTGGGCGAGGTACGGAATCGGTGGTCGGCGGGGGACTGGTCCGTGTGGGGGTCCGGCGGATGCGGCCGGCCGTCGGGGCGGGTCATCCGGTGATCTCGGTGCCGCTCATGCCGCGGACGAAGTGCTTCTGGGCGAGCAGGAAGATCAGGACGATGGGCAGGGTGACGATCGCGGCGCCGGCCGCGAGCGCGGGGTAGTCGGCCCCGGAGTCCACGTCCTGGAAGATCGCCAGCGCCAGCGGCGGGGTGTGGATGTCCGGGCTGCGGGCCACGAGCAGCGGCCACATGTAGTCGTTCCAGTGGACGAAGACCGAGTACACGCTGAACGCGGCGATCCCCGGCTTGGCCATGGGTGCGACGATGCTGACCATCGTGCGCACCGGGCCGAGCCCGTCCATCGCGCACGCCTCCAGCAGCTGCGGCGGGACCGACATCATCTGGTTGCGGATCATGAACGTGCCGAGCACCGAGGTGGCGAACGGCAGGATCAGCGCGGTCAGGGTGTCCGCCAGACCCACCTGGTTGAGGCCGATGAACAGCGGGATCATGGTGACCTGGCCGGGGATGAGCAGGCAGAGCATGACGAACGCGAACACTCCGCCGGTCCACCTCCTGCGGTACACCGTCAGGGCGTACGCGGCCGGGATGACGGTGAGCAGCTGGAGGGCGAGGATGCCGAAGCTCACGATCAGCCCGACCGTGATCGCCTGGCCGAGCCCGGCCTCCTGCCAGGCCCGGACGTACGGCTCGAAGGTCAGCGACTGCGGCAACAGGCTGAAGCCCTCGCCGAACACCTCGTCGTGCTGCGAGACCGAGGTGCGCAGCATCCAGTAGAACGGGAACAGCGAGATCAGCAGGGCCAGCGCGAGAACGATCCACTTGGCCGCGGTGCGGGCCAGTGCCGCTGCGTCCGCGCGGATTTGACCGGCGTTCGCGTCTTCCTCCGATGGGGAGGGCGCGGTCTGCGAGCCGGCGCGCGGGGGTGAGGTCACGGTCATCGGTCGTCCTTCTTTCCGGCGAGGATCCGGCGCTGCCACAGCCCCACGGCCACCAGCGCCACGACCATGAGGAACGACATGGCCGAGGCCCCGCCGAGGTCGAAGTACTGGAAGCCCAGGCGCCAGGCGTGGGTGAGGATGAGTTCGGAGGAGTACTGGGGGCCGCCGTCGGTCATCACGCGGACCGTGTCGAAGGCCTGGATGGACTGCAGGACCGCCATCACCACGGCAAACACGACGGTCGGCTTCATGACCGGCAGGATGATGCGGGTCAGCTGGGTGATCGGGCTGATGCCCTCCATGCGTGCGGCCTCCAGCATCGTCCCGGGCACGGTGGCCAGGCCGGCGAAGAAGATCATCATGGTGAACGACGCGGTCCGCCACACGCCGACGAGCATCACGGTGGTCAGCGCGTAGTCGGTGCTGCCGAGCCAGTTGATCGGCGCGATGCCGAACAGCCCGATCAGCTGGTTCGCGGCGCCACCGCGGACATCGAAGATGTAGGTGAACACCACCGCCATCGCCACGAGGTTCGCGGTCATCGGCAGGAACAGCAGCGTCCGCACCAGTGCCCGGCCGCGCACGATCGAGTTGGCGAGCATCGCCAGGAGCAGACCCAGCACCAGACTCGGGACGATCGTGCCGACCGAGTAGACGAGGGTGTTGACGATCGCGCGCTGCGAGTGCGGGTCGGTGAAGATGCGCTCATAGTTCGCGGTGCCGACGAAGGTCCAGGTCCCGCCGGCGAGCGGGATGTGGAACCAGCTGCCGATGAAGGTCAGCGCGGCGGGGAAGAACACGAACAGGAACGCCAGCAACGCCATCGGGGTGACGAACAACAGCGGGGCGCGGCGCCGCCACTGATCGTCGCGGCGCGAGCGCGCAGGTGTCGCGGTGGCGGTCACAGCAGGCCCTCCTTGGGCAGGGCGATGACGCGGCCGTCCACGTCGACGCCCACGAGCAGGTCGCCGGCGTCGGCCAGCGGCGCGGCCAGTGGCGCGTCATGCGCGACGGTGCGGGTGAGCGAGCCGTCGAGCGCATAGGTGCGGATCGCGCCGTCGAGGCACGGAAGCACCAGACGGTCGCCGGTCGGGGTGGGCGGGGCGAGGACGACACCCCCGGCCTTGGCGTACGGCTGGAACGGCAGCGCCGCGGAGGCGGAGACCGGGGTGTCCCACAGCGCGCTGCCGTCGGCGCGGTCGAGCATGCGCAGCCCGACGCCGCCGACCGTCACGACGACCCCGCGGTCGGTGACGACCGGGGCCGCCGGAGAGAATCCGCCCTCGTGCGGGGCCGCCCAGCGGCGCCGACCGTCGGCGACACCAACCGCCAGCGTGAGGCCGTGGGCCGGCAGGATCGCAGCGCCGGTGGCCTCGTCGTGGGCGCCGGTGCCCATCACCAGAAGACGCTTGACCGCGGCGGAATCCGCGGGCGCCGCGGCGTCCGGCCCGGGGGCGTTCCAGCGGTCACGGCCGGTGGCCAGGTCGATCCCCAGCGGGTGATCGGGACTAGGCCAGAAGCCCACCACCACGAGGTCGCCCACGATCAGCGGCGCGGAATGATTGCACAGGTTGTGGTGCGGCGCGATGTCGGTGCGCCGCCACAGCACCTCGCCGGTGGCCAGGTCCAGGCAGCGCAGGTCGGCCTGGTCGCCCACCACGACGCGACCCGAGTCGATCACCGGCGCGCCCCAGGCGAAGCGGCGGTACGGATCGGAGGACGGACTCGTCCAGACCGGGTTGCCGGTGCCGCGGTCGAGACCGTGGACCGCCCCGGTGACGTCCGCGACCACCACGAGGTCGCCGCCGATCGCGGGGGTGCTCTTGACCGCGGCCGCGGTGGTGACCGACCAGCGGATCTCGCCGGTCGAGCGGTCGATCAGGTCGACCGACCCGGCGGCCGCGTCCTCGAGCTGTGAGCCCACCACGATGTCGTCGTCGTCGCTCCCCACGCCCTGCCGCACCGCGGCGCCGGCCAGGGGGGTGACCCACCGCGCGGGTCCCCAGGGGCCGGGGCGTCCGGAGCCCACGACGGTGGCCGTGGCGCTCACCGTCGGCACGGGGCGGGCGGTGTCGGGGGCGACGACGACGGAGTTCACCGCGACCTGCTGCCCGTCCCAGATGACGCGGCGGAGCATCGGCGGGGTGTAGTCGAGCCCGGCGAAGAACGTCGGCGGGGTGTTGACGTGCAGCGTCCCGTCGATGCGGACCACGCGGGAGGTGTGCCAGTGGCCGGAGAAGGTGGCCAGCGGCGGGCGCGGCGCGGCGTCCAGAACGGCGGCGCTCGGCTGGTCGTGGAACAGCAGGATCCACGGCATCTCATCCGGGACCAGGGCCAGGTCCCCGCGCAGCCACTCCTCCTGGAGAGCGGAGTCGATCCCGAGCTCGTGGGTGTGCCAGTCCATGGCCACCACGTGGAGGCCGGGCACGTCGAAGCTGTACCAGCGCGGACCCATGAACTGCTCGTACAGGGCCGGGTCGCCGGTGTTGGTGAGGTAGCCGTTCGGCGAGACCACGGAGTCGTGGATGCCGTTCATGTGGTCGTGGTTGCCGGCGATCGCGTGGACCGGCCGCGCGCTGGAGGCCAGGACCCGCAGCAGGGACTCGTATTCGGTGGCGGTGCCCTCATCGACCAGATCGCCGGTGAGGAACACGGCCTGGGCGTCGGGGGCGAGACTGGGCAGCTCGGCGAGCAGGGTCGCGAACTGGTCGGCCGAGGAGCCCTCCGGGTAGAGGGAGGCCGCCCGGCGCGGGGTGCTGGGGGCGCTCGGGTCGCTGAGGTGGGTGTCGGTGAGGTGGACGAACTCGTACGGCAGCGTCTGCGGGGTCGGGGTCAGGAGGAAGTCGGTGGGTGCTGACTGAGCTGCGGGTGCGCCGGGGTCGGTCGGGGAGGCGGGGGCACCGGCGGAGCCGGTCTCGTCCGTGGCGACGCGGTGCCACCACGGTTCGGCGGTGACGCCGGCGGGGCGGCGGACGGAGACGAATCTCCCGTCGCCGGGGAGGTCGTAGCGGCCGTCGGCGTCGGTGGTGACCGAGGCGCGGCCGTCGGTGACGACGATACCGGGGATTCCGGCACCGTCGGGGGCACGCACTGTTCCGTGCATGGGGTATCTACCTGCTTCTCGGGTGTGGTGGGGGTGGGCCGGTGGTCAGAACCGGTGTTCGGCCAGGACGTCCGCAGCGGCCCGCAGATGCTCGTCGGCATCCGGGAGTCGCTGACGGATGAGTACATGGAGCGCGTCGAGGACGGCGAGGTGGACGAGTCGACTGGCCACGGCCTCGACCCGGATCCGGGTCTCGGCGCTGCCGGCGATGATCGCGTGGTCGCACAGTTCCGTCAGCGGGGAGCGGGCGAAACTGGTGATCGCCAGAACGGTCGCGCCGGCGGTCCGGGCGGACCGGACCGCGGCGAGGGTCTCGAAGGTCGAGCCGGTGTGGCTCACCACGAACAGGACGTCCCCGGGCCCGAGCATCCGCGCCTGCATGTGCTGCGCGTGGACGTCGCCGACGTAGAACGCGCTCATGCCGAGGGTGGTGAGCCGGTAGGAGCCGTCGAACGCGAGCATCGCCGAGGTGCCGACTGCGGCGAACTGGATGCGCCGCGCGGACAGGAGTGCCTCCACGACGTTCTCGACCTCGCCGATGTCCAGGACGGCGGCCGTGTCCTTGAGCGCGGACGCGAAGTCGCGCAGCAGCGTCGCGGTGAGGCTCGCTCCGGCTCCGACCGCGCTGTCAGTGGCGGCGTCGGCATCGGGCACGTACTCCACGGCGAGCCGGGTCTTGAGCTCCTGGTAACCCTTGAGCCCGATGCTCGTGCACATCCGCACCACGGTGGCGGCCGAGGTGCTGGCCCGGTCGGCGAGTTCGGTGACCGAGGCGTCCAGCACCTCGAGGGGGTCGGCGAGCACCGCGTCGGCCACGCGCCGCTCCGCCGGGGAGAACCCCGGGAGGTTGGTGCGGATGAGGTTTCTGACATCGCCGGCGGTCTCGATCTCCCGGGCGCTCTCGACTGTGTTCACGGAAGAGAAAGCTAGGCAGTCGAGGTGAACCGAGCAGGTTTCATGAGTGAACGGCGTATGTAACTTTCATTCAGCTGCTCGTAATGAAACTGGGTTTCAATCGTCGGTGTTCTCTACACACGTACCGACCGCATATCGCAGGAGCGCCATGTCGACGCCGACCCCCGACCGCCCGTCCGTCCCCCAGCCCGGCCCGGGCGTGGAAAGTCCGCCTCTCGTCCTCTTCGACTGGAACGGCACGGTGATGAACGACGTGGCCCGGGCCGCCGACGCGGCCAACCAGGCACTGGAGAAGTTCGGGATGGTGCTCTCGGAGGAAGAGTTCCAGCTGGGCTTCACTCTGCCGCTGCTCGACTGGTTCTCAGGCCTGGGGGTGCCGCAGGAGTACACGGCGGAGGCGTCCGCGCACTGGAACCGCGCGATGGAGGTCGAGGCGGCGGCGCGCGAGTCCGCACGGCGGACGGTCGCCGCACTGCGTGAGCGGGGCGTGATCACGGGGGTCGTCACCGCGGCGGCACCGGGGAGCGTGTGTGAGGACCTCCGGGCCAACGGCCTCGACGGGCTGTTCGACCTGGTCCATACAGATGTCGAGGACAAGGTGGCGTGTCTTCGCTCACTGCGTCACCTCGGCGAACCCGCACTCTACGTCGGCGACACCGCCTACGACATCACGTCGGCGCGGGCGGCGGGGTACACGACGGTCTCGATCGGGGGTGGCTATCAGCACGCCACGATCCTGGCCGGGGCCCGGCCGGACCATCACATCGAGGACCTGACCGACGTGCTCGACCTGAGCCGGCCCGCCGGCGACCGGCGCCCGGGCGGTTCGCGCCGCCCGGGCCGCCCGTTGAGCCTGGAGCAGGCCGCGGGGCTCAGTTGGTGATCTGCACTCCGGAGAAGATCTCCTCCACCGCCTCCTCGAAGGCGGGGTCGACGGGCGCGGTCGACTGGGCGGTCATGGTGTAGGTGATCGACCGGTCCTCGTGCGGGACCACGATGACCTGCACCTCCGCGGGCCGCACCGGGATGGCGCCCATCGCCGGCAGGTCGTATCCGAGGGTCCAGGCGCTGTAGCCGCAGATCTCGCCGCGCTCGGGCGTGACGTCGGAGGTGCCTGCGACATGCTCCAGCCCGGCGAGCTGACGGTCGAAGGCGGCCTGCTCGTCGGCGGGGGAGGTCTCGGCGGTCACCACGACGTTCGGCGCGAAGTCGTCCTTGGTGAGCGCGGGGTTGATCACGGCGAGACGGATGAGCTCGGAGTTCATCGAGGTGTTGGTCTTCCAGCCCTCCGGGAGCGGGACCTCCAGCGTCGGCTCGCCCTCCTGCGAATCGGCGGCGAGGAGCTCGCCCTCCGCGGCCGCGCAGGCGCTCGACGCCTGGGCCTCGGCGTTCTCGGCATCGTCCCCTCCGGAACATGCGGACAGGGCCAGAAGCGGGATCAGGGCGGCCGCGAGGCGGGTACGAGTCGACATGCGCAGTGAGGCTAGTCGACTGAAGTCCCAGGTTGGGGCGGCATGTGGACTGCGTGCGCCCGTCGCCGCGGATGTTCGCGGGCGCCGTGATCCGTATCGTCGGGGCATGAGTACCCCGCAGTCCGCCGCGCCGCGCCTCGGCGCCCGCTACGCCACCGAGCTCGCAGACCTGGTGGTGCCCTGGCGTGCTGCGGAGGCCGCCGCGCCGGAGGTGTTGCTCCTCAACGAGTCGCTCGCCGCCGAGCTCGGTCTGAACCCCGCGTATCTACGCGGCGACGAGGGCACCCGCCTGCTGGTCGGCAACCACGTTCCCGTGGGTGCGACGCCGGCCGCCCAGGCCTACGCCGGGCACCAGTTCGGTGGCTACTCGCCGCGGCTCGGCGACGGGCGGGCGCTGCTGTTGGGCGAGTTCCCCGACGGCCGCGACCTGCACCTCAAGGGCTCGGGTCGCACCCCGTTCGCCCGCGGCGGGGACGGGCTGGCGGCGGTCGGCCCGATGCTGCGCGAGTACGTCATCAGCGAGGCCATGCATGCACTCGGCGTGCCCACCACCCGCTCGTTGGCGGTGACCGCGACCGGCGACACCGTCTACCGCGAGCAGCCGCTCCCGGGCGCGGTGCTCGCCAGGGTCGCGGCCGGCCACGAGAGGGTGGGGACGTTCCAGTTCGCGCGCGCCCTCGCCGCGCACGAGGCCGAGAAGGCCGCTGCGCGCGACAATGGGAACAGCGCCGTGCCCGGCGGTGCGGGCGCAGATCACGACGACGACAACGCCGACTCCGTGTTGCGTCGACTGGCCGACCACGCGATCGCCCGGCACCACCCCGACGCCGCCGACTCGGACAATCCGTACCTGGAACTGTTCGCCTCCGTGCTGCGCCGGCAGGCCGACCTCGTGGCCCGCTGGATGCTGTTGGGATTCATCCACGGCGTCATGAACACGGACAACACCACGATCTCCGGCGAGACGATCGACTACGGACCGTGCGCATTCATGGAGTCCTACGACCCGGCCACGGTCTTCAGCTCCATCGACACCGGCGGCCGCTACGCGTACGGCAACCAGCCGGGGATCGTGCAGTGGAACCTCGCCCGCTTCGCCGAGACCCTCATCCCACTCATCGATCCCGATCAGGACGAGGCGGTCCGCCAGCTCACCGAGGTGCTGACAACCTTCCCCGACGAGTACCAGCGGGCGTGGGCCGCGGGTATGCGCTCCAAGCTGGGGCTCGGCGAGAGCACAGCCGGCGACGAGACGATCCGCGTGCTCATCGATGACCTGCTGGCGCTGCTGACCACCACGCGCGTCGATTTCACGAACTTCTTCCGGCATCTGACCGCCGCCGCCCGCGGGGACGAGGCCGGCCTGCGCGAGTTGTTCGCCGCCGCACCGGCGGGCACCTGCACGGAGGCCGACCCCGGCGCCGGGGAGGGCCCGGTCGACGCCTGGCTCGCGCGCTGGCGGGTTCACGAACCCTCGGCTCCGGAGATGGCGCTCGCCAACCCCGTCTACATCCCGCGTAACCACCTGGTGGAGGAAGCGCTGGACGCGGCCACGGCAGGGGATCTCGGGCCGGTGGGCCAGCTCCTCGTCGTCGTCGCCGATCCCTACACCGAGCGCCCCGGCCTCGAGCGGTTCACCGAGCCGTCCCCGGCGGGTGCCGCCCCGCACGTCACCTACTGCGGCACCTGACGCGCGGGGTCAGGCGGTGACGGACAGATTCGTGGCGGGCAGGGACACGTAGCCGCGCGTGAAGGGCGAGAGCGCGCGGACGGTGTTGTGGTGGTCGACGCCCAGACGCGGGTGGGCCGCGTAGAGTTCCTCGACCGCGAGCCGGGACTGCAACCGGGCGAAGTGGGAGCCGATGCAGAAATGCGGGCCGCGCGAGAACGCGAGATGACCGGTGTCCTCGCGGGTGATGTCGAGCCGGTCGGCGGTGGGGCCGTAGTGGCGCTCGTCGCGGTTGGCCGATCCGTACAGCATCATCACCTTCTCCCCGGCCGGGATCGTCGTGCCCTCGATCGTCACATCGCGGGTCGTGGTCCGCGCCAGGGCCTGCACGCTGGACTCGAAGCGCAGACATTCGGTGAGCGCACCGGGGATGAGGCCGGGGTCCGCGGCGAGCATCGCTCGTTGGTCGGGGTGCCGGTCGAGCAGAGCGGCGGTGTGCGAGATGAGGTTGCCGGTGGTGTCGTTGCCGCCGGCGACGATCACGAAGCAGAACCCCAGGACATCCCAGTCGGTGAGGGTATGGCCATCGATCTCGGCCCGGGTGAGCGCCGAGATGAGGTCGTCCCCGGGGGCCGCACGACGCTCCGTGATGAGCGCCCCGAAGTACTCGAACATCGCCGCGACCGCCGAGACGGCATCGCCCGCGAGTCCCTCGGGGCGGAAGCCCTCCTCCTGGAGTGAGGTGAGAGCGGTGACCCACGGGTCGAAGAGCGGACGGTCGGCCTCCGGAAGGTCAAACAGGTGCGAGAGCACGAACGTCGGCACCTGCGAGGAGAAGTCGCGGTGGAGGTCGACGGACTCGCCGGCGGAGTAGCGCGTGCTGAGGTCGGTGAGGCGGCCCCGCACGAACTCGCGGATGACCGGCTCGGTGGCGGCCACCCGCTTCGGCGAGAAGGCCCTGGCCAACAGGCGGCGCTTGGTCGAGTGCTCGGGCGGATCCATCATCACGATGGTCGGGGCCAGGCCGAGCGCGGCGATCTCGTCCGGGTAGAAGGTCAGACCGCTGGCGGAGGAGAAGAGGTCTGGTGCGGTGACCGCCGCGTCGACGTCCGCGTAGCGGGACAGGGCCCAGAAGTCGGGGCGGGCAGCGGTGCCGTCGCTGACGTGGTGGTGGACAGGGTCGGTCTCGCGGAGGACCCGGTAGGCCGGGTACGGGTCGGCGAGGTGCGCGGGATCGAAGGGGTCGAACACGTCGGCCGTCGCGGTGGTCGGCGCGGAAGGGACGGGCGGGGCAGTGGCTGCGGAGGGCGTCTCGGCGGACATGCCGCCATTTAACACCTACTGTTAATCCGGGGGAAGGGGTCGGGCCGAATCCGGCTAGACTCGGCCCATGCCGCGCACCTCCGCCGACACTCGCCGGGCCCTCTACCTGGCCGGACTGCGCCGCTTCGCGGACGAGGGCTGGCAGTCGGCCCGGGTCCGGGACATCATCGCCGACGCCGGGCAGGGAAACGACTCGGCGATCAACTATCACTTCGGCTCCCGCAGCGGCCTGCTCGCGCAGATCCTCGCCGACGGCGTGGCGCGGATGGAGGACGAGCGCCGGGCCGACCTGGCGCGCTGGCGCACGGACCCGCCCGACCTGCCCGAGGCGGTACGCGCCGTGGTGGCACCGCTCGCGGATCTGCTCCTCGACGAAGAAGGGCGCTGCACACTCCGGGTGATCGCCCAGGTGGGACCGCTGACCGAGGTCGGTCGGACCGTCACCGCCGGGCCGGTCGGCGGCACCGCGCTCCAGGATCAGATCGAGGCGCTGGTCAGCGAGACGGCGCGACGGTGCGGCACGGAGATGGCACGGCACCGGGTGCGGCAACTCGTCGTCGTCGTCACCTCCGACCTCGCCGTCCGTGCCGAGGCCTCCCCCGACTCGTTCCCACCGCACCACGAGTACGTCGCGGACCTGGTCGACTGGATGGCCGCGGGGTTGGGCCGTCGCCGGGTCGGCGCGGCGGTCGGTCGTCCGGGAGAAACCCGGGCCCACTAAACAGAGGCAGCGGCCTTTGCGCGGGGGCGGGCGCGGCGCCATGCCGCACCGTCGATGAGATCGGGTCGGCGACCGCGTAGCAGCGCGTCGAACTCAAACGCGGGCCGCGGCGACGGCAGCGTCCCCGAGTTGGCGTCGGCCAACAGGGCGTTGACGGTCTCCGCCGCACACGTCTTGTTGGAGCCGATGAACCCGCGCGGTCCGCGCTTGATCCAGCCCACCACATACTGGCCCGGCAACTCGCTGCCGCCGGGCTCGTCGAGCACGCGGCCCTGCGAGCTGGGGATCGTCGCGGAGGCCGGATCGAACGGCACTCCCGGCACCGGAACGCCACGGTAGCCGACCGAACCCAGGATGAGTCCGGCCGCGATGACCTCTTCGGAGCCGGAAACCGGGACGGCGCGGGCGGTGCCGGTGTCGTCGTCGACCTCGAGCTCGGTGCGCACCACCCGCAGGCCCTCCGCACGGTCGGTTCCCACGACCTCCACGGGGGAGGCCTGGAAGCGCAGCACGATCCGGCGGCGATCGCCCGGCGCGTCGGTCTGGCGCGCGGCGAGCTCGGCGAGATATTCCAGCTTGAGGCGCGTCTGACGGTCGGCGGTGGCGTCCACGTCGATGCCGTCGGGCGCGTCGACGCGCAGGTCGATGTCCTCCCGCGTGGCCAGACCCACCAGCTCGGGCAGGGTGAAAGCGGCGTGCTGCGGGCCGCGCCGGCCCAGCACCACCACCTCCCGCACCCGGCTGTGGCGCAACGCGTCCAGGGCGTGCGGAGCGATCGAGGTGTCGGCCAGCCGCTCCGGGTCGGTGGCCAGGATGCGCGCGACGTCCAGCGCCACGTTGCCGTTGCCGACGATCACCGCGCGCTCGTGGTCCAGCGGCACGTGCGCGTCCACGTGGTCGGGGTGATCGTTGTACCAGGCCACCACCTCTGTCGCGGACGTGCTGCCGGGGAGGTCGGTGCCCGGGATGGACAGCGGCCGGTCGGTCCCCGCGCCGGTCGCGTAGATGACGGCGTGGTGGTGCGCGGCGAGTTCGGCGGCGGTGACGTCCTCGCCGATCCGCACGCCCAGCCGGTAGTCGAAGTCGGGCTCGTCCTCGATCGCGGTGAACAGGTCCGCGACCGCACGGGTGCTGGTGTGGTCGGGCGCCACGCCGTGGCGGGCGAGTCCGTGCGGCACCGGCAGCCGGTCGAAGACCGTGACCTGCACGTCGTCCTGTCGCAGCAGGGCGTCCGCGGCGTACAGCGCGGCCGGGCCGGCGCCCACCACCGCGACCCGCAGCGTTGTGCGGGTCGGACCGAGGCGCACCAACGCCGGCACGCGGGCCTGGGGCCGGGACGGACGGTTGTCCCCGGTGAGCTCGGCGTTGATACGCAGGAAGTCCTGCTGCTCCGGGGCCAGCTCGGTGTGCGGCACGATCGCCCCGACCGGGCACGCCCCCACGCAGGCGCCGCAGTCCACGCACGACACCGGGTCGATGTAGAGCATCTCGGCGGTGCCGAAATCCGGCTCGTCCGGCGTGGGATGGATGCAGTTGACCGGGCAAGCGTGGACGCATGAGGCGTCCGCGCAGCAGGCCTGCGTGATGACGTGGGGCATGGCAGCCTAGCTCGCGGCGGCGGCCGGGGCCGGCTCGTGGAACGCGACCGGCGGCTCGCCGCGGAAGCGGGAGGGGCGGCCGTCGATCTTCAGCGCCTTCCACACGCGGCGGGCGGTCGGGTTCATGAGCCCGGAATCCTCGGCGAGCATGCGCACGTCACCGAACAGGTCCGACAGGAACCGGCGCGACTCAGGGCCGTCCCAGTACAGCTCGTCGACGACCTCCTGTGGGATGTCGAAGGCGTCGCGGAACTCCTTGGTCGGCTTGAGGATCGCGTCGCACAGCAGCCGCATGATCACCGGGAACGCCAGCGAGACCAGGAACTTCTCTCGGCGGGACATGCGCGGCGCGTTGCGGGCGACGAAGGTGTGGGCGAAGGAGATGTGGCGGGCCTCCTCGGCGACGTGGATCTCCATGATCCGCGACAGCACCGGCGGGAGGTTGTCCGAGTTGCGCAGGACCTGCTTCTGCGTGTGGTCGATCGGCTCCTCGCCGGCGAGGACCCCGATGAAGAAGGCCACCGGGAACGGGCCGGCCGCCATCGGGATGATGGGCGAGATCCGGCGCAGCCACTTGGGCATTCCCGGGACGTCCGCGCCGATGGCGTTCACACCCTGCTGGAACATCTGGGTGTGGTGGCACTCCTCGGTGGCCTCGTGCGTGAGGTAGCGGAACTCGGCCGAGCCGTTCTCCGACTTGAAGACGTACTGCATGATCCCGCGGATCAGGATGTTCTCGAACTGCAGGCCGACCTTCATGATGTTGGCCTGGCGCCACAGGCCGATCGCGATCTGCTTCTCCTCGGGCTGCGCCAGGTACCAGGGGTGCCCGCCCAGCGGGTCGATCCCAGCGGGCAGGATCCAGCGCTTGTCGGTGGGATCCGCCTTGAAGTCCGGGTGGTCCCAGGAGATGTCCTTGAACGGGTCGAAGCTGCGGTGGACCGAGGCGTCCGACAGGCGCCGGAGCGTGTTCTCGTACTCCTCGGTGGTCGCCGACGGGGCGGGTGCGACAGCAGTCATGATCATCCTTCCGGTCACCGGCCGTTGCCGGGAGCGTGGGAGCCAGATGCGGATCGATACAGAGTGACATCCGCGATCTATTTGTAACTGACGCTAGACACGGAGGGGTGTTTCGTCAACCGCCTGCGAAGAATTACTCAGGAATGCGCTGGTCCGGCCTCGCCGGCGAACGCCGACGGGCCGAGCAGCGGACCGAGGTGGTTGCGGGCGAACGCCCGGGAGACCTCGGGGTCGTCCAGATCGATGACCATGGACGGACTGAGGACGAACGAGATGACGAGCCGCACGGTCACCTCGGCAACGACCAGCAGTTCCTCGTAGCTGCGCGAGTCGGGGGCGTTGCGGGAGACCTCGCCGGCCAGGAAGTGCGCGGCCGCGGTGATCAGCGGCGCCCCCTGGACCGTGAAGTGCGGGACGGTCGCCTCCGCCTCGGTCTCCAGGAGCCGGTTGAGCAGGTCATGATCGCGCAGTGTCTCGACGGTGAAGGCGAACCCCTCGGTGAGCTTGTCCTCCACCGTGTCGTGGGCGTCGATCTCCTGCTGCAGATCGGACAGGAACCACGCCGACTCACGCAGCAGCGTCGCCTCGACGAGTTCCTGCTTGTTGGCGAACCGCCGGTACAGGGTCATCCGAGCCAGGCCGGCCCGCCGCGTGATGTCGTTCATCGTGGACCGGGCGATCCCCACGCTCTGGAACTGCGCCGTCGCCGCGTCGAGGATCTGCTCGCGGATCGGGTCGTCCGGCTCGGCCCCGTCCTCCGGTCCCCGCCCGGAGCGCAGCATGGCCAGGGGGTCGGACGCCGGGATCGAGCTCATGGTCTCCAGTCTCCCACCTCGACGGCAGGCGTGCCGCCGAGTCGTACCTGGCGAGCGGTCTTTCCCCACCAGCGGCGCGAGTACTGGCTGAACGTGGTCGCATCGCCCAGGTCGAGGGCGGAGGCGATCTGGTACAGCGGGATCTCCGTGGTGGTGAGCAGTCGCAGCGCCGTCTCGCGACGGACATCATCGCGGATCCCGGCGAAGGTCGTGCCCTCCTTGGCGAGCTCGCGCTGCAGCGTGCGCGGCGACACCGCCAGCAGGCCGGCGACGTCCGCGAGCGAGGAGGTGCCGGTCTCCAGCGACTGGTGCAGCACCGCCCGGGCGTGGTCGACGAAGCCGCGTCGGTCCGCGGGGACGTGCTGGTCGAGGTACCGGAGCGCCAACTGCTGCAGGGTCTGGTCGCCGCCGGGGATGGGCTGCCCGAGCAGCGCGGACGGCACGCGCAGCACCGCGCCCGGGGTCGACGCCGCCACCGGGGCGCCGAATAGCTCCCGGTACTGCTGCTCCGCAGCGCCGAGTTCGTTCGGCAACTCCACCGACAGGAGTCCGTAGTCGGGCCCCAGCACGCTCTGCATCGCGCGGTGCAGGAACAGGAGCACCAGGTCGACGGACTGCGGAGGGATCTCCTGGTCTACGTCGCGGTATCCGAAACGCACGCCCAGCACGTCGTCGTCGCCCCTGGGATCGGGGATCACGGTGATCTCGATCGACCGCGAGTGGAAGAACAGGTACTTGGAGGTCATCTCGAGCGCCTGGGTGGTGCTGCGCGCGTTCTTCACGGCCACGGCGACCGGGCCCAGCATGTCCAGGTCCTGGAGCTGGGCCACCCGCAGGCCGAGGTCCGGGCAGTCGAGCTCCGCGGCGGCCGTCTCCAGTAGCAGGGCGATCGCCAGGTCCTCGACCAGGATCTCGTCGCTGTCCAGGGCGGCGGTCGGCAGGCCGCAGCGCCGGGCCAGGTCGTCGGGGTCCCCGCCCAGGTCGGTGACCACCTGTCGGACGCCGCGCAGGCCTGCCGATCGGATGAATGCCATGGGGTAACCCTGCGTCGGGTGGCGCGAATTCTCAACTTGTTGGCGCATTACGGAAGGTTTCTGACGCCAGGCGCGGCTACGGTACTCGGCATGAGTACTTCCACCGACAGCCGCCAGCGGCCGGGCGCGACGCCAGAGAACCCGCTGGACCTGCTGATCGTGGGCGCGGGGATCTCCGGGATCGATCTCGCGCACCACGTCAATCGCACCTTCCCGCAGTGGGAATGGGAGATCCACGACGCCCATGACGATCTCGGCGGAACGTGGCACACCTTCCGCTATCCGGGCATCCGTTCCGACTCGGACATGGCCACCTTCGGCTTCCCGTTCCGGCCGTGGCCGCACGACTCCACGCTCGGCGGCGGCGCCGACATCAAGGAGTACATCCGCGACACCGCCCGTGAGGCCGGCGCGCTGGACCGGCTGCATCTGCGGTCGTGGGTCGCCGACTCCGACTGGAACACCGCTCTACAGCTGTACCGCATCACGTGCCGCGTGGGCGGCGACGCCTCCGCCGACGTCGCGGCCGGCGACGCCTCGACCACCACCGAGCGCATCGTGTGGGCCCGCCGGGTCCACTACGGCGCCGGGTACTACTCGCACGCCGAGGGCTACCGCCCCGAGTTCCCGGGCGAGGCCGACTTCCGCGGCGAGATCATCCACCCACAGCAGTGGCCCGAGAACATGGACTACGAGGGCCGCAAGATCGTCGTGATCGGCTCCGGCGCAACGGCAGTCACGCTACTGCCGTCGCTGGAGCAGCTGGGCGCCGAGGTCACGATGCTGCAGCGCACCCCCAGCTACATCGGCCCGCTGCCGGAGAAGGACACCATCAGCGCGGTGTGGAAGCGTCTGTTGCCGGGGCCGCTTGCCTACAAGGTCGCGCGCTTCAACCACGGTGCGCGCGACATGTCGCAGTTCGTGATCGCGCAGCGGGTGCCGTGGTTGTTCAAGCGGGCGCTGCGCGCGATGCAGCGGCGCTACATCTCCGCCGAGATGATCGACCAGCACTTCACGCCCGACTACCGCCCGTGGGATCAGCGCGTGTGCAAGGCCCCCGACGGCGACATCTTCCGCTCACTGCAGCGCGGTGCGCGAGTGGTGACCGGGCACATCGAGACGTTCACCCCGACCGGCATCCGGCTCGTCGGAGGCGAAGAGATCCCCGCCGACGTGATAGTCACCGCCACCGGCCTGCGGCTCCAGGCGTTCGGCGGCGGCACCCTGAGCATCGACGGCCGGCCCCTGGACATCTCCGCCCAGGCGACCTACCGCGGCATGATGCTCGCCGGCGTGCCCAACTTCAGCTTCACCGTCGGCTATATCAACTCGTCGTGGACACTGCGCGCCGACATGGTCTCGCGCTACATGGTCAAACTGTGGAAGCGGGGCGACACCGTGTACGCGCCGACTGCGCCCGAGGAGCCCGCCGATCGGCTGTTGCTCGACTTCGACGCCGGCTACATCCGGCGCGACGGCCATCTCTTCCCCAAGCAGGGCGAGACCCGGCCGTGGCGCTACGTGCAGAACTACCTGGTGGAGATCCCGGAGCTGGCGTTCGGCGACCAGCGCCGCGGGATGGCCTTCGGTCCGGACGTGGAGCTGTCCGGCGGGCGGCCAGACGTGGGGAGCGCCGCCGCGAGTCCTGAGGTCGCGGGCCACGAGGCCGCGGGCATCCAGTTCGACGACGAGAACGACGACGACAAGGTGGGCCTGACCCGATGAGCGGATTCCTTTCCCGACGTGGCCGCGCGGGGGCGTCGGCGGCCGAGGCCGGCTCGCGTCGTGTCCTCATCACCGGTGCGGCATCCGGGCTCGGGCTGGCGCTGACGCGCGAGTTCCTGGCGCTCGGTGACGAGGTGATCCTCACGGATGTCCACGCCGAGGCGCCGGCCGAGGTGCGGGCGCTGACCGGGCGCTGGACGTACCGCCGACTGGACGTGACCTCGGACGCGGACTGGGAGACGGCGGCCGCGGAGATCGACCGACTGGACGTACTGGTCAACAACGCCGGCATCGCGGTGGGCGGGCCGATCGAAATCACGTCGATGGCCGCGTGGCAGCGGATCGTCGAGATCAACCTGCTGGGGGTCGTGCGCGGCTGCCGCACCTTCGCCGGCCGGATCCCGGACGGCGGCCGGATCGTCATCACCGCTTCGGCGGCCGGCCTGGTGCACGCACCGCAGATGAGCGCCTACAACGCCACCAAGGCCGCGGCGGTCGCGCTGGGGGAGACCCTCGACGCGGAACTGCGGCACCGGGGGGTGTCGACGTCGGTGATCTGCCCGCAGTTCTTCCAGTCCGGTTTGGCGGATTCGCTGTCCGGGGAGGATGCACAGTCGGACGAGATGGCGCGCAAGCTGCTCTCCAAGACGCACCTCACCTCGGAGATCATCGCCCGGCGGGCGATCCGGGGCATAGAGGCCCGCCGTGTCGTGATCACCCCGGACGCGTTCGCGACCTTCGCCTGGTACTCCAAGCGGTTCACGCGGGTCCCGTTCCTGGCGGGCACCCGCCTGATCGGTCGCTTCACGGCCCGCCGCGGCTGAGGCGCGCCCGGGGCCGGCCCGCCGGAGGCGGCCCGCCCCGGGCGGGCAGCCTGCCGGAGTCAGCCCCGGGCGGGGCCGCCCAGCGTGCGCTGGAGGAGGGCCTCCAGCGTGCGGAACATCCGCTCGGCGCCTTCTTCCTGGTAGGAGGCGGTGTCCGACATGCTGAAGCCGTGCGGGGCGTCCGGATAGGTCTCGTTCACCGCGGTCAGCCCGGCGGCGTCGAGCGTCCGGCCCAGCTCGGCGATCGCCTCGGCGTCGTTGGCCGGGTCCGCGTCGGCGTGTCCGAACGCGAACTCGGCCCGGCAGTGCGGCAGCAGCAGATGCGGGCTCGCCTCGGAGCCGTCGACGAGGGCCGCGCCGTGGAAGCCCGCGGCCGCCACCACCTGCTCGGGCCGGAGCGCCGCCGCCCGCACCGCCAACCGGGCGCCCATGCAATAGCCGGTCACGCCGACGGGCCCCGGGCGCGCGTGCTCGCCGAGGACGTCGAGCCAACGCGCGGTGTCTGGGTCGGACAGGTCCGGCGTATAGCCCTGCACGCGGGGCATGATCACCGGCCCGTACGCCTTCCGGTTCTCGGGGACGGTCAGGTCCATCGGCGGGAGCAGTTCTTCCCTGGTGCCGAGCCGGTAGAAGACGTTCGGAGCCAGGACGGTGTAGCCCCAGCCGGCGATCCGGTCGGCCATCTCCTCGATGCGCGGCCGCAGCCCGATGGCGTCGATGAAGAACAGCACACCCGGGCCGGACCCGGTCAGGTAGGCCTCGGCGGTTCCGTCGTCGGTCGTGATCTCGAGTGTGGTTCCCATACCTCGTGCCTACCCGGGCCCGGGCTACCCGGCAAGCGTTCGACGATCTCGGCCGCGCAGCGGATGCGCGCTCGGCCGTCAGCGTGCACGGTGGGGGCATGAGTGATTCCACCAACGTCATCGTCGAGCGAGTGATCGACCACTCGGCGGCCGAGATCTTCGAGTGCCTGTCCAACCCGGAGAACCACGCCCGGCTGGACGGCTCGGGGATGGTCCGCGGCGACTACAAGACCGACCGCATCCAGCAGGTGGGCGACGTGTTCACCATGGACATGTACGCCGAGGCCATGGGCGGCGAGTACCGGACCGACAACCACGTCACCGGGTTCGTCGACGACAAGCTGCTCGCGTGGAAGACCGCCCCCGCCGGCACCGAGCCCCCCGGTTGGGAGTGGGTCTGGGAGCTCACGCCCGAGGGGCCCGACTCGACCAGGGTCCGGCTCACCTACGACTGGTCCGCGGTCGACAAGAAGCTCCGGGAGAAGCTGTCGTTCCCGGTGGTGTCGGAGAAGCAGCTCGCCGACAGCCTGGGCAACCTCGCGGCCGCCGTCGCTGGCTGAGTCGCCACTGCCTGATCCTCCACTCGGCCCGCGGGCTGACGCGACGCGCGATGTTTAGCCTTGACTCATGAAGTCCTTGGTCGAACCCGAGATTCTGCGGTACGCCGCGTTCGCCGCAGCGGAAGGCGGGGGAAATCCCGCGGGCATAGTGCTCGATGCCGCCGAACTGAGCGATGCGGAGATGTTGCGCATCGCCGCACGAGTCGGCTACCCCGAGACAGCGTTCGTGACGAGCATCAGCACCGAGTTGCGCGGTCTGATCGTCGGCATTCGCTACTGGTCTCCGGCCGCGGAGGTACCGTTCTGCGGCCATGCGACCGTGGCGACCGCCGTCGCGCTGGCAGAGCGATACAGCATCGAGAGCATCGTTTTCGACACCGAGGTCGGTGAGGTCTCTTTGGCGGTCGAGAACACGGATGACGGTGTCCGGGTGAGTTTCACCAGCGTGCAACCCCATGTCCGCGCGATGCCGTCCGACGTGACCGACCGAGTCCTCGACCTACTGGGGTTGCGAGCCGGGGACCTGCACCCCGACTTCCCGGCCCGCGAGGCCTTCGCCGGCAACTGGCATCCGATGCTGGTGCTGCGCGACGCCGAGATCTTCAACCAGTTCCGATTCGCACCGGCACCCGTCGCCGAGATGATGAGGGAGCGCGGGTGGGCGGGCACCATCACGGTGCTGCATCCCGTCGCTGAGGACGAGTTCGTCGCCCGCAACATCTTTCCGGTCGGCCGCATCAACGAGGACCCGGCAACCGGATCCGCCGCTGCCGCCACCGGCGCATACCTGCGCGAGATCGGCCGGGTTCCACCATCCCGGGCAGTCCACATCCACCAGGGTGCCCATGTCGGCCGCCCCAGCCTGCTCGAAGTGTCAATTCCGGAACACAACGGGATCGTCGTGTCCGGCACCGCGAAGTTGAACCTCCATGAGTGATTCGACGGGTCGGTGGTCGACAGTCAGTGACCGCAGTATCTCGGCCCAATAGGTCAGCGGTACCAGATGGCCCTCGCCCGGGTAGACGGTCAAGTGGGCGTGGGCGAGGTGCTCGGCGAGCCACTGCCCGTTGACCGGTGGGGCAATCTCGTCACGGTCTCCGTACCAGAGCAGAACCGGCGCGACGACGTCCTCGACCTGCACCCCCCACGGGCCCACGAACGCCACGTTGTCCCACGCGATCGCGTCCGTGCCCTGGCGCAGCGCCTCACGAAAGTTCACGGCCAGCGCGCGGCGGGCTTCGGGGCGGGCGACCACCTCGGTGTCGCTGGACGCGAACATCCAGTCGATCCAGGGCGCCGCCTCGTCGTCGCGAACCGAGAGCATCGCCCCGAGCGTATCGGCGTTCCCGGTGCGGAAGAGCCCCGCGGCACGAGCCGGATCGGCGGGTAGCTGCGCCAGCGCCTCGAGGTCGTTCGGCGAGAGTGAGTCGCGGGCATCGGGCATCCGGTCGAACGGCGCCAACCCGCCGGCGATCCCCACACGTGAGACGCGCTCAGGCAGCACAGCGGCGGTCGCCAACGCGAACGCGGTACCGCCTGACCACGCCGACACCGCGAACCGTTCCAGCCCCAGATGATCGGCGATCGACTCCGCTTCGTGAGCGATGCCCACCGCGCTGATCGGCGCGGCGTCGGAAGCGCCGTAACCGGGCCGGTCGAAGCCGATCACCCGTACGCCCGCCCTGGCGGCGATCTCGTGACCGAAATCCGCCTCGAGCCTGGAGCCAGGGGTGCCGTGGAAGTGGATCAGGGGTGTGCCGGACGGGTCGCCGCACTCGTGGATCGCCACCGAGCGAGGCCTGCCAGTTGTCCGATCCTCGATGGCGATCGAGCTGTCGGTCACTTACCGATCTTCCGCAGGGCGCTCTCCTTGTGCATGGCGACGTGGTCGGTCTTGTCGCTGGCGATCTCGTACTGCGGCTCCTCCGGGCTGCAGCGCCGTGTCCGACCCTTGAACTCCACGTCCTTGGTGTGGACCGCCCGGATCACGCCGCTGACCATCCCCGCCTCGGAGTTCCACTCGACATGGTCGCCCTTCGCGAAAGCACTCATGGCCCCAGCCTGCCTTGATGTGGGCGATGTCACCACCGCTCGAATGCCCGGCGATCGCACCCGGCGATTCAGGGCCGTGACCTGCGACGGGCCTCGTCGTCGTCGACCCCTGCCGATCCCCTGATCTCGGGTTCGCACCGGCTCCGACCTTGCGCACCTCCCCGGCCGGGTACGTAGGGTCGGCGGCTGTCCGACGACCGATGCACGACACGCCAGACCCCCATGGAGGTCACGAAGAATGCAGAAGACCCTCGTCCGAACCCTCGCCGGCGCCTTCCTCGCGGGAGGAGTCGCCGCCGGGGCCGCCAGCCTCGCCACGCCGGCCGCCAACGCCGCCGGCCCGGCCGCCTGGGAGCAGGTCGCCCAGTGCGAGTCCGGCGGCAACTGGCAGATCAACACCGGCAACGGTTACTACGGCGGCCTGCAGTTCGCCGCACAGACCTGGACCGCGCACGGCGGCGGCGAGTACGCCGCCACCGCCGACCAGGCCACCAAGGAGCAGCAGATCGCCGTGGGTGAGCGGGTGCTCGCCAGCCAGGGCGCCGGCGCGTGGCCCAACTGCGGCGGGCCGCTCGGCTGACGAGACGGCCGACGGGCTGGCCCGTCCAGCCGACAGATCCCGGAATCCGCTACCCGCGTTCCGGGTCCGCTACCTCCCCTGGAGGGCAGCGGACCCGGGCGGAGGGTGGCGGATTCTGCGGTTGTGGGGTTCCGGGCGGTGGTGTCGGAGTGGGCGGCTACTGTCCTGAGACGTGAGCGCCCCCGACCGTCTGTACACCCGCCTCGTCACGCGGGTCGATCCCGCCGAGACGGCGCTGCCCCGCGACGTGCAGCAGGACGTGCCGCGCAACGGGCTGCGGCTGGTCGCGGCCAACACGTTCCAGTCGTCGGGGGACCAGATGGTCAGCGCGTCGACCGTGCTGCCGTGGCTGTTCCACGTGATCGGCGTGCCGGCCGCGCTGGTGGGACTGCTGGTGCCGATCCGCGAGTCCGGGTCGATGCTGCCGCAGGCATTCCTCACGCCGCTGGTCGTGCGGGTGCGGCGGCGCAAGTGGGTGTTCGTCACCGGTGCGGGCGTACAGGCGGCGTCGGTGGCGGTGATGGCCGCGATCGCCGCGCTCGGTCACGGGACCGCCGCGGGCGTGGGGATCCTGGCGGCGCTCGTCATGTTCTCGCTGGGCCGCTGCCTGTGTTCGATCGCGTCCAAGGACGTCCAGGGGCGCACGATCCCGTCCGGTGAACGCGGGCAGATCATCGGGCTGGCCACCTCCGCCGCGGGGCTCGTGGCCGTCACGCTGGGTCTGGCGATCCGGCTGGTGGGCGGACACGACATCGACGCCGGGCAGATCGCGATCCTGCTGGCGGCGGGCGCGGTCATGTGGACCCTGTCCGCTGCGGTGTACGCGCAGATCAAGGAGCCCGCAGGGGAGGGGCGGTCGGAGAAGTCCGGCAAGGACGACTCCTCGGGCTCGGGCGGTGAGGGCGGTGAGGGCGCGTCCGGCTCGTGGTTCGCCGACGCCGCGCGCCTGTTCCGCGAGGATCCCACCTTCCGGAAGTTCATCTCCGTGCGCGGGCTGCTGCTGGTGTCGTCACTGAGCCCGCCGTTCATCGTGTCGATGTCGGTCGCCGCGGGCACCCACGCCCTGACCGGGCTGGGCGGGTTCATCCTCGCCTCGGGCGTGGCGTCGCTGATCGGCGGGCGGATCTTCGGCCGCATGGCCGACCGGTCCAGCCGGCTGCTGATGGCGCGTGCGGCGTCGGCGGCCTCGCTCGTGGCGATCGCGCTGGTCGTGGTGGTGCTCGCGGTCCCCGGCTTCGACGGCGGATCGGCCGCCGGCACGGCCGTGTTCGTGGGTTCCTACTTCCTGCTCACGCTGCTGCACTCCGGCGTTCGGGTCGGCCGCAAGACCTACGTCGTGGACGTCGCGGAAGGGGACACACGGACCGCTTATGTCGCGGTGGGCAACACCAGCATGGGGATCATCCTGTTGCTGGTCGGCGGCATCAGCTCGGCACTCGCGTTGATCGGCGTCCAGTGGGCACTGGTCTTCTTGGCGGTAATGGGCCTGATCGGCGCGGCCTCGGCACTGACGATGCCGGACGTCTCCCGCGGCCGGTAGCGGGGCAACGGCCCACCAGGGCCGGTCACCGGGGGACAATGGAGCGTGATCCGCGCGCGACCGAGCCGCGCGCGTCGGGGACCGACCAGAACGACGACAACAACGCGAACAACGAGGAGTCCTCATGGCCGACACCCCCACCCTCTCGGACTTCCGGGCCCGCCTGCTCGACGGCAGCGAGAAGGACCTCTCGGACTACGCGGGCCGGGTCGTGCTGGTGGTCAACACCGCGAGCAAGTGCGGATTCACCCCGCAGTACAAGGGCCTGCAGAAGCTCTACGAGGACTACCGCGAGGACGGGCTCGTGGTGCTCGGCTTCCCCTGCGACCAGTTCGCGCACCAGGAGCCGGGCGACGATGAGCAGATAGGGGAATTCTGCGAACGGAACTTCGGCGTGGAGTTCCCGATGTTCTCCAAGATCGACGTCAACGGCGCCGATGCCCACCCGCTGTACCGCTGGCTCAAATCGGAGAAGTCCGGGATGCTCGGCGGGCGCATCACGTGGAACTTCACCAAGTTCCTCATCGGTCGCGACGGTCGGGTGGTGGGCCGCTTCGGCCCTAACCGGAAGCCGCAGGACCTCGGCGGAGCGGTTGAGGGGGCCCTGCGCGGGTGATCGTGCGAGGGGTCTGGTAACGCGTCGGGGCTCAGGATCGATTAAGCTTTCCGAGCACGCCCTCCCCTCGAATCTGGAGGCTCATGTCCCTCGGACTCGGTCGCCTCGCGGCCGCCACCGCCGGCGCCCTCACCCTCGCCCTCACCATCGGGTCGATCACGCCCGCCTACGCCCAACTCGACGGCATCGACACCTCCTCGCTCGGACTAGAGGAAGTTGAGATGATCGGCTCGGTCGCCGGTTCACTGCCGCTCGGGTCCGCCCTCGGCTCGCTCGGCGCCCTCGGTTCCTCCGACTTCCCGCTCGACGGCGCCGGGTCGCTGCAGGAGCTCAAGAAGCCGCCCCGCCCGCGCCAGGACACGATCACCGGGTCGAAGTTCGTCGGGCTCGACAAGACCGTCGGCGAGTACGAGTACTGGCTGGTCACCTCCGCGGCGATGCAGCGAGAGGTGATCGTCGAGGTCGTTCCCTCGCAGGTCACCGACCAGGGCCCGGCGCCGGTGCTGTACATGCTCGACGGCGTCGACTCGCCGGAGGGTAATTCCGGCTACCGACACCAGGTGCACATCGACGAGATGATGCAGAACGAGAACGTCCACATCGTGGCGCCCACCGGCGCGTACTCGGCGTACTGGGCGGACTGGAACGCCGAGGACTCGACTCTGGGCTACAACAAGTGGGAGACGTTCCTCACCAAGGAGCTGCCCGGCATCGTCGAATCGCAGCTCGCGGAGCGCGGGACGCCGACCAACGGCAACAACGCCGTCGGTGGCGTATCGATGGGCGGTCAGGCGGCGATGCACCTCGCGGCCACGCACCCCGAGCTCTACCAGGGCGTCATGTCCATCTCCGGCTACTACTCGACCATGGACGAGCTGGGCTACCAGTCGATCCGCGGCGCCATCGAGGGCCGGGGTGGCGAGCTCGAGAACATGTGGGGCCCGCGCGGCAGCGACCGCTGGAAGGACCACGACACGATCTCGCACGTGCAGGGCCTCGAGAACACCGCCGTCTACTTCTCCGCCGGCAGCCCCAGGGTCGGGCAGACAGATATCGAGGAGTACGGGGACGACTACCTCAAGATGACCCTGGGCCTCCTGCTGGAGTCGGGCGTGCGGTCCGGAACCGAGGAGTTCGAGCGGGTACTCGATCGCGAGGGCATCAAGCATCTCGCCGACTACGCCGACACAGGCTTCCACAACTGGCATACCTTTGTGCCGAAGATCAAGCCCGGCTGGGACTACATCAAGTCGGCGCTGTACTGAGCCGCCGGCTCTTTCTGCACCACCTTTTCTCGTCGTCACCGGGCGGCGACACGATCCGCCATCGGAGACACATGAATCCCGCACTGCGCCGCCTCGCGGCCACCACCGCCGGCGCTCTCGCCACCGCCCTGACCATCGGCTCGGCCGGCCCCGCCGCGGCCCAGGACATCGACGTGTCCAGCCTCGGTGAGGGAGGAGTGGAGACGGCGCTCGAGGTGATCGGCTCGCTGCCGGTCGGATCGACCGCCGGGGTCATCGGCTCGGTCGGCTCGGCGGACTTCCCGCTGGGCACGGGCTCGCAAACTCCTCTGTACGGCGATCCCCGCCCGCACAAGGACGTCGCAGCGCCAGGCTTCGTCAGCAAGACGAAGGTCGGGGACTACGAATACTGGGTCGTCGACTCCTTCGCGATGCAGCGGGAGGTCCTCGTCGAGGTGATGCCGTCCAAGGGGGAGGGGCCCGCGCCGGTGCTCTATCTGCTCGACGGTGTCGACTCCCCGGAGAAGCCCTCCGGATGGCGGTCCATGGCCAAGACCGACACGCGGCCGCTCGCGAACGACAACGTCCACGTCGTGGCCCCCACCGGGGCGTACGCCTCGTACTGGACGGATTGGAAGAGCGACGATCCGCTCCTCGGAAACTACAAGTGGGAGACGTTCCTCACCGAGGAGCTGCCCGGGATCGTCGAGTCGCAGCTGCAGGTGACCGACAAGGCTGCGGTCGGCGGCATCTCGATGGGAGGCCAGGCGGCGATGCACCTCGCCGCGACATACGACATGTACGACGCCGTGATGTCGTTCAGCGGCAACTACTCCACCATGGACCCGCTCGGCTACCAGACGTTGCGCATGACCGTCGAGACGCGCGGCGCCGACGTCCAGAACATGTGGGGCCCGCACGGCAGTGACCAGTGGCGGGAGAACGACACGATCTCCCATGTGGGCGGCCTGGATGGCAAGAGCGTGTTCTTCTCGGCAGGGAGCGGAGTCATCGGGCCCGACGACCTCGCGGCGTACAAGGGGGACGTGCAGTCGCTGGCCGTGGGCGTGGTTCTCGAGCGCGGAGTTCTCGAGGGCACCACGGCGTTCGAGCGGGCACTCAACCAGGCCGGTGTCGAGCACGAGGTCGTCTACACACCGACCGGCGCCCACAACTGGGTCAACTTCATGAAGAACTTCGACGCCGGGTGGGACTACATCAAGCCCGCGCTCCAGGGCTGATCAGGCGGGATACGCGAAGTCACCGGCTCGCGCCCATCGCCCAGAGGGTTCCGCACACGTCTACTCGCGAGATGTGTGCGGAACCCTCTGGACGATGAGACGGCGCGTCTTGCGGGGCGGGCCGGGTTCAGGCCGCGACGCGGAGCCTGCGGCGGGCGAGGTAGTCGCCGATCGAGGCGATCGCCCGCTCCAGAACGCCTGCCTCCGGCAGGCAGACGATCCGGAAGTGGTCGGGCTCGGGCCAGTTGAACCCCGTCCCGTGCGTGACGAGAACATGCTCCGAGCGCAGCAGATCGAGGACGAACTCCTCGTCGTCGTCGATCCCGTACATCTCCCGGTCGATCCGAGGGAAGCAGTACAGAGCTCCGCGCGGCGGTACGCAGCTCACCCCGGGGATCGCATTCAGGGCGTCCGACGCCATCGCCAGCTGCGACTCCAGGCGGCCGCCCGGGTCGACGACGTCCGCCGGGAGCGCGGATCCGGGCGTCCCCGCGGCGAGCGCCACCGGGATCGCGTACTGGCCCGGCACGTTGGGGCAGACCCGCATGTTCGACAGCAGCGTGATGCCCTCGAGCAGGTCCGCGGCGTGGTCGAGCGGCCCGGTCGCGGCGACCCAGCCGGCCCGATAGCCGCACACCCGGTACGCCTTGGACAGGCCGCCGAAGGTCAGACACAACACGTCACTGCCGGCCGCGAGCGCCGCGTGGTGATGCACGGCCTCGCCGAAGACCAGCTCTTCGTAGATCTCGTCGCTGAGCAGGACGAGTCCGTGGCGGCGAGCGATGTCGGCCATCCCGCGGACCGTCTCCTCGCTGTAGACCGCGCCCGTCGGGTTGTTGGGATTGATCAGGACGAGGGCCTTCGTGCGCGGGGTGACCTTGGACTCGATGTCCTCCAGCGACGGGTTCCAGCCGTTCGCCTCATCGGCCAGGTAGTGCATGGGCACGCCGCCGGTGAGGTTCACGGCGCCGGTCCACGTGGGGTAGTCGGGTGCCGGGACCAGGATTTCGTCGCCCGGGTTCACCAGGGCCTGCAGGACGAGGGTGATGAGCTCGCTGACGCCGTTGCCCAGGAACACGTCCTCGGCCGAGATCTGGTCGATCCCGCAGCGGCGGTAGTGCTCGGCGACCGCCTCGCGCGCGACCGGGATTCCGCGCGAATCCGAGTAGGCCTGGCCGTCGCCGAGGTCGCGGGCCACGGCCTCGACGATCTCGGGGCGTGCGTCGAGGCCGAACGGGCGCATGTTGCCCAGGTTCAGGCGCAGGATGTCGTGGCCCTCGGCCTCGAGTCGCATGGCCTCGGTGAGGATGGGGCCGCGCACGTCGTAACGGACGTCGCGGAGGCGTGCGGACTGGCGGTACGTGGGCGCCGGGCGGTTGTAGGCGGTCGCGGAGTTCTGCATGAGGCCATTCCATCCGCTAAGTGGCTCGGCTGGGAAGGTCCACTTCGGGCCAAATGGTGAGACCACTTTGGCGAAGGTTCGGGGCGGCCGATACGGGGATTGCTGACGGCCGGTGGTCCGGTGTCGGCGCTGCCCGAACTTTGGTGGCGTCACTGCTATCTTTCCGGGCTGGGTTCGCAGTGATGCCGACGAGTTTCGCACTCATGTCGACAAGGTCTGGCGGGGCCGGGGTCAGTGCCGGCCGCCCCGGCCCGGGCCAGCGGGGCCCGGGCACGCCGCCCCAGGCCCCAGGCCCCGGGCCCCAGGCCCCGGCGCCGTCAGACCGTGGGGCCGCGCTGCTTGACGATCTTCTCGGACTCGCCGGCCTCGCGACCCGCGGCCCGCGCGGAGGCCAACCGGGTCTCGTGCGCGGTGCGGATGATGTCGGAGTACTTGTCCTTGTGTTCGAGCAGTTCCTCGCGGTACCTCGGCGCCACGGACTCGGCCTTGCGGGTCCAGTCGTCCATGAGCTGCTCGGCCTGCACGCGGTCGGCCTCGGAGACGTCGGTGTCCTCGGCGAGCCTGGAGTAGCGGAACGCGTAGCGCTCGGCGTTCTGCAGCGCACGCAGTGCCTTGCCCTTGGGGCTGAGCAGCGAGACCGCCACGGTGATCGCCAGGATGATCACGATCACCAGCAGCGAGAGGTTGGTGGGGATCTCCACGACGGAGACGTTCTCGCCCTCGTTGATGAACGGCAGGTTGTTCTCGTGCAGTGCGTGCAGGATCAGCTTGACGCCGATGAACCCGAGGATCGCGGACAGCCCGTAGGACAGGTACACGAGCCGGTCGAGCAGGCCGTCGATGAGGAAGTACAGCTGCCGCAGACCCATCAGCGAGAACGCGGTGGCGGTGAAGACGATGTACGGCTCCTGCGTCAGACCGAAGATCGCGGGGATCGAGTCGAACGCGAAAAGGATGTCGGTGGCACCGATCGCCACCATGACCAGCAGCATCGGCGTGAGCAGCCGCTTGCCGTTCTCGCGGGTGAACAGCTTGTCGCCGTCGTAGTGCTCGGAGGCCGGCAGGAACCGCTTGGCCAGCCGGACCATGACGTTGTCGGCCTCGTCCTTGCCGTCCTTGTCCCCGGTGAGCTCGCCTCGGAGCTGCTGGCCGGCGATGAGCAGGAGCGCGATGCCGAACAGGTAGAATACGTCCGACCAGGCCTCGATGATCGCGGCGCCGAGGAGGATGAACACCGTGCGCGAGATCAGCGCGAACGTGATGCCGAACAGCAGCACCTTCTGCTGGAACTCACGCGGCACCTTGAACGACGCCATGATCACCAGGAACACGAAGAGGTTGTCGACGCTCAACGCCTTCTCGGTGATGTAGCCGGCGTAGTACTCGACGGCGTGCGCGGTGTCGCCCACGGCGAAGAACATGAGGCCGAACAACAGGGCCAGACCCACGTAGATCGCGGACCAGACCGCGGCCTCGCGGATGGTCGGCAGGTGTGCCTTGCGCACGTGGAAGAAATAGTCGAAGGCCAGCAGGCCCACGATCACCGCGATCGTGATGCCCCAGAGCAGCGGAGTGATCTCCATGGACGGAGAGGGTCCTTTCGTGAGAGACGGCGTGGGACGACAAAGCCCCGTGAGTCTCTCCGCTCACCCGGGCCTTGACCGTTGGTGTGAGCCGCTGTGCCCGGCCGACCCGATCCTCGGGCCCGCGTGCTGACGTCCACAGCGTGATGGATACTCCCCCACTGCCGGTGAATCCTACACGCTGGCGGGCGACTTCTCCGGCCTCGTGACCGCGGTCGCCGCCTACGCTTGGTCCATGTCCCGCACCTCCCGCCCCGGCGCCCTGGTCCTGGGGCAGGTGTCGGGAGCCGCGGATCTGGTGGACGCGATCATCGAGCGCATCGCGGACGGCGCCCTGGCCGACGGCGACCGCCTGCCGTCCACACGCGCGCTGGCCGAGCAGACGGGCCTGTCCCGGGGGACGGTCGTGCGCGCGTTCGACGAACTCGCCGCCGCCGGATTCGTGGCCTCCGAACACGGCTCCGGCACCCGCGTCAGCCGGGGCGCCGCGCAGGCCGCCCGCGCGGGTGCCAGGACCCGGCGGAGTGACGGTGCTGCGTCTGAGGCCTCGTCGTCGCCCCTACCCGAGACCCGTCGGGGGCGATCGCCGCGCGACCTGCGTCCCGGGATCCCGGACGCCGCGCTGGTGGAGGAGCGTGCGTGGCGGTCGGCGGTGCGGGCGGCCGCGGCGCAGGGGCTCGCTGGGGTCAACCCGTGGGAGGAGCCGAGTCCGACGGTGCGCGCGGCGTTGGCGGGGCACCTGCGGCGGCATCGCGGGATCGCCGGCGCGGACCCGCTGCTGTTCGACTCGTCGCGCTCGGCGATCGCCGCCCTGTGCGCCGCGTTCGTCGCCCGGCGCGAGGAGGCCGGCCGGCCGGGCCCCGCCGCGATCCCGTTCCACATGGAGGATCCCGGCTACCGCGGCGCGCTACTCATGGCGCGCGAGCAGGGCCTGGACGTGCACTTTCACCCCGTCGACCCGGACGGCCTCGACGCCGCGCGCCTGGGCGAGACGCCCGCGATCGTGTTCACCACGCCCGCGCACCAGTACCCGCTCGGCCACCGCATGAGCGTCGAGCGGCGGGTCGCGCTGGTGGAGTGGGCGCGACGGACGGGCTCGCTGGTGATCGAGGACGACTACGACGGCGAATTCCGCTACGGCGTCGCGCCGTTGCCCGCGCTCGCGACGCTGCCGGGCGCCGACGGGTGCGTGGCGTACGTCGGCACGTCGTCCAAGTCCGTGGCCCCTGACCTGCGTGTCGCCTGGTGCCTGCCACCGGTCGGGTTGCGCCGCGAGGTCGAGCGGTGGCTGGCGGTGCACCGGCGCGGGCCGTCGTCGCTGCCCGCGGACGCGCTGGCCGGGTTCATGGCCTCGGGCGCGATGGACCGGCACCTGGCGCGGGCGGCGCGGGTGTACAGCGATCGGCGCGCGCGCCTGGTTGCGGCGCTCGCGCGCGAGTGCCCGACCGTGGATGTGACAGGTGTAGAGGCGGGGCTCCACCTGTGCGTGATGCTGCCGGGATATGACGACGACGACGTGGTCCGCGCACTCGAGCGGGCCGGGTGGCGGACGCGGTCGCTGAGTAGCCAGTCCGCGCGGTATCCGGTGTCGGGGTTGGTACTGAGCTATTCGCGGCTGGTCGCGCGCGATGCTGACGCGTTCGCCGCGGCGCTTCGCGAGGTGCTGGACGCGACAGGTTCAGGCTGATCCACATCGGCGGGCGCGCTTCGGTGCTTAGATTCTGACAGCAGTCAGGTCGCCCCGCCGGGCGGCCCGGCAGGTCGCCGTTCGGGCATCGTGAGCAGGAGCGTGGAGCACATGGAACAGCAGTCACTCGCGGGCAAGGTCGCCTTCATCACCGGCGCGGCCCGGGGCCAGGGGCGCAGTCACGCGGTGGAGCTGGCGCGGCGCGGGGCCCGCATCCTCGCCCTCGACATCTGCGAGGACATCGCGTCGGTGCCGTACGCCCTGGCCACGCAGTCGGATCTGGATCAGACCGTCGCCGAGGTGGAGGCGGTCGGCGGTGAGATCGTGGCGGTGCAGGGCGATGTGCGCGAGACCGCCGACGTCGCCGCAGCCGTGGACCGGTGTGTCGAGGCGTTCGGCGTGCCGGACATCGTCGTGGCCAACGCGGGCATCAACCTCCAGCGCGGGCAGGAGCCGGATGCGCAGGTCGCGTTCATCGACACGATCATGGTCAACCTGGTCGGCGTGTGGAACACCGTCCACGCGATCGCGCCGCTCATGGTCGAGCGGGATCAGGGCGGATCGATCGTGCTCATCTCGTCGACGAACGGCCTGACCGGCCGCGGCGGCGACGGCAGCGGCGCCGCGACCGGGTACACCGCCAGCAAGCACGGCGTGGTGGGCATCATGCGCAGTCTCATGATCTGGCTGGCGCCGCACGGCATCCGCATCAACACCATCCACCCGGCCGGCGTGCCCACCGCGATGGTGTCGCACGCGGAGATGCAGGCCTGGTTCGCGGGCAACCCGGCCGGGCACACGATGGGCAATGCGTTGCCGGTGCCGATGCTCGACCCCATCGACATCTCGCGCGCGGTGCTCTACCTGGTGGAGGAGTCGGGCCGGCACATCACCGGTATCACGCTCCCCGTGGACGCCGGGTTCACCGGCAAGTAGCGCACGTAGCCCTCTGCAGCGCCTGCCGCCTGCTGCCCGATCACCTGGCCGCCCCGCCGCCTCGCCGCCTCGCCGCCCGGCTGCGTCGGGAAGAGGGTTCGGCCCGCATCGCCCGAGTGAGTCTGTGCGCTTTCCGCTTCTCGATGGAGCCCTCGACTTGGCGTGAGTCGCGCGGCGCGGGCCGGAGTACATCGTGAGAAGCGGACCGTGTGAGCAGACGGCGATTCTGCGCCGGCGTGGAAGTCGAGCGGATGCGTTGGCGGTTGGGCAGTCCTACGGTAAGCCACCATGGGCACTTCGTACTGGCAGCGCAGCACCATCGACGTCCCCGCAGTCGACATCCCGGCCGACGAGCACGTGGACCTCGTGGTCGCGGGTGCGGGCTTCACCGGCCTGATCACCGCGCTCATGGCGGCGGCGCGCGGCCACTCGGTGGTGGTGATCGAAGCGCGGACCGTCGGCGCGGGCGCCAGCGGGGCGACCACGGCCAAGGTGTCGGTGCTGCAGGGCACGCGGCTCTCCGCCATCCGGTCACGCCACGGCCTGGACACCGCCCGCGCCTACGCCGACGCCAACCTGTACGGCCTGGACTGGTGGGCCGAGTTCTGCGAGACCCACGACGTGGCCGTGCAGCGCCCGCGGGCCGTGACGTTCTCGCGCGGCCTGCTCGGCGGGTCCGCGCTGGGCAAGGAGATGCGCACCCTTCGCGATCTGGGATTGCCCGCGCGGTGGTACGACCGGATCGACGTGCCGTTCCCTGCCAAGGCCGCGGTCGAGCTGCCGGAGCAGCTGCAGTTCGACCCGGCCGAGGCGCTGGCCGCGCTGGTTCGGACGGTCGAGGCGCTCGGCGTGCGGATCGTGGAGGGCGCGCGTGTCACCGGCCTCGATGCGCGGGGCAGCGGGGACGAGGCGTTCGTCGACGTGACCGTCGACGCGGTGGCGGGCGACGTCGTCGTCGACACCTCCGACGCCTCAGGCACCTCCGGCACCACGGCCGCACCCGGTCCCACCCGTCGCTCCACCCTCACCGCGCGCGACGTGGTGCTGGCCACGGCGACGCCGGCGCTCGACCGCGGCCCCTCGGTCGCGACCATGGAGGCCGAACGTTCCTACCTGTGCGCGTTCGACTACGCGGGCGGACTACCGGAGGGCATGTATGTCTCCGTCGAGAGCCCGGCGCGGTCGCTGCGCGCGGTCCCGTCCGCGGGCGGCGAGGTGCTGCTCGTCGGCGGCAACGGCCACCGCACCGGCACGGCCGCCGGGACCGCCGACAAGCTCGACTCCCTGCGCGAATACGCGGAGAAGCACTTCCCGGGCGCGCGCCTCACGCATGGCTGGTCCGCGCAGGACTACCACCCGGTGACGATGCTGCCCCGCTCCGGACCGCTGCCGTGGGGGCGCGGGCGGGTCCACTTCGCCGGCGGCTACAGCAAGTGGGGACTGGCGGCGGCGCCCGCGGCCGCGGGGATCATGGTCGACCGCCTCGAGGGGCGCGAACCGCGGACGTCGTTCGGGCGGCCCACGATCGCCGGCACGGTCCGGGGCGCGGTGCCGTTCGCGGCGGGATTGCCGGCGCAGCTCGCCGCGACCGCGGCGCAGGCGGTGGTACGGCCGCCACGGCCGAGCATCCGGCCGATGGGCCAGGCCAGGGGCGACGACGACGAGACCTGCCGCGTCGGACTGCTGTGCCCTCACCTGGGAGCCGTACTGAGCTGGAACGAAGCGGAGCGGTCCTGGGACTGCCCGTGGCACGGGTCGCGCTTCTCGGCGTGCGGCGAGCTGCTCGAGGGGCCGGCCGCGCGCGGACTCACGAGGTACGACGCCCACCAGGAAGGGAGGACCGGATGAGCCCGACACATCCCGACAGCAGCAGGCCGCGGCCCACGCGGATCGATCAGCCGTGGGGCGAGCGCACCGCCTACGGGCCCGGCGAGGACTGGCCGGTCCGCGTGGACACCCACCTGGCGGACGGCGTGCGCGAGGAGGACGTGGACCGCTGGGTCCAGACCGCCTCCATCCTGCATTCCAACGGCGACGCGATGGACATGGCGGTGGTCGACGGCCGCATCCAGGGGGTTCGTGGGCGGGCCGGCGACCGCGTCAATCACGGTCGCCTGGGCGTTAAGGACCTCTACGGCTGGCAGGCCAACTCCTCGCCGGACCGGCTGACCCGGCCGCTGGTGCGGGAGAACGGCCAGCTGGTCGAGACGGACTGGGATACCGCGATGGACCGGGTCGTCGGCCGGACACGGGAGCTGCTGGACGAGCAGGGAGCCAGCGCGATCGGCTTCTACACCAGCGGCCAGCTGTTCGCCGAGGAGTACTACACGCTGGGCGTGATCGCCCACGGTGGGATCGGCACCAACCACGTCGACGGCAACACGCGGCTGTGCACGGCCACCGCCGCCGCGGCGCTCAAGGCCTCCTTCGGCTGCGACGGGCAGCCGGGCTCGTACACCGACATCGACCACGCCGACGTGATCGCCCTGTACGGCCACAACATGGCCGAGACGCAGAGCGTCCTGTGGATGCGGATCCTCGACCGGCTGGCCGGTCCCAACCCACCCGCGATCCTGTGCGTGGACCCGCGACGGACCCCGGTGGCCGCGCACGCCACCCTCCACCTGGCGCCGCTGCCCGGCACCAACATGGCGCTGATGAACGCGCTCATCCACGAGCTCATCGAGTCCGACGCCGTGGACCGCGACTACGTGGACTCGCACACGGTGGGCTACGACTCGCTGGCCGGGCAGGTCGCCGACTGCACGCCCGAGTGGGCCGCCGAGATCTGCGGCGTCCCGGCCGGGCGGATCCGGGAGGCCGCGCGGCTGCTCGCGGGCGCGGAGAAGCTGATGTCGACCGTGCTGCAGGGCTTCTACCAGTCGCATCAGGCCGCGGCGGCGTCGATCCAGGTCAACAACATCCACCTCCTGCGCGGCATGCTGGGCAGGCCCGGCTGCGGCGTGCTGCAGATGAACGGCCAGCCCACGGCGGAGAACACCCGCGAGTGTGGGGCGGACGGTGACCTGGCGGGCTTCCGGAACTGGTCCAACCCCTCGCACATCGACGACCTGGCGTCGGTGTGGAACGTCGACCCGATGGCGATCCCGCACTACACCGCCCCCACGCACGCCATGCAGATGATGCGCTACGTCGAGGACGGCTCGCTGCGCCTGCTGTGGGTGAGCGGGACCAACCCGGCGGTGTCACTGCCCGAGCTGCACCGGATCCGCTCGATCCTGTCGCAGGAGCGGCTCACGCTGGTGGTCCAGGACATCTTCCTCACCGAGACCGCCCAGCTGGCCGACGTCGTGCTGCCCGCCGCTACCTGGGGGGAGAAGACCGGCACGTTCACCAACGTCGACCGCACCGTGCACCTGTCCGAGAAGGCCGTCGAGCCGCCCGGTGAGGCCAAGGCCGACCTGGACATCTTCCTCGACTACGCCCGCCGCCTTGACCTGCGCGGCAAGGACGGCAGCCCGCTCGTGCACTGGCACGACCCGGAGTCGGCGTTCGACGCCTGGACGGAGTGCAGCCGCGGGCGCCTGTGCGACTACACGGGCCTGACCTACGACAAGCTGCGCGGCGAGTCCGGTGTGCAGTGGCCGTGCAACGAGGAGAACCCGGACGGCACCGAACGTCTCTACACCGACGGCCGGTTCTGGGCCCACCCCGACGTGTGCGAGAACTACGGCCGCGACCTGGTCACGGGCGCCCCGAAGAACGCGCAGGAGTACAAGGTGTTCAACCCGGAGGGACGGGCGATGCTCAAGGGCGCGCCGTACCTGCCGGCGCACGAGAGACCCGACGACGACCACCCGCTGCATCTGATCACCGGACGCACCCTCTATCACTTCCACACGCGCACCAAGACGGGCCGGGCACCGGAGCTCGACGCCGCCGCCCCTGAGGTGTGGGTGGAGATCAGCGCGGGCGACGCTGCAGCCGCCGGGCTGACCGCCGGCGACTACGCCGAGATCTCCTCCCCGCGCGGCCGCGTCCGTGCGACGGTGCGGATCACCGACATCCGCGACGGGGTGCTGTTCCTGCCGTTCCACTACGGCTACTGGGACACCCCGACCGGCGACGGCCCGGCTCGCGACGCGGCCGGCCGGGCCGCCAACGAGCTCACCCTCACCGACTGGGACCCGGTGTCCAAGCAGCCGATCTTCAAGACCGCGGCCGCCCGGATCACGCGGGTCGCGGACTCGGCCGCTGCGGCGGAGGCCCACGGGCCGGGGCACCGGGAATCCAGGAAGGAGGGCGCGCGATGAAACTCGCACCCGTTCTGCACGAACTCCACCACTCCGAGGTGCGGCTGGGTCGGCAGCTTCTGCTGGTCTCCGAGCGATACGCCGTCGACCACGAGATCCACCACGTCGCGCGGGACAACGCCGAATGGTCGCGCCGCCACCTGCGGCGGATGGTGGAGGTCGGCGTCGACTACGGGCTCGACCTCGATCCGGCTCCCCGGCTGGAGTCCGGGCCGGCCGCCCGGGTCCGCGAGAAGGGCTCGGAGTTGATCGGCCGGCTGCGTGCGCCGGAGCTACTCATGCTCGAGGACCTGCGGAACGTGTACGTGGACGCCTCCGGCGTGCAGATGGACTGGTTGCTCCTCGCGCAGGCCGCCCAGGGGGTGCGGCACATGCGCCTGCTCGAGCTGGCCGAGGAGTGTCAGCCGGAGACCCACCGCCAGGCCAAGTGGGCGGAGGCGCAGCTCAAGGCGCACGCCACCCAGATCCTCGTGTCCTGAACCGGGAAGTTGGCACAGTGGGGGATATGAGCTCGGTTTCCGATCGTGCGGCCGCCCGCCGGGTCACGCCCCTGCGACCGACGTGCGCGCAACCGCATGCGTGCCCGGAGCCGGTACGACTGGCGGTCCTGCGGCACACACCGTTCTTCGCCGACCTCGACGCCGACGGTATCGCCGACGTCGACCGGCACTCGGTGGCACTGTCCTGGGGGGCGGGCGACGCGGTCTACACCGAGGGCGACTCGGCCGGCCACCTCTACCTGGTGGCCTACGGCCGCGCCAAAGCCTACCGCGACACCGAGGACGGCAGGACCGTCGTGGTGGACCTGCTGGCGCCGGGCGACGTCTTCGGCGGTTTCGACACGCTCGGCCGTCCGGTGTACGGCGAGACCGTGGAGGCGTTCGACACGCTCTGTGCACTGCGGATCTCCGCGGAGGACTTCCGCGAACTCCTGGTCCGCTACCCGGCTGTCGCGCTGCGGGTCGTCGACGATCTGGCGGGTCAGCTCGGCGAGTCCCGCACGACGGTGATGCACCAGTCCACCCGGACGGTGGCCGAGCGGGTCGCGGGGACGCTGCTTCGTATCGCCGACAAGTTCGGCGAGTCCCGGACGGGTTTCGGCGACGGCGGCGCGCCCGGCACACTGTTGCAGCTGCCTCTCACCCGCGCCGATCTCGCCGGGATGACCGGCTCCACACCCGAGTCCGTCTCGCGGGTGATGAGCCGCTTGCGCAGAGAGGGGATCATCGACTCCGGACGACGATGGACGGCAGTGCTCGACCGCGACGGACTGGAGGCGGTCGCGCGCCCGCTGACGGGGCCGTCCAGGTAGATACGCGCCACGCGGGCCGGCCGTTTCGGGCAGGCTGTCAGTGTCAGTTACACCGAACAGACAGGAACCGCGATGAGCCCCACCGATCATGGTCCGAACCCGTATGTCGTGGACATCGAGGACGCCACCTTGGAGAACGACAACTACCGGACCACCTTGTGGACGGGATCGAACATGCAGCTCACGGTGATGAGCATCAAGCCGGGTGACGACATCGGGCTGGAGGTCCACGACGACCACGACCAGTTCCTGCGCGTCGAGGCCGGTAAGGGCCGCGTGCAGATGGGCCCCGCCAAGGACCAGCTGGACTTCGAGCGCGAGGTCGGCGACGACTGGGTGATCCTCGTGCCGGCCGGCTCGTGGCACAACGTCACCAACATCGGTGACGAGGACCTCAAGGTGTACTCGCTGTACGCCCCGCCGGAGCACGCTCACGGCACCGTCCACCCGACCAAGGCTGACGACAACCACGATCACTGATCTGCGCGCGACGCTGACCGACAAGTCGCGCCGCACGATAGCGGCAGGGCCCGGACCGGCATCTGATTGCCGGTCCGGGCCCTTGTCGTCTCTGCGGTGTGGCATGCCGTTCGCGGAATGCGGGCTGCCTCGACGTGGTGCGTCAGACCTTCACGGAATCGCGATCCGCATCGCCGAGGTCGGCATCGCTGCGCGCGGGTGCCGCCATTGCCTTCGGGGCGCTGCCCCTGCGACGCATGAGCCGCATGGCGTTGATGATCACCACCAGGACGGATCCCTCGTGGACGAGCATGCCGATCGACATGGTGACCCCGCCCGCGAACACGCCGGCCAGCAGAGCGGCCACGGTGATCATCGCGATCGCGATGTTCTGCCGCATCACGCTGACGGTGCGCTTGGCCAGGCCGATGGCCTCGGGCAGGCGTAGGAGATCGTCGCCCATGAGCGCGATGTCGGCGGTCTCCACTGCCACCGCCGAGCCGGCCGCGCCCATGGCCACACCGATGTCCGCGGTGGCCAGGGCGGGAGCGTCGTTGACGCCGTCGCCGACCATTGCCACGGTGTGCCCCTGACGCTGCAGCTCGGTGACCGCGTCGAGCTTGTCCTCGGGCAACATGCTCGCCCGGACCTCGTCCACACCGGTCGCCTTCGCCACGGCCTCGGCGACCAACCGCACGTCACCTGTGAGCATGATGACCGTCTCCACGCCCGCCTCGTGCAGACGGGAGACCATCTCGGCCGCGTCCGCACGGATGGTGTCGGCCACCGCGATGACGCCGGCGACTCGTGCATCCACCGCGATGATCATCGGGGTCTTGCCGTCGCGGGCGAACTCGTCCGCCGCACGTTGCGCGGCGCCGTCGTCGACGATTCCGAACTGGTCCAGCAGCGCCTGGTTGCCGATCAGGACACGGTGACCGTCCACCTGGGCGGTCAGGCCCTGTCCGGCGACCGGCTTGACGGACTCGGGGGTGTCGTAGCGGATCCCCTCGGCCGCCGCGGCCTCCAGGATCGGTCGGGCCAGCGGATGCTCGGAACCGGCCTCGCCGCCGGCAGCCAGGGCCAGCACATCGGCGCGGTCCATGGCCGGATCGAGCACCAGCACGTCGGTGAGCTCGGGGCGACCCTCGGTGAGGGTGCCGGTCTTGTCCACCGCGACAACGTCGATCTTGGCGGAGGTCTCCAGGTACTCGCCACCCTTGATGAGGATGCCGTTGCGGGCGGCACGGCCGATGCCGGCGACGATCGCCACGGGAATCGAGATGACCAGAGCGCCGGGGCAACCGATCACCAGCAGGGTCAGGGCGAGAACCACATCACCGGAGATGAGGCCGGCGACCAGCGCGAGGATCATGATGCCCGGGGTGTACCAGGTGGAGAAGCGGTCGATGAAGCTCTGGGTGCGGGCCTTGGCATCCTGCGCTTCCTCGACGCGGTGGATGATCCGCGCCAGAGTGGTGTCGGCGCCGATGCCGGTGGCCAGCACGTGCAGGAAGCCGCCACGCGAGATGGTGCCGGCGAACACCTGGTCGCCCTTGCCCTTCTCGACAGGGATGGACTCGCCGGTGATCGAGGCCTCGTCCAGCGCGCCCGAGCCGGCCACGACCTGGCCGTCGACGGGCACCTTGGCGCCGTTCTTGACCAGGACGATCTCGCCCTGGCTCACCTGGCCGGCGTCGATCTCGACTTGTTCGCCATCGCGCATCACCACAGCGACATCCGGGGCCACCGCCACCAGTTCGGCCAGCGCCGAGCGGGTCTTGTTGAGGGTCGCCGCCTCGAGGGCGTGGCCGATCGCGAACAGGAAGGTGACCGCGGCCGCCTCCCAGTAGTTGCCGATGATGATCGCGCCGATCGCCGCCACCGAGACCAGCAGGTCAATGCCGATATGGCGGATGAGCAGTGCGTCGATCGCCTTCTTGACGATGGGCGCGCCGGCCACGACGGCGGCGGCGAACATCAGCGCGTCGGCCAGGATGGTGTTGCCCTCGAGCCCACGGAAGTCCGAGCCGGCCACACCGGATGCGATGAACGATCCGATGATGAGCAGCCCGGACACGATGGGCACGAACCACCGCCCGTACAGCCAACTACGGATCGTGGTCATGGTCTTTTCCTCTTTCTCTTCTCCGCCACCGTCAGGGGTGCCGGACCTCAGGCGGCCGGCGCCCGTTGGCGCCGGCCGGTGGTGCACTTGCTCGGTTGAGAAGCTGCCGTCGGCGGCCCGAATGACCGCTGCGCGACCCGATAGGGGCCGGCGTGGGTCAGAAGGCGCTGGCACGTGCCTTGTAGCCGGCCTTGCCGACTGCGGCCACCACGTCGTCGACGCTGGCGACCTCGGGGTCGTGTTCAACCTCGATGCGTGAGGAGGCGAAGTGCACCTTCACGTCCTCCACGCCCTTGAGGCGGCCGACCTGCTTCTCGATCCTGCCCACGCAGGAGGGGCAGGAAAAACCCTCCGCACGGAGCATGCTCTTGACGATGTTCTGGCTGTTCGCGGCCATTTCTATCCTCTCCTCGTGGTGTCTTCCTCGGACCTTTCCGGCCCGTCAACTGTGAAGTTACGAGAGACGGGGAAGAAGAACACTGATGGGCGTCACTTATCCGCAAACTAGTTCTCGTGACAATCTGAGGGTGTGAAGACGCCGGTACCCGAATATCTGCTCGAGATCCGCGACGCCTGCTCGGTGGGCGACGACGGCGAGTTGGCCGACTACATCCCCGAGCTCGCCTCCGTCGACCCGGACAGGTTCGCCGTGTCCGCCTGCACCCTGGACGGCGTCGTCTACACCGCCGGCGATGCGGACGCCGAGTTCACCATCCAGTCGATGAGCAAGCCGTTCATCTACGCCCTCGCCCTGCGCGACCGGGGGATCAAGAGTGTGCTGGAGAAGGTCGGCGTGGAGCCGTCCGGTGATGCGTTCAACGAGATCTCGCTCGAGCCGGAAACCGGACGCCCGGAGAACCCGATGATCAACATCGGAGCCATCACCACGCACACCCTCGTCGGGCCGCCGGACGCGACCGAGATCGAGCGGGACACGGCCGTGCAGGAGGGGCTCTCGGCGTTCGCGGGTCGCCCGCTGGACGTGGATATCACGGTTCTGGACTCCGAGCTGCGTACCGCGTTCCGCAACCGGGCGATGGCCAATCTGGTGCGGGCCGGAGGGATCATTGACGGCGACCCGGACGAGGCGGTCCGCGGATACACCAGGCAGTGCGCCTACACGGTGACCGTCCGCGACCTGGCGGTGATGGCGGTGACCCTGGCCGCCGGCGGGGTCAATCCGGTGACCAAGGAACGGGTGGTCTCGGATGAGGTGGCGCGGCATGTGCTGGCGGTCATGGCCACGTGCGGTATGTACGACGCGGCCGGCGACTGGATGTCCACGGTCGGCATCCCGGCCAAGAGCGGGGTGTCTGGTGGCATCCTCGGTTCGCTGCCCGCCCAGGTCGGACTCGGGGTGTTCTCCCCGCGGCTGGATGCGCACGGGCACAGCGTCGAGGGGGTGCGGGCGTTCGAGCGGATGTCGCGGGACCTCGACCTGCATCTGATGAACACCGCCGTGATGGATGTGGAGGCCGTCCGCTCGGTCCGCTACGACGAGGCAAACGACCGCCGCGTCTTCCGGCTGCAGGGTGCGATGACCTTCGCCAGCGCCGAACTCGTCCTGCGACGCCTCGCCGAGATCCCGCCCGGCGACGGTGAGGTGACCTTGGATCTGAGCCGCGTGTCGTCGGTCAACACCAGCGCCCGCCGGATGCTGCTCGACGGCATGCGCCGCCTCGCCGCCGACGGACACCTGATCGGGCTGGCCGACCCGAGCCGCCGCCTGCCCGACCCGGACCTCGGCGACGGGACGCGGCCCGTATCCCGGCGCGCGGCCCGCTGAACCGCGCCCCGACCGTCACACGCGGCGCGACCGGTCACCGCACCCGGAAGTGGGAGCGGTCGGGCTCGGCGAGCAACTCGGCGAGACGGGCGCGGTCGAACGGGAACAGATCGATCGCGCCGCCGGAGTGGAAGTACCAGGAGTTGCACCCGGTGTTCCAGACCGTCGGGCCCATCGCGTCCGCCACCTCGGCGTTGAAGTCCGCGGTCGCCTCCTCGGTCACCTCCACCGAGGAGATCGGGCCGTCGCGCAGCAGCCCCAACCAGTGGGCGATGTAGCGGGCGGTGAGCTCCGCGGTGTGCTGCAGGGAGATGGAGCCGGTCGGGGAGTTGGGGCCGAGGACGGTGAAGGCGTTCGGGAATCCCGGGATCGCCGTCATCCGGTAGGCGCGCGGGCCGTGGCGCCACTCATCGTCCAGAGTCCGACCGTCGCGGCCGACGATCTCCATGGGCAGCATGTAGTTGTGCGCCCGGAATCCCGTCGCCAGCACGATGACGTCGGCCGGGCGCTCGACGCCGTCGGCCGTGCGGATCCCGCCGGGTGTCACCTGGGCGATCGGCGCCGTCACCAGTTCGGCGTGGTCCTGTTGGATGGCGCGGTAGTAGGTCCCCGAGACCACCTGACGTTTGCACAGCGGCTCGTCGGCCGGGGTGAGTTGCGCGCGCAGGTCGGGGTCACGGACCTGTAAGCGCAGTGAGAGCCGCGCGTAGGTCTGTACCGCGCGTCGTCGCCACGACGGCCGGGTGGTGATGTCGGCGAGGATGCCCGAGCCCCACTGCAGCGCCGCGTACAGCGCGCGGTGGGCGGTCGGGAACCGCCGGAGGACGGATCCGACGACGACGAGCTGGCGCACCCCCATCGGGGCCCACAGGATCCACTGTGGCGATCGGACGTGATGCGTGACCGAGGCGGCGTCCCGGATGAGGGCGGACACCACCTGGACGCCCGTGGAGCCGGTACCGAGCACCGCGACGCGCCGGCCGGCGGTGGACAGCCCGTCTGGCCAGCGCGCCGTGTGGACCACCTCGCCGGCGAAGTCCTCGAGCCCGGGGATCGCAGGCACCGACGGGTGGTGCAGCACCCCGGTCGCGAACACCACCACGTCGGCGTGGAGCGTCTCGCTGCAGGCTGTCGTCAGTTCCCAGTGGGCGTCGTCCTCGTGCCAGCGGGCGGCGACGACCTCGGTGTTCGTCCGGATGAACCGGTCCAGGCCGAGATCGTCGACCACCCGGCGGTGGTAACGCTGGATCTGACTCCCGTCGGCCCACACGTGAGACCAATCCGGCTTGGGGGCGAACCCGAACTGATACAGCTGCGAGGGCACGTCGCAGGTCAGGCCCGGGTAGCGGTTCCAGTGCCAGACCCCGCCCACGTCGGAGCCCTTCTCGAGGACTGTGACGTCGGTGAATCCCTGCTCGCGGAAGACGTGGAGGGCGGTGATGCCGGCGACCCCCGCCCCGATGATCACCACGCGCGGTTCGCGCGGGTGGGCAGGACTCATACGCCGGCCCCGTTCGCGGACAGCGCGGCGCGGACGGTCTCCGGCGCGGTCCTCATGGAGTGCTCGAACGCCGCCATCCGCCGGGACGCGCTCATGAAGTGGGCGCCCAGACCGGCGAGGTCGGTGGCGGTGGGCAGGATGGGGACGACGGTGGTCCCCCGGGCCCGGACGGCCGCGACCTCGGCGGCCAGGCCCGCGGACATCGGACGCCGCAGGAGTCGGTACTCGACCGCGCCGCCGAAGCCGGGGACGCGGACGCCGGGCGCCGAGGTCATGGGGGCGACGACGTAGATCAGATCCGCGTCCTCGGGCGAGATCAGGTCCACGGAGGCGGACGAGCCCATACCGCCGTCGACGAAGATGCGGTCCCCGATGGCGACCGGAGGCATCCACCCAGGGGTCGACCAGGACGCCCGCAGCGCCTCGCCGACGGTCGCGATCGGCGAACCCGGCGCGCCGAACACGACCCGCTCGCCGGCCCGCACGTCGTAGGCGATCATCCGCGCGGCGCGATGCGGCAGCCAGGATCCCACCTCGAAGCCGTCGGCCAGCCGCTGCAGCCACGTCATGTCACCGCGCCCGGTGGGGGCCAGGCCGGTGAGGGCGGCCAGCCCGGATTGCGTCCGCAGGAGTCCGGGGTTGAGCAGTGGCGGCCCGGGAAGCGGTGGGACGCCGGGCGGCGTGGCCGCGATGTGGCTGCGGAGCCGGGGGTCCTCGGCCTCGCCGCGCTGCATGTCCACCAGTTCGTCGATGCCGACGCCGCCGCCCAGCATGGTCACCAGCTCGGCGCCCGCGGAGGTGCCCTGCAGCACGTCGGCGTCGCGGGGCTCGAAGCCGGTCTGCTCGGCCAGCGCGTGGAGGGCGGCGATCGTCCACGCCGCGCCGATCGTCCCACCGCAGCCGATGACGAGGGCGGTTCGGTTCATCCGGGGTCCCTCCTGGGGTGATGGGGTGATCGGGTGGATTGTCGTGGGGTTAGTGATGTTTAACGGTAGCGCCGATCATCCGGCAAGCGGTTCGGTGAATCGGCGGATCGCCGCCACCACCGCGAGGTAGCGCGGCGACCGTACGGCGTCGAAGCCGTGTTGGGCGCCGGGCAGCTCCGCGTAGACCACCGGGTTGGCCGAGGCGGTGCGCAGGTGCCTGACCAGCCGCCGGGCGCCCTTGACCGGGGTGTACGTGTCGAGGGTGCCGTGGATGATCGCGACCGGCGGCGCGCCGGTTGCCGGGCAGCGCACCGGGTCGGACGTCTCCTTGGTCGCCGGGCCCAGCCGGCCGTAGTAGCCGTACAGTCCGATCGCGCCGGCCAGCGAGGTGTCAACGTCCTCGAAGCCCGGCTGGTATTCCGGGTCGCCCGCCGTCAGCGCGGTCATCATCGCGATATGTGCCCCCGCCGAGCTGCCGGCCCCCACGATCGGCGTGTTCATCGGGATGCCGTGGTCCGGACCCTCGGTGCGGACCCACCGGATGAGCCGCTTGATGTCCACCAGGTGCTGCGGGAACCCCGACTCCGGGGTGGGCGAGAGGTGGTAGGTCGCGCTGATCGCCGCCCAGCCGCGGCGCGCGTGGTCGAACAGCATCGCCCGCGATTCGCGGCTCGGCGCGCCCGCCCGGAAGTGCCCGCCGTGGATGTGGATCAGCACGCCGCGCGCCGGGGCTCCGTCGGCACAGGTGTAGAGATCGAACCGGTTGGCCGTCGGGTCGGGGCCGTAGACCACGCCCCTGCGGGCGCGGACGCCGCGTGGCACGCTCGGCCACGGCGCGAGCAGCACCGCGGGCCAGGGCGTGCGGTGGCGGGGCGAGGGCGGTGTCGTCGTCGTCGTCGACTTTCCCGCCGTCTCTCCCGCCACGTCGTGCGGCTCCGCCAGGGCCCGGTCGAGCACGCGCGTGGCGGCGAGCTGCCGGGCCAACACCAGACCCAGTCCCGCGTAGGTCAGTACCGCCATCCCCACGCCGATCACGTCGGACGGGCGCGTGCTGCGGCGGGCCAGCGCCGGGGCGGCCGCCGCACCCACGAGCACGCCGACGTGCAGCGGCAGCTCCAGCGCCGGCAGGCTCAGCACCCAGCCGGCGGTGGCGGCGGCGAAGGGGCGGCGGATCGGGGTGAGCGCGAGTAGCGTCGATGCCGCGGCGGGCGCGAGCACGGCCGGCAGCGGTAGCGGGCGTCGCATCGGGCGGGGGAGCAGCGTCATGTCAGGCCTCCGGCCGGGGTGCGCGTTCCCAGTCGGCCACCGGGCCCGGCACCAGGTCGAACATCGGGTGCGGGCGCGGCTCCGTGAGCCGCTCCAGCCACGCCGGGTCGCGCGCGGTGACCTTGCCGCGAAGGTGCGCCCACTCCAGCGCGAGCTGACCGTCGGTGAGCTCGAGTCGTTCGGCGCCCGCGGGCACCACGACGCGGGTGCGGTCGAACCGGTATCCGCGCGCGTCCGCGCCATCCGCCAGCGCGTGCAGCCATGTGGCGATGCCCGCGACCGGATCGGGCAGCGTGCGGAACCGCTCGAGCTGCGGGTGGCTGCGATAACCGGTGGTCAGCCCGCGGAGCACCTTCTGCGCCAGCAGGCCCTCGCGCCACCCGGCGACCAGCGCGGAGCGGTCGAGGAGGTCGGGGTGGATACTCCACAGGCGCACCCGGTGAGTATAGGGCGCGCGACAGCGTGGCCGCGCGAGTGCGCACGCCGCGGCGTCGGAGGCCGCGCTCGTATGGTGGTGGGATCGGTTCGGTGACGGTGCGAGACGGAGGCGACGGGCCATGACGACGACGACAACGCCCACACTCGACGAAGTGATGGCCGAGCTCGCGGAGCTCGCCGATGCCCGGATCCGGGAGGTCAACGAGCGTCACGGCGACGATCACGCGGTGAATCTGACCAAGCTGCGCGCCGTGGCCAAGAGGGTGAAGAAGAACCATCCCCTGGCGGTCGGGTTGTGGGGCACCGGCGATTCGGCGGCGCGGCTGCTGGCGCTGCTCATCTGCCGGCCGCGGGAGTTCTCGGCGGACGACCTCGACGCGATGATCCGCGAGGCGCGCACCCGCAAGGTACACGACTGGCTGGTGGGCTACGTCGTGATGAAGGGCCCGCACGCCGAGGAGCTGCGGGTCGCGTGGCTGGCCGACGCGGACCCGGTCGTGGCGAGTGCCGGCTGGGCGTTGACCGCGGACCGGGTGGTCAAGAAGCCTGGGGGGCTGGACCTGCCCGCGTTGCTGGACCAGATCGAGGCCGAGATGGCCGGGGCGCACGAGCGGCTGCAGTGGGAGATGAACACCACGCTCGCGCAGATCGGGATCGAGAACCCGGACCTGCGGCCGCGCGCGCTGGAGATCGGCGAGCGGCTGGGCGTCCTGCGGGACTACCCGACGCCGGCCAACTGCACGTCCCCGTACGCGCCGGAGTGGATCACCGAGATGGTGCGCCGCAAGGAGGGTTGACGCACGCACCGTCTTTCGCCCCGTCGAGTGGTCGAAGATCACGGCGTTCAGTGACCGCCACCTGGGGAAACGTGAGCGGGATCGACCAAGCGGCGGTTGCTGAGGGGCCGACCGGTGTGGAAGTAGGCATCACGGGCGGAATTCCGGACGGCGTCGCGGTAGAGCTCGCCGTGGGCCCGGGCGACGGCGGCGTCCTCCGCATCGGGCGCTCGGGGTGGAACCGGTGGGCCGTCGAGGGCGGTCAGGAGGGCGGAGTGCAACTCCGACGTCAGCGCCTCCGCGGTGACGCCCGCGGTGACGCGGGCCGGATCGTACGAGGCGGCATCGGGGCCCCATTGCTGCACGAGATGGCCGATTGCGGGGATGGCCGGCGGGAGGCCCAGGTCTCGGCACAGCTCCAGCCAGCCGGAATGCGTGCCGTGGCGGTGCGGAAGCACGAGCGCGCCGAACCCGGCAAGTGCCGCGCACAGGTCGGCATCGGACAGGTGCTCGTGCGCGCGGACCTCGACGGCCGGCGCGAGTCGGTCGAGTTCGATCGCCGCGGCGTGCCGGGGGTGGCCGGGCTCGCGGGCCGCGGCCAGCGCATCCGACCGGACCATGACGGCCAACCGCGTGCCCGGCGGCAGGGCCGCGGCCAGCGGGGCCAGGAGTTCCTCGACGGCGACCCCGGCCCGCAGCGAGCCCAGCACCACGCCCACCGCGCGAGGCGCTGGTTCCCGGGTACGTGCGTGCTGGTCGCAAAGCGTGTCGAGCCGACCCCGACGGTGCGGCTCGGTGATCTCGGGCGGCATGAGCCGGGGATGCGGGATGACGTGCGCGTCCACGCCCCAGAGCCGGCGGATCTCGGCGGCCGCGCCCGCGGTCAGCGTGATCACCGCATCCGCGCCGCGGACCAGGTGCCCGGTGCGCGCGAGGTGCGCCGCGGGGTCGGGCTCGTGGGGGTTCGTCAGATCGTGCACGGTCACCACCAGGGGTAACCCGCGCGCGCGGACCGCGGCGACGAACTCCGCGACCTGCCCGGGGGTGCGGTGCTCGTAGCCGAAGTGAACGTGGACGAGGTCGGCGCCGTCGAGCACCTCGGGGCGCTCGGCGGCCTCCAACGCCGGGTGCGGCCACCACCGCGCGGGCTCGGCGGGGTCGAGTACGGGATCGGCCAGCACCTCGACGTCGGTGGCCGGGCCGACGGCATGCCGGACGTAGTCGTGGCCGGCGGGGACGGACAGGACCCGGGTCCGTGGGGTCGAGGAGGGGCCGGAGATCACCCCGTCACGGTGCCCGCCGACGCACGCCGTCGCCACCGCTTGCCGCCGCGGCTGCCGCATCAGCCGGTTGCCGCCACCCCCGGCCGTGCCTACGCTCGCCCCGATGAGCACTCCGGATCAGCCCACGATCATGGTGATCGGGAACTGCCAGGCCGACGTCTACCGTGACCTGCTGCGCACCTCGCAGGAGGTCGCCGTGATCGATGTCCGACCGGTGTACGAGATGACGGCCGGCGACCTCCCGCGCCTGCACGCGGACCTCGCCCGCACTGATGTGCTGATCATCCAGCCGATCCGCGACGACTACCGCGACCTGCCACTGGGCCACCGCCAGCTCGCGGCCCGACTCCCGACGTCGGCCTCCGTGGCTCTGGTGCCGGTGCTGCGCTACGCCGGTCTGCACCCGTACCAGGTGCTGGTGCGCCCACCACGGGATCGCTCACTCGTCCCACCGATCGCGCCCTACCACGACCTGCGCACCCTCGTGGCCGCCGAGACCGGCGACCACGATCTCCTCGAGGCCACTCCGACCGCCGAGCAGGCCCGGGCCTCGGCGGATGAATCCGTCGAGGCGCTGCGTGTGCGCGAGCAGACCCACGGCGCCCTGTCCGTCTCGGATCTCCTCGAGGGCTACCCGCGCTGGCACACCATCAACCACCCCGACCGGCACACGCTGGCCACGGTGTTCGACCGCATCCTCGGGCACCTGCCCGCCGGCCTGCTGTCGGACCCTCCCCGGATCGGCGACCGCGAGCCCCTGGGCGCCACCCGCGCTCCCGTCGATCCCGCGGTGGAGCGTGCGCTGGGTCTGCCCGAGACCGGGCCCCGCGACTGGCTGGTCGACGGCGCGCCGGTGCCTGAGCGCGAGATCGTGGACGCCCACCTCGCCTGGTACGCCGCCACCCCGGGCGTGGTCGACGAGGGCTTGCGCAGGCACGCGGCCCGCATCGAGTTGCTGGGGCTGATGGCCGCGTGATCGGCTCCGACGGCGACGCCGACGCCGACGCCGACGTCCCGGCCGCCCGGCCACCTCTCACGGTCGCCCTGGGGCCGCCCGAGCACGGGGTGGCCCGCTTCGCCGTCGACTGCGCCCGCGCCGCCGGGACCACGCTGATGGAGGTCGCCCACGTCGACGACCTGCCCGACGCCCTGACCGCGCACCCCGGCACGCCCGTGCACCTGCACATCACCGATCCACTGTTCGGCTCGACACCTGACGAGGCCGCCGGGGCGGTCGAGTCGCTGTCGCGTGACCGCCCCGTCGCGGTGACCCTGCATGACGTCCCGCAGCCGGCCGAGGGCGCCGAGCGATGCCGGAGCCGGGCCCGGGCCTATCGTCGAATCGCAGCCGCTTCGGACCTGGTCATGGTGAGTTCCGGGCACGAGCACCGACTCTGCGCGGACGAGGGCATCGCCGTCGACGTCGTCGTCCCGCTGCCTGTTCCCGCTCTGCCTGTTCCCGCCCTGCCTACCTCGGCCCGGACGGGCGCGGCCCCGACCGGTCGCGCCGTCCCCTCCCTCGACCCTCGCTCGGTGGGCGTCTTCGGCTTTCTGCACCCGGGCAAGGCGGTTGACGTGGTCGCGGAGGCCGTCGCGCGGCTCGCGGCCGACGGCGACGACCGCGTGACCCTACGCTTGTTGGGCGCGCCGGCCGAGGGGCACGAGGAGTACGTGGCCGCCGCGCTGGAGACCGTGCGCGCCGCCGGCGGTCGGGCGGAGGTGACGGGACGGATCGACGACGACGAGCTCGCCGGCACGCTCGGCGAGGTGACCGTGCCGGTCGCCCTGTTCCGGAACGTCTCGGCCTCGGGTTCCCTCAACACCTGGGCCGCCGCAGGCCGCCGCCCCCTGGTCAACGACTCGGACTACACCCGGGAGATGGAGCAGATCCGGCCGGGATCCCTGCTGCTGGCCAGCGGCGCCGATTTGGCCGCGGGCCTGCGCGCACTCCTCGACGACCCCGCGCCCACCGTGCGCGACATCCCGCCGCCCGGCCTGGACGAGCTCGGGCGGGCGTACCTGCAGGCCTGGCGGGGGTGGCTCACATGAACGGCCGGCCCCCGCTGAGCGTGGACGTGGTGATCCCGTACTACCGGGACCAACAGATGCTCGACCGGATCCTCGCTGCCCTGAGCGGGCAACGCGGACTCGCCGGGGTCGGGCGTGAGCGGGCGGTGCGCGATCCGGTCGGGAACGATTCGGCGGGGCACGTGCCGGCAGGGCTCGTGCCGGCGGGAATGCCGTCCATGCAGGTGATCGTCGCGGACGACGGGTCACCCACCCCGCCCTCCGTGCCGCCCGGGGTCACGGTGGTGCGCCAGGACGACCGGGGTTTTCGCGCGTCGGCCGCGCGGCACCTCGGTGCGCAGGCGGGCAGTGGCGAGCTCCTGCTGTTCCTCGACGGCGACACCGTCCCCGGGCCCGACTACGTCGCCACGATGGCCGCCGCCCTGACCGACGCGCCCGACCTGCTGGTCGTGGGCCGCCGCCGTTACGGGCGCTTCGGCCCGGTCACTACAGCGGTTGAGCCGGAGGTGATCCTGCCCGATCCCGCCTGGCCCGCCGCGTTCTACGCCGAGACCGACAACCTGTCCCGCGGCGAGGGCCTGTGGCGCGGGGTCCTGTCCGCGGTGTGCGGCCTGCACCGCCGCCTCTACGACCTCGTCGGGGGATTCGATCCGGGGATCATCGGCTACGGCGGCGAGGACTGGGACCTGGCCTGGCGTTGCGAACAGGCCGGCGGTCGCCTGCGCTACCTCCCCGACGCCGTGGCGTGGCACGACGGTCCGGACTGGGCGGGCCGCACGGGCGCCGGGGACGGCCGGGACGACGTCCGACACCTGGCCCAGAAGAATGCCGAGACCGCCCGTCTGGCACCGCTCATCGCCTCGCCCTTCACGCGCCCCGCCGGTGGGATTTTCGCCCTCCCGTTCATCGCGGTCCACGTCCATGCCGCGAGGTCGGCGTTCTCCGGGGCCGGCTCGGCCGCCGCGACCTGCATCTCGTTGCTGCGCTGGGGCGATGTGGCCGCGACCGTCGACCCCGCCACCTCGGACTCCGGGGTGATCGCCGGCCTGTTCGCCGACGACCCACGGATCGACGTGGGGGAGCGCGGCCGGTGGTGGCGGCCCGGCGGGCAGGGGGCGGGTCCTCGTCGTCGTCCCGACATCCTGGTCGACATCCACCGCCCCTGCGCGCTCGGGGATCTCCCCGTGGAGCGGTTGCGCGCACTGTGCCCACCCGTCGGGAGCGTGAGGTTCGACGACGACGAGGGCCGCACCCTCGCCCACGTGCGCAGGTCGCGAGCACTGGCGCGCGAGCAGGAGTGGGGTGAGCAGCCGCCCGACCCCGTGCGGGTCGCGGCGCGGGACCTCGGAATCAGGCCACCGGGCGACGACGGAACAGGAGTGCGACTCGAACGCGTGGTGGGCGGCTGGTGAGAGCGGGGGTGTCGCTCCGGTGGCGGAGGACCCCCCGGGGGGCCACGATCGATGATCTGGCATACCCGGAAGGCCCGGGGAGCTCCGTCAGCGGCAGGGGGATCGTGGACATCCGAGGAGAGGACCGGCTGGACATCGCCGTGATCGGCCCATCGAGGTTCCCCATCCGCGAGCCGTACGCCGGCGGTCTCGAGGTGGTGGTGGCCAAGGAGGTGCGGGCCCTGCTCGACCGCGGGCACCGCGTCTCCCTGTTCGCGGCGGCAGGCAGCGAGGGCCACGACCGGCGGTTCGAGTTCACGACCATGGCCGCGGCCACCGGCTTCGGCGACAGCTTCTACCCGCCCGGCGGCTACGAGGCCGATGCCGCCGAGTTCGACCGCCTGATGGACCACCTGGCCGGGCCCACGTTCGACGTGATCCTCAACCACAGCCTCAGTCACGTCCCGCTCGTGCGGGCCGCCGATATGCCCGCGCCCGTGATCACGACGCTGCACTGCCCGCCCCTGGGTGCGATGCAGGAGGCGTTCGACCGACTCGGGTCCGCGACCGGGCAGGTCCTGGCGGTGAGCCGCTCGGTGCTGAGCGCGTGGCAGATCCCGCACGGCGCCGAGGTCCTGCCCAACGGCGTCGACATACGTATCTGGTCGCCCCGCCCCGCGCCCACCGGTCCGCACCGAGCGGTGTGGATGGGGCGGATCGTGCCCGAGAAGGGGCCGCACCTGGCCGTGGAGGCGGCCCGCCGGGCAGGCCTGCAGCTCGATATCGCGGGCCGCGTCGGCGACCGCGACTACATGAACAGAGTCCTGGCCCCCCGACTGCGCGCGGCCGGCGAGGCCGTCCGCTTCCACGGACCGCTCGGCCGGGACGCGTTGGTCCCGCTGGTGGCCGGGGCGTCGGTCGCGCTCGTGACCCCCTGCTGGGAGGAGCCGTTCGGGCTCACCTCCGTCGAGGCACTGGCCTGCGGCACCCCGGTCGTCGCGCTGGCCCGCGGTGGTACCCGCGAGATCCTCAGCGGGCAGCCCGGGGTGGTACTGGTCAAACCGGGCCCGGACCCGGCGTCCGCGCTGGCCGCGGGCATCCCCGCTGCGCTGACCATGGACCGCACAGCGACCGCCCGGGCGGCGGCCGCGGCCTTCTCCCACGACGCCCGCATCGACTCCCTCGAGGCCCGGTTGCGCGGACTGCCTGTGGGGGCGGCCCCGTGATAGGTATCTACGCCCACCACCATGGCAGCGGCCACCTGCAGCGGGCCCTGGCGGTGGCGGCCGAACTCCGTGACGAGGTCACCATCCTCACCTCCGCGCCGGTCGCCCCCGGCACGAACCCCGACCCGGATCGCGTGCAGATACTGCCGTTGCCGCTGGACCACGACGGATCCGCCACGGGAATCGACCCGACCGCCGGGGGCCGCCTGCACTGGGCGCCGGTGCACCAGCCGGGGCTGCGCCGCCGCATGGCTCTTCTCGCCGAATGGATCGACCGCACCGAGCCGGCGCTGCTGTGGACCGACATCTCCGTCGAGGTCACCCTGGCCGCCCGGCTCACCGGCACCCCCGTCGTCGCCACGGTTCTGCCCGGCCGTCGCGTCGACGCCCCGCACGCCCTGGCCCACGGCGTGTGTTCGGCCCTGGTCGCGGGCTGGCCGCGCTCGGCAGGCGCTCCCGTGCCCGCGGGCGCGGACCGACCCCTCGTCCCGGTGGGCGGGGTCTCCCGATTCGCGGACCGGGCCCCGGCAGACGCGCGCTCCGTTGCTCGCGGGCGGGGCCGTCCCCGGGTGCTGCACCTGCGCGGCTCCGGCGGCGACGCCGCGGACCCCCGTTGGGACGCGGTCCGCGCCCAGCTGACGGAGGTCGACTGGGTGTCGCTCGGTGGACCCGGCGGCAGATGGGTCGCCGACCCGTGGGACGAGATGTGCCGCGCGGACGTGGTGGTCAGCGCTGCCGGGCAGAGCTCTATCGCCGACCTCGCCGCCGCCGACGCCCACGTGGTGGCCGCGCCCGAGGTGCGGCCCTTCGACGAACAGGACTCCACCGCGGCCCACCTCGAGCGGCTCGGACTCGGCGCGGTGGTCCGACGCGAGGACTCCGTGAACGACCTGGTCGCCGCGGTACGACTAACGCTCGAGCGGGCCCGATCCACCCCGGGCGCAGGGTCCGGACTGCGGGAGGCGTGGGAGGTCGACGGCGCAGCGCAACGGCTGGCCGGGGTGCTGGAGTCTGTCGCGCGGGAGCCCCTCGCCCAGGGGCCGGCTGTGCTGGAGCCCGTCGCGCCGGGGTTCGCCGCGCAGGGGGCCGGGCGATGAGCGCGGGGACCTCGATCGCCGTGGTGACCGTGTGCACTCCCGGGCGCATCGACCACCTGCGCTCCCAACGCGAGGCTCTTGCGGCGAACCTGCCGGAGGCCCGGCACGTGGTGGTGCTCCCGGAGCGCCCCGGCAGCGCGGAGCTGGCTGCCGAACTGGCCGAGCTCGGCGCCATCACGGTGGAGCTTCCGGCCGGGCCCGACCTGCCCGTGGCGCGATCACGCAACCTCGGCGGAGACCGCGCGACCGAGCTGGGGGTGGACCTGATCGTCTTCCTGGACGTGGACTGCATGCCCGGCCCGGACCTCGGGTGCCGCTACGCCGAGATCCCCGACGGGGCCGTGGGCCTGGGGCCGGTGACCTATCTGCCCGAGTCCGCCGGCGCTCCCGACCCGGCCGACCTGCCCGGGCTCACGGACCCGCACCCGGCACGCGATTTCCCGGCCCGGGGCACACGGCCGCTGGAGCCGGACGAGTACGGGATGTTCTGGTCGCTGTCCTTCGCCCTGCGACCCGCGTTGTGGCGGTACATCCGCGAGGACTTCGGTGGCTTCGACGAGGCCTTCACCGGCTACGGCGCCGAGGACACCGATTTCGGGCGCCGACTGCTCTACCGCCGCGTGCCCGTGGTGCTGGTCGCGGGGGCGCACGCCTATCACCGCTGGCACCCGGTGTCCGACCCGCCGGTCGACCACCTCGACGACCTGCTCCGGAACGGCGCCCACTACGCCCGGCGCTGGGGAGAGTGGCCGGCGCCCGGCTGGTTCGCCGAGTTCGAGCGCAGGGGGCTGGTCCGCCGGGACGGGGAAGACTGGGGATTTGCCGTTGGATTCCATGGACAGTTGTTGCAGGTAGGCGGGTAGTCGCGCGAGATCGTGGGAGTACGGCAGCACGGCGCGGGAGTCGGCGCCGTAGAAGCTGGAGTACCAGACCCCCAACAGGCCCAGCAGGATGGGCGCGTTGGCGTGCGCGGGCGCGGCGAGGAAGTGTTCGTCGATGCTGCGCATGCCGGCGAGGAACTCGGCGAACCGCTCGGAGCCGATCGCGAACATGAGGCTCAGGCCCACCGCGGAGCCGACGGAGTAGCGGCCGCCCACCCAGTCCCAGAAGCCGAACACGTTGTCCGCGGGTATGCCGAATTCGGCGGCGCGTTCGGTGTTCGCGGAGACCGCCACGAAGTGGCGGGGGACCGCGTCGGCGCCGAGGGCGCCTGTGATCCAGGCCCTGGCCACCGCGGCATTGGTCATGGTCTCCAGGGTGGTGAAGGTTTTGGAGACGACGACGACGAGGGTGCTGGCCGGGTCGAGATCGGCGAGCACGGAGGTCAGGTCTGCCGGGTCGACGTTCGAGACGAAGCGCACCTGCGGGCCGTCGCAGTGATGCCGCAGGGCCCGCGTGGCCATGGCCGGGCCGAGATCCGAGCCGCCGATCCCGATGTTGATCACGGTGCGGATGGGGTGGCCTGTCGCCCCGGTCCATTCGCCGGAGCGGACCCTGTCGGTGATGTCGGCCATCCGCCCGAGGACCTCGTGGACGTCGGTGGTCACGTTCCGGCCGTCCACGACGAGTTCGTGATCGGCGGGCAGTCGCAGCGCGGTGTGCAGGACCGGCCTGTTCTCGGTGGTGTTGATTCGGGCCCCGGCGAACATGGCATCTCGACGTGCCTCGACGCCGCGCTCGCGGGCGAGGACGAGCAGCAGAGTCAGGGTTTCTCGGGTGATGAGGTGTTTGCTGTAGTCGATGTACAGACTCGCCGCGGCCACGGTGAGGTCCGATCCGCGGGCGGGATCGGAGGCGAAGAGGTCGGTCAGGCTCCGGGAGCGCGCGTCGTCCTGGTGGTCGGCGAGGGCTTTCCAGGCGGGTCCGTGCTGAGGGGAGGTCGGCATGGTTCGGGTCCCTTTCATCCGAGCGCGCGCAACCGCGGCGCGAGGTCGCGTTCGAACAGGGTGAGGAAGCGGTTCTGGTCGTGGCCGGGGGCGTGGAAGACCAGGTGATTGAGGCCGGCGTCGGTGTACTGCGTGATCTGCTCCACCGCGTCGTCGGGGTCGGAGGCGACGATCCAGCGTTTGGCGACCTGCTCGATGGGCAGCTCGTCGGCCAGCTCCTCCATCTCTCGTGAGGAGCCGACGCTGTGTTTCTGTTCCGCGGTCAGCGACAGCGGCGCCCAGAAGCGCGTGTTCTCCAATGCCTTCTCCGGATCGGTGTCGTAGGAGATCTTGATCTCGATCATCCGGTCGATCGCGGATAGCTCCCGGCCTGCCTTCTCGGCGCCTTCGTACACGGCCGGGATGAGCTTGTCGGTGTAGAGCTCCATGCCCTTGCCGGAGGTGCAGATGAACCCGTCACCGGCGCGACCGGCGTAGCGGGCCACGACCGGCCCGCCGGCGGCGATGTAGACCGGCACGGGTTGTTCGGGCACGTCGTACATGTAGGCGCCCTTGGTGTGGAAGTAGTCACCGTCGAACGTCACTTCCTCGCCCGTCCACAGTTCACGCATCAAGCGCACGGATTCGCGCAACCGGGCGAAGCGCTCCCGGAACTCGGGCCACTCGCCGTCGATCCCGCCGGTGGCCACTTCGTTGAGGGCCTCGCCGGTCCCGACGCCCAGCATGATGCGTCCCGGGTACAGGCACGCCATGGTCGCGAATGCCTGGGCGATCACGGCGGGGTTGTAACGGAAGGTCGGTGTCATGACGGAGGTGCCGATCTGGACCCGCTCGGTCCGTTCGCCCACCGCGGCCATCCAGGCCATGGAGAACGGGGCGTGGCCGCCGTTGTGTCGCCACGGCTGGAAGTGGTCGGAGACGGTCACCGAGTCCATTCCGTGCGCTTCGGCGGAGACGGCGATCTCCACCAACTCGCGTGGGGCGAACTGTTCCGCCGAGGCCTTGAGTCCGAGTCGGAGCATGCGTGTCTACTCATTTCGCGTCGCTGCGTGCTGCACGAATCCGTGCAGCAAAGTCTGAAAGTACCAGTAAGCGTGCAAACCAGGCCGGGGATTGCGCACAATCGTTTAGGGTGGCCGCAGACGTGGCGAGAGACGCCCGCGCAGGGGGAGATGTGTCGGTCCAGCAGAGACGCCGAGAGATAGTCCGAAGGCTGCACCGGGACGGGTATGTCGAGGCCAAGAAGCTCTCCGTGGAGTTGGGGGTCGACGCATCGACGATCCGGCGCGACCTCGACGGGCTGGTGCGCGGTGGTCAGGCCGAGCGCACACATGGCGGAGCCCGGCCTGTCGGCGGTGCGGCGTTCGAAGTCCCCTACGCGGTCAAGGAGTTCGAGCACCGCCGGCAGAAGGTGGCCATCGCCCGTCATGCCGCCAAGCGTGTGCACGAGGGCGACAGCGTGATCCTCGACAGTGGATCGACCACGTTCCAGGTGGCGGTGGCGCTGCGGCACGTCCCGGATCTGACCTTCATCACCAACGACCTGCGGATCGCCACCCTGCTCGCGGGGCTACCGGGTGTCCGACTCTTCCTCGCCGGCGGTGAGCTGCTGAACACGGTCTACACGCTGGTCGGTCCGCGCGCGACGGACTTCTTCTCGGACTTCTCCGCCACCTGGGCATTCCTCGGCGCCGATGCCGTGGACCCGGCGGCGGGGATCACCAACACCAACACCCTGGAAGTGCCGGTCAAGAGGGCCATGCTCGCCGCGTCGGCCACCTCCGTCGTGGTGGCGGACAGCACTAAGTTCGGCACCCGCACGCTGGCGCGGGTCGCCGATTTCGACGAGGTGGACGTGCTGGTCACCGATCCCGGGCTGGACCCGGCCCGCGCCGCAGAGTACGGGGCGGCGTTCGAGATCGCGGAGCTCGACGACTGATCCGTGCCCGCATGCCTGTTTCCGCTCTCGCCGGCTTTCCTCCGCGGCCCGTCCTGCTGAACCCGTCCCGACCATCCACCGACGCAACCCTCGCACCGAGCGCGGCGGCACGCCGCCGCAGAAAGGTTCCCATGAACCAGAACCAGAACCAGAACCAGAACCTGTCCGCACTGTCTGAGGCGGGGGTCTCCGTGTGGCTCGACGATCTGTCGCGCGACCTCATCTCCTCGGGCAAGCTGGCTGAACTGGTGGCCACACGCTCGGTCGTCGGCGTGACCACCAATCCGTCCATCTTCCAGGCGGCGCTCAGTTCGGGAACCGCGTATGACACCCAGGTCGCAGCACTCGCCGCGGAGGGCGCTGATGTCGATACCGTGATCCGGACGACCACGACCGACGACGTCCGCGCTGCCTGTGACGTGCTCGACCCGGTGTTCGCGGTGTCGGACGAGGTCGACGGCCGGGTGTCGATCGAAGTGGACCCGCGCCTCGCCCACGAGGCGGACGCCACTGTCGCGCAGGCGATCGAACTGTGGCGGATCGTTGATCGCCCCAACCTCCTCATCAAGATTCCGGCCACCGTGGCGGGACTGGAGGCGATCCGCCGGGTGATCGCCGAGGGGATCAGCGTCAACGTCACGCTGATCTTCTCCGTCGATCGTTACGTGCAGGTCATGCAGTCCTATCTGGAGGGGCTGTCCGCCGCCGCCGAGGCGGGCCACGACCTGGGTTCCATCCACTCGGTCGCCTCGTTCTTCGTGTCCCGGGTGGACACCGAAATCGATGCTCGGCTCGAAGAACTCGACACCGGGGAGGCGCGCGACCTGCAGGGCAAGGCCGCCCTCGCCAACGCACGGCTCGCGTACGCCGAGTACTGCGAGGTGTTCTCCTCCGGTGCCCGCTTCGCCGAGCTGGCCGGCCGGGGCGCCCGGCCACAGCGTCCACTGTGGGCGTCGACCGGCGTCAAGAACCCGGAGTACGACGACACCCTCTACGTGAGCGGTCTCATCGCTCCGGGCACGGTCAACACCATGCCCGCGTCCACCATGGAGGCCTTCGCGGACCACGGCCGGGTCGAGAAGGACCCGGTCGTCGGTCGGGCCGAGCAGTCTGCGGAGACCTTCCGGAGCCTCGAGCGGGTCGGCGTGGATCTGGTCGAGGTGTTCGACAAGCTGGAGGCGGAGGGTGTCGCCAAGTTCGAGTCGGCATGGACCGGACTACTGCAGACAACGGCGCAGCAGATCCGGGCGAACGCTGAAAACTGACAACCTGCCCAAGCGGCGCGCCCGGGCCCATTGCGGTCGTCGACTCACGTGTCAGGCGCGCTGCGCTGGCCCCGCCGCACCCGCCGCCCTCGCCACGCGTGGGCTAGTGGCGGAGGGTCGTCATCAGCGCGGACATGGTCGTCACCAGCGCGGCGACACGCGGCGTGCCCCAAACGATGACGACCATGTCCGCCACGGCCGCGACCAAGTCGGTGGGCGTGGTCGGCCGGGGGCCCGCTGAGGCCGGGTCGGAGTCAGGCGCGAGCGCGGGGGTCACGCGCGGGCTGGCGCTGCTCAGGCGCGGGCGACGAGGGCGGCGATGTCGACGCCGTCGGGCAGGGCGCCGTACTCGGCCGAGCGATCGGGGCCGAGCCGGGCCAGGCAGAACGCCGCCGCGACCGGGGCCGGGGCGTAGGCGAGCAGGGTCGCGGCCTGCAGCGCCAGCGCCATCGCCTCAACCAGGCGGCGGGCGATCGCGGGCGCCGCGACCGGATCGGAGGCGGCCCGGCCGATGAGGTCGCGGACCCGCTCGACGTGCTGGTCGAACAGCCCGTTCCGGCCCAGCTGGGCGGCGAGTTCGGCGTCGAACGCGGTCACGGACTCGGGCTCGCGGGCCATCGCCCGCAGCACGTCCAGGGCGATGACGTTGCCCGATCCCTCCCACACCGCGAGCACCGGCTGCTCCCGATACCGGCGGGCCAACGGGAACGCCTCCGTGTATCCGTTACCGCCGAGGCACTCGAGCGACTCGTAGGCGTGGTTCGGCCCGCGCTTGCAGATCCAGTACTTGGCCACGGCGGTGGCGAGTCGGCGGAAGGGGGCGGCGTCCTCGTCGTCGTGGGCGGCGGCCAGGCGCAGTGCGGTCCAGGTCGCGGCCTCGGACTCGAGCTGCAGGTCGGCGATCACCGCGGCCATCGCCGGCTGATCGATCAGGGTCGCGCCGAAGGCCGCGCGATGGCGGGCGTGCCACACCGCCTCGGCCACGCCCTGGCGCATGCCGGCGGCCGCGCCGAGTACGCAGTCCAGACGGGTGCGGCCGACCATCTCGATGATCGTGCGCACCCCGCGGCCGGGTTCGCCGACCATCCAGCCCAGCGTGCCGTCGAACTCGACCTCGGAGGAGGCGTTGGACTTGTTGCCGAGCTTGTCCTTGAGCCGCTGGACCAGGAACGGGTTGCTCTCGCCGCCCGGCAGGACGCGCGGCACCAGGAAGCAGCTCAGCCCCTCCGGGGCCTGCGCGAGCACGAGGAACGCGTCCGACTGCGGTGCGGAGCAGAACCACTTGTGGCCGCGCAGGGCGTACATGCCGGAGCCGGCGGCCGCGGCGGAGGACTCCACGGTCACGGGCTCGGCCGTGGTGGTGTTGGCGCGAACGTCCGAGCCGCCCTGCTTCTCGGTCATGGCCATCCCGAACAGCACGCCCGACTTGGTGGCGGGATCGCGCAGCTGGGGGTCGTAGACCGTCGACAGCAGCGCAGGCTCCCACTCCGCGGCGAGCTCCGGACTCATCCTCAGTGACGGCACCACCGCGTGCGTCATCGACAGCGGGCAGCCGTGCCCGGCCTCGATCTGCGAGACCAGCATGAACCCGGCCGCCCGCTCGACGTTCGCGCCCACGCCGGGGTCCGCCCACGCCGACGTATGTAGGCCGCGGGAGACCGAGAACTCCATGATCCGGTGGTAGGCCGGATGGAACTCGATCTCGTCCACGCGGTTGCCCCACCGGTCGTGCGAGTGATGCACCGGGGTGATCGTGTTGGCCAGCTCCGCATCATGCTGGTACTGCTCCGTGCCCACGTGCCGACCGATCTCGTGGAACCACTCGGACTTCGCGCTCGGCGCGAACGCCGCCAGCGCTTCCTGAAGCGCCGGGTTGAGGGCGAACTCGTCCACCCCGACCCGCGGCGCAGCCTGGTTGAGGACCTCGTGGGTGGTGCTGTTGCGCGTCGTCGACATGTGCTGCCCCTCGACAGGAGTAAAAGTCAGGACTTGAAGTACATCAACTGGTTACTGATGGCGAGCAGCGTGCCGTCGCGGGACCACAGGCGTGCCGACTCGTCGTGATAGCTGCCGTGGAAGCGGTGCGCGTGAACGCTACCGAGCACGAAATCCGTGCCCTGCGCCTCGAGCTCGTCCGCCGTGGCCATGAAATAGATCGACAGCGTCACCGTCCCCGCGGGCACCGGCCGACCGAGCCGCAGGAACGAGCGCGGGAAGAACGAATCACCCAGGGCCGTCAATGAGAGGTGGTCGAGACCGCGTTCCGGCGAGTCGCGGATCCACATGGTCGTGGTCGACGTCGTTGTCGTCCCTTCGTCTCCCGCGACGTCGTCCCACCCACCGGTGACGAACCGCATGTCGTAGTTCCCGATCCAGCGCACTCCGCGATCCTCCGATGCGCGCGGCAACTCCTCAGGCGCCGGGACCTCCGGCGGGCCGGTCTCGGTCTCCGACCACGTCTCGCGGCGCAGGCCCGTCAGCGCGGTGGCGGTGGTGACCACCTCGTCGCCCTGGCGCATCTCCAGGACCCAGTGCTGGTTGGAGCGGTTCGTGCGCACGGGGCGGGCCTCGATGAGGAACTCGCCGTCGGCGACCGGGCCCGCGTAGTTGAGCGTGAGCGCCAGCGGGTCGCCGTGCCGCTCGGGGTGCTGCAGGACCGCATTGAGCATCGTCGCCGCCGTGGTGCCGCCGAACGGGCCCACCATGTTGGCCCAGGCTTCGTGGGTGCGGCCACGGAACCGGTGCTCGCCGTCGGGCGTCAGGGCGACGACCTGGTCGAGGACGTGCGTGGGGGTCTCGTCGATGGAGGTCTCGGGCACGGTGCACCTTCCTGGCGGGCGGCGGAACGGGACGCGGGTGGGGCGAGCCGCCGGCTGGATCCACCGTACCCACGCCGGGTGGCGCGGTGAGACGCAGGACACAACGTGGGAGATGTGACGGGTAACACCATCGATGCCGCGGGGGATATGACCTGTGAAGGCAGACAGTCTTTGTGCCAATGTTTGGAAAGGACGGCCCTCATGTCCCGGACCACCAGAACACTCACCGCCACGGCGTGCGCAGCAGGCCTGATCGCTGCGGTCGCGCCCGCCGCGAACGCCATCAACACCGACTCGCTCGGCGGCCCGCCGGCCGGGTGCGAGGTCGACGTCGAGCAGGTCGCCGAGGAGACGCCCGGCCCCTCCGACGGCGTCGGCTGGACGGTCGGCGAGCACGGCAACCTGTGCGGCAACCTCGGCTATCTGTTCCTCGAGACCGAGGGCGGCACCGTCTCCTCGCCCACCAAGGTCCTGCTCTACCACCACGGCGAGCAGGTCGCGACGCAGCCCGGCGACACGCCCCGCGTCCTGCTCGGCGGCCACAGTGACTTCCACGTCGCGCTGCGCATCCAGCAGCCGCCCGCGGAGGGCGAGGCCAACGCCGACGCCGGCTACCTCACCACCGTCTACGTCTGGAACCCCCTCGCGGGCGACGGCGACGCCACCCCGATCGGGCCGCTGCCGCCCGGCATCACCATCTGACGTGGTGAGCTGACGTCGTGGACGGGTCCGGGCCGGAGCGACCGGCAGACGAGGCCCCCGCGGAGGCCGGGGGGTCGCGCCCGGGCCCACCCCGGGGCGTGATCGCCGCGGCGGTCGTGTTGGTCGCGTTGTTGGCGATCGGCGTCGCTGTGGTGGTCGGCCTGCGCCTCAGCGGTAGTTACCTGGGCGAGGAGGTCGCCTCGGGCCCGCTGCCGACCAGCACGAGGACCCCGGTCACGCGACCGGATCGCAGCACGCGGTCCACCACGACCGGCACCGCCACCGCGACGACCGCCCGCCGCGCCACCGCCGCGTGCGATGCGCGCGCGATCAACGCCGACCTCGGCTACCCGCGCAGCGGATCGCGCATCATCGACTGCGGCGGCGGGTGGGCCGTCATGGCCAGCGAGCACTCCGGCGATCCGTACTGGGTGTCCTTCCGCGACGGTCGCTGGCGCACGGTTCGCGACGTCTCGATGTACCTGATGACCTGCCCCGACGAGGCCATCGCCAAGGGGGCGCCGGCGTGGTTGGCGGACAGACATCTGAACACCTGCCCGTCGCTCAACCCCCCGACGCCGGTCACGCGCCCGAGCGTGCGGCCCACCCCGCCGCCGCCTCCCGGTAGCCCGACCAGGCCGACGATCCCGACGCCCCCGGCCAGCCCACCGAGCTCGTCGACCCCCGTGGGTTCGACGGGCGCGACGAGTACGACGACGACAACCCCGACGACGACAACGACGCCAGCCGCCGGGGCCACGTCCCGCTCCGTGGAGGTCGGATAGGCCGGTGCGGCGGACCCGCCGGAGGCGAGCAGGGTGCGGTCAGCGGCTGACCGCCGCGTCCGGCCCGCCCAGCTCCTGCCGGAGGTTGCGCTTGAGGAGCTTGCCGGTGGCGGTCCTGGGGAGTTCGTCGACCAGCACGACCTCGGACGGCGCCTTGAAATGGGCGATGCGGCCTCTGGTCCACTGCCGCAGCCCGTCGGCGTCGACGCTCGCCCCCTCGGTGCGGACGACCACCGCCATCACCCGTTCACCCCACTTCGCGTCGGGCACGCCGATGACCGCCACCTCGCGAACCTCCGGGTGCTGGTACATCACCTGCTCGACCTCGATGGGGTAGACGTTCTCACCGCCCGTGATGACCATGTCCTTCTTGCGGTCCACCAGGGTGTAGAAGCCCTCCTCGTCGACGTGGGCCAGGTCCCCGGTGTGGAACCAACCGTTCCGCAGCGCCTTGGCGGTCTCGTCGGGCTTGTTCCAGTAGCCGATGAACACGTTGGGTCCGCGGACGCACAGTTCGCCGACCTCGCCGATCGGTACCTGCACGCCCTCCTCGTCAACGATGCGGAAGTCGTTGAACTGCGCGGGCCGGCCGATGGAGCCGGCGTGCGCGACGACGTCCTCCGGCTGGAGGCAGGCCGCGATGGGGGCGGTCTCGGTCATCCCGAACCCTTCGGTGAACTCCATGCCGGCCTCCCGCAGGGCGGTGATCACCGTGATCGGGCAGGGCGCTCCGCCGCTGATGCCGGAGCGCAGCGTGGACAGGTCCGCGGTCTGGAGCGCCCCGGACTGGGCGACGGCCGCCCACATCGCGGGGACGAGGAACGCCTTGGTCACCCTGTGCCGGGAGACCGCCTCGAGCCAGGCGTCGGGCGCGAAGGCCTCCGTGATCACCACCTGGGCGCCGATGAACAGGAACGGCAGGGTGTGCACGCCGAGCGCGCCGATGTGGAACAGCGGCGCGGCGGAGATGGTGATGTCGGTGCGGCCGAGACCTGAGTCGAACCCCATCCCGTTGACCGCGTTGTAGAAGAAGTTCCCGTGCGTGAGCATGGCGCCCTTCGGGCGTCCAGTGGTGCCCGAGGTGTACATGAGCACGCAGATATCGTCGTGGGAGATCTCGCGCTCCACCCGCTCCGGCGACCCAGCGGCGAGGAACTCCTCGTAGTCGCCGGCGCTGCCGCCCCCCGAGGTGTTGGCGCGCTCTGCCAGGGTCGGCACCGTCACGGAGCGTTGGATCCGCCGGTTGTCGGCGGTCGCGTCGGTGGCCAGCTCGGCGAACGCGGTGCTGTGGAACAGGAATGACGACCCGGAGTCCTCGAGCACGTAGGCCACCTCCGAGGCGTGGAGGCGGAAGTTGACGGGCACCGCGATCGCGCCCAGCTTGGCCACCGCGAAGTAGATCTCCATCATCTGCGGGCTGTTGAGCAGGAGCATCGCCACGCGGTCACCGCGCTGAACCCCGCTGGCATCGAGGGCTGCCGCGAGCTGGTTGGTCCGCGTCTCGAGCTGGGAGTAGGTGGTCACGGCGCCACCCACGTCGTCGACGAGTGCCGTCCGCTGTCCGTTGCGCAGCGCGTGCTGGGTGAGCCAGGAACCGTATCCACGATCAGTCATGGTGTGACGGTAACCACATATCGCGAAGCGCACAGGCCAAACCCAGCGGGCCCGGGCAAACGCGGACTGGACGACTCGCCAACAGGCACAATCTCAGGCATGGCTGACTCCGCACGCGCGACGTTCACCGAACTCACCGAGGGCAGGCCGTTCCCGCCCATGACCGGCCGGGCGCCCGCAGACCTGGCCGCCGCCGGCTTCGTCGAGTCGGAGTGGGCCGTATCCGGTGAGGCCGCCTCCTACGACGCGGCGGTCACGCCGGGGGACGGCCGGTTCGAGCTCACCGACGCCGACACCGCGCCGTATGCCACCCGCGCTCTCGTGCGCCGCCCGGCCGACCCGGCGACGTTCAGCGGCGTGGTGCTGGTGGAGTGGCTCAACGTCAGCGGCGGCCAGGACGCCGCCCCCGATTTCACCTACCTCGCCGACGAGATCCTGCGCGCCGGGCACGCGTGGGTGGGTGTCTCTGCGCAGTTCATCGCGGTCGAGGGTGGCGACGCCGCCGTGGGGATGGGCGGCCAGACCACGGGGCTGCGTGCGACCCGGCCCGGGCGGTACGGCGACCTGCACCACCCCGGCGACGCCTACGCCTACGACATCATCACGCAGGTCGGCCGCTACGCGCGCGATCCGCAGGCCGGAGCCGCACCCGCGGGCCCTCTCGGCGATCTGCGGCCGCAGCAGGTTATCGCGGTGGGCGAATCGCAGTCGGCGTTCGCGCTGACCTCGTACGTCAACGGCGTGCACGCCCGCGCCGGGGTGTTCGACGCGTTCCTCCTCCACAGCCGTGGAGCCGGCTTCCTGCCGTTCGACGACCGCGGCCGCGGCGCCGACATCCGGGCGGCGCTCAGCGTGGGTCCGGCGCGGCTGCGCGAGGACGTCGGCGTGCCGGTGCTGCTCGTGCAGGCGGAGGGCGATCTCATCGGGATGATCGGGTCGCTGCCGGCGCGCCAGCCCGATTCGGAGTGGGTCACCACGTGGGAGATCGCTGGCCAGGCGCACGCGGACCTGTACCAGTTGGGCGAGTTCGCGCAGTTCGTCGACTGCAACGGCCCGATCAACTCCGGCCAGCAGGTGTTCGTCCTGCGCGCCGGGCTGCGCCACCTGGTGTCATGGGCGGGCGGGGGAGCGCGCCCACCCGCCGCGCCACCGGTAGAGATCGACGACGACAACGCCACCACCCGCAACCCCGTCACCGGGACGGTCGGCAACAGTCGGGGCGGCGTGCGCACCCCGGTGGTCGACGCGCCGGTCGAGCATCTGACCGGCGAGCCGGATCGGGATGCGCAGCCGATGTGCATGCTGCTGGGCCGGACGCTGGAGGTGGACGAGCAGGAGTTGCGCGAGCGGTGGGAGAGTCGGGCGCAGTACCTGGCCGCCTACGCCGCGGCCACGGACCGGCTTATCGCGGAGGGGTTTCTGCTGGCCGACGACCGCGAGGAGATCCTCGCCGACGCCCGCCCGGAGCGCATCACCTGGTGACGGGTTCGGGTCGGTCTCGGCGCAGCGGTGAGCGGCCGGCGGTGCGGTCGGGCGAGCGGGTGAGCAGGATGACCGCCACGAACAGAGCCTGCGCCGCCACGTAGGTGGCCATCACCACAAGATCGCGCTGCGGCCAGTCGACCAGTTCCGGCCGGAAGGCGCCCAGGGCGATCAGCCCGTCGGAGAGGACGAACAGCGCGCCGCCGAGGCCGCCCACCCAGCCGTGGCTCGCCGCCAGGTACGCCACCGCGAGCAGCAGCAGTCCGTAGACCACGACGGCCGGGGCGAGCACGCCCGCGGACGGCACCGTGACCGCGAGCAGCGCGGCCGCCACCACCACGAGCAGCAGCGTCCACGCCATCGGCGGGCGGCCCCGCTCGACGCGGGTGAAGGCGACGATCCACAGCACCTGCGCCACGGCGAACCCGCCGACCATCGCCAGGAACTTCGCGTCCTCCGGCATGACCCGCGGCAACGAATCGCCCACCCAGCTGCCGGCCAACGCGCCCAGGGCCCAGGGCCAGGCGGGCCCGCGGTCGTCGCGAGGCACCGTCAGCAGCACCACTGCCAGCGCGGGCATGAGAAAGACCTGTGTCCACGCGGCCGCGGTCGTCGCATCGGCCACCAGCGCGATCAGGTGGGCCAGGGTCACGACCACGACGGGGATCCAGCTCAGCAGGGGCATGCGGTGAACGGTATCGCCCGCAGATGCGGGCGTGGGGCTACAGGGCGGCTCGTCGTCGTCCTCGTCGTCGTCCCACGACCGCGTGGACCAGCAGCGCTGCCGTCACCACCACGCAACACGCCACGCCCACGCCGAATGCGACGGTGATGCCCTCGTCGGTCGAGTAGGTCGAATCCGACGGGTGGGCGGCGAGCACCGCGGCGGAGAGGGCGGCGCCGAACGCCCCGCCGACCGTGCGCAACACCTGGTTGAAGCTCACCGCGCTGCCCAACTGGTGCACCGCCACGCTGCGGGCGATCAGCGCGGGCATGGCCGCATAGCCCGAGCCGATCCCCACGCCGAACAGGAACATCCCCAGGGCGAGGGACCAGATGTGGTCGTGGTTGAGCCACAACAGTACCGACGCGGCCGTCATCACCGCGGCACCGACCGGCAGGAACACCGCCATGTCCACGCGGCGGGAGAGCACGCGCACCGAGCGGTTGGCGGTCAGGCTGCCGATCGACAGCGGGGCCATCATGAAGCCCGCCCACATCAAGGGCACTGCCAGACCGAAGCCGGTGGAGGTGGGCGCCTGCGCGACGAGGCTGGCGATGGACAACCCGATGTACATGGCCACGCCGAGGCCGATCGCGGTGGCGTTGGCCAGCAGTACTTCCGGGGTGCGCACGACCCTCAGGTTGACCAGCGGATGCGGGGTCCGGACGCTGTGCAGGCCCCACGCGACCGGGGCGACGAGCGCCACGGCGAGCACCGCCAGTGTCGCCGGCGCCGCCCAGCCCCAGTCCTGCGCCTCGGAGATCCACAGCACCAGCGCGGCCAGGCCGACGCCCAGCAGGAGCGCGCCGCGCAGGTCGAACGGAATACGCGGCGCGAGCGGGTCGGGGCCGCCCGGCACGAAGCGCCACACCCCGACCGCGGCGGTGACGACGAAGACGGCCGCGAACGCGAACGCGGCACGATGGTCGAACGTCGCCGCGAGGACCCCGGTCAGCGGATAGCCCAGTCCCAGGCCGATCGACACGGTCACCGACAGGGTCGAGATCGCGGGTTGTGAGTCGGCGAAGCTCATGTGCCGGCGGGCCAGGGCGATGGTGACCGGCACCGTCCCGTACAGGAGCCCCTGCAGCGCGCGGCCGAGGAGGAACACCGTGAAGTTCGTCGCGACCGTGGCGACGACGGAGCCGACGAAGATCACGGCCAGGCTGATCAGGAGCAGTCGCCGGGTGTGCGGGCCGTCGGCGAGGCGACCCATGACCGGGGTCGCCACCGCGCCGACCAGCAGGTTCACGGTGAGCATCCACTGCGCCTGGCTGACCGGGATGTCGAACTGGGTCGCCACCGACGGCACCAGCAGCATGCCGAGTGAGCTGACGACCGAGCTGGTCAGCGCGGCGTACACCAGGGCCTGGACGAACCAGCGGGGCGCGGGGCGGCGGTCGACGGCGGTCATCGCCGCGCGCTGGGAGAGTCGGCGGCATTGGGGGCGTCCGCTGCGCCGGGGGCGTCCGCGTCCAGCCGGCGTAGCAGCGGGATCGCGGCGGCGATGGTGGCGCGGTCGGCGTCGTCGAGGTGGTCGGCGACCGAGCGGGCCAGCCAGTCCTGCCCGGCGGTCTGTTCGGCGCGAAGTCGTTCGCGGCCGGAGTCGGTGAGCTGGACCAGGACGCGGCGGCCGTCGTCCGGATCCGGGCTGCGCCGGATCAGGCCGAGCTCCTCGAGCTCGCGAACTGCGTTGGCGATCGCCTGGTGGCTGATCCGCTCGAGGCCCGCCAGGTCGGTCGCCGTCAGCGGGCCGCGGCTGGCGAGGTGCGACAAGATGCCGACCTTGCCGAGCGACAGGGTGCGGTGGGCGTTGAACCGTCTCCACAGTGGGCGCAGGGCATCACGCAGTTCCGCGGCCAATGTGGCGGGGTCGGCGGGGAGGGTCACCCTCCCAACTGTACAACCAAGTTGCGCAACTACGTTGCGGAGTCGGCGCCCCCGCTCGCTCCCGCCCCCGCCCGGGCATCGCGAAGAGCGTTCCGCACACGTTTCCCGAGGGCGGTCTCAGGGAGTGTGCGGAACGCTCTGTTCGACGAAGGTGGGCCAGCGGCGGGGTGGCTCCGTCAGTAGGTCCCGCAGTTGGTGGGCGCGGGGACCCCGTCGATCCGGTCGGCCAGATACTGCACGGTCCCGGGCAGGCCGGCGAGCATCGGCGTCGCGTGGTTGAGGACCATCCCCGGCGCGACCGGCGGAGTGTGGTCGATGACCATGTTCACCGTCGCGCCCTTCGCGCACCAGTCGCGACCGAGCTGCTGGGACTGCGGTCCGGGCACCACGTCGTCGTTCACGGGCGAGAGGATCTGGACCGGCGTGGTGGGCGTGAGGGTGCCCACCCGCTGGCGCTCGAGGAACGCCAGGATTTCCGGGTTCCGCAGCGCGAGCTCGGTGGCCGACTCTCCCGTTACGGTGTATTGGTTCGTGTTCTGCATGAAGAACTGGACTGCCGACTCGGCGATGCACTGGTCTGAAGTGAGCTGGAGCATTCTCTTCCCCTGCTCGTTGAGGTGCGGCTCCATCAGCTCGCCGAACTCGGGGTAGCTCACGATGAGGCTGTTGAGGGTGTAGCCGATCCCCGCGGCGATCGCCGAGCCGTCGGCCTGCCCGAGCGTGGCCAGCAGATCGGCCGGCGGCGAACCGGCTACTGTGCCGACGAGGTTGACGTCCGGTGCGTACTGCGGCTGCAGTTCCGCGGCGGCGGCGACGGCGCCACCACCTTGCGAGTAGCCGACCATGACGGTGCGGGGGTCGGGGCCGATGTCGGCACCGGGGACGTCCGAGGCCGCGCGGGCGAGGTCGAGCACCGCGTGCGCCTGAGACTCTCGATTGACGTAGGTGTGGATGCCGGGCGTGCCGAGACCCTCGTAGTCGGTTATCGCCACGGCGAATCCCCGGTCGAGTAGGGCGTACGCCTGGATGATCTCGTAGCCGAAGCCGATCCCGGGCGGATCCGTGCGCACGTTCGCCAGGTTCTGGAACGACTTGGACGGAGCGCAGTGGTCCCCCTGGCCCTGCGTTCCCGGTGCCACCACCGCGAGCGGTCGCGTTCCCGGCCCGGTCCACGGCGTGCGCGGCTGGAGGTAGGCGCCGGTCACGGCGATTTCCTGGCCGCGTGAGCCGATCGAGGTGTACATGATCCGCTGCGCGTCGGTCGACAGTGCGCCGGCGCCGTCCGAGAGGTGCTCGGCTCCCGGGATCGGCGGGATCGCCCCGGCCAGAGGGAACGGCTGCGTCTTGACGAAGGTCCCTGGACCGTCAGGCAGGTCGGCCGGCGGCTGATAGAACGCGGGCGCCGGGTCGTTGGACGATCCCTGTGCTGATGCGGCAGGGGCGACGAGGGCCCCTCCGGCGACGGTGGTGGTGATGGCGGCGGCGAATGCGGCTGCGCGCATCGCGGTTCGACGAAGTTGCACGGTCCCCCCGGACTTTGTGTTTCGGATCACTAGCTGTGGGGAGTGTAAGCGCACAATGTGGACGGCAGTCCGTTCACCCCGCCACTGCGCGGCGGTTCGGCCCTTGACTTTTAATAGTCGACCGGTCTACTAATTTATTCATGGACACGGGCGAGATGGTCGTGGCGCCGCGGCGGCGGGGTCGTCCGCGCAAGGACCAGTCACAGCCGGATGCCCCTCGAGCGCGGTTGCTGCGCCGGGGCGTGGCGATCCTGACGGAGAAGGGATTCAGCGCCGTGCGGATCGAGGAGGTCCTCACCGCGGCCGAGGTGCCGAAGGGGTCGTTCTACTACTACTTCGGCAGCAAAGAGGATTTCGGTTTCGCCCTGATCGACGAATACGCCGACTACTTCGCAGCCAAACTCGATCGCTGGTTCGAGGACCAGACACTCACCCCGCTCGACCGCCTCCGCGCGTTCATCGCGGACGCGCGGGAGGGCATGGCCCGGCACGAGTTCCGGCGTGGTTGCCTCGTCGGCAATCTCGGCCAGGAGATGGGCGCCCTGCCGCCCTCGTTCCGGGACCGCCTCACCGCGGTTCTCCGTGATTGGGAAGCGCGCACCGCGCGGTGTCTGACGGCAGCGCGAGACGCCGGCGAGATACCGGCAGACGCGGATTGCGTCCGACTGGCCGAGTTCTTCTGGATCGGGTGGGAGGGGGCCGTTCTGCGCACGAAGCTCGAACGCGACCCCGCCGCGCTGGACACGTTTGCAGAACAGTTCCTGGCGATGATCGCCGACGACACCCATGAGAGGCAGTGATGAGCGAGAACTTCAGAGCAGTACTGATCAGTGGAGGCGACAGCGGGCACTCGGCGGAGGTCGCCGATGTGTCGCCGGCGCAGCTCCCCGAGGGCGATGTGACCGTGCGGGTGGCCTGCTCGACCCTCAACTACAAGGACGCGCTCGCCATCACGGGCAGGGGCTCGGTGGTCCGATCCTTCCCGATGGTGCCCGGGATCGACTTCGCGGGCACAGTGGAGGAGTCCACGAATCCGGACTTCGCGCCCGGTGACCGCGTCGTACTGAACGGCTGGGGCGTGGGGGAGCGCCACTGGGGCGGGCTCGCCGAATACGCCCGGGTGAAGGGCGAATGGTTGATCCCGCTCGAGGAGGCGTTCACGTTCGAGCAGGCCATGAGCATCGGCACCGCCGGGTACACCGCGATGCTGTGCGTGATGGCACTCGAGCGCCACGGGGTGACTCCTGACTCCGGGGAGGTCCTGGTCACCGGCGCTGCCGGCGGCGTGGGGAGCGTCGCCATCGCCGTGCTGGCCAAGCTCGGTTACCGGGTGGTCGCCGTGACCGGTCGCCCGGAAGAATCCGACTACCTCACGGGGCTCGGCGCGACCCGAATCCTGCCGCGGTCGGACTTCACCGAGTCCGGGAAGCCACTCGCCAAGGAGCAGTGGGCGGGCGCGATCGATGTGGCGGGCGGCCGCGTGCTCGCAAACGTCTGCGCGCAGATGAAGTACCGATCTGTGGTCGCGGCGTGCGGACTGGCCGCCGGGATGGACTTCCCCGCCACCGTCGCGCCCTTCATCCTGCGCGGGGTCACCCTGGCCGGCGTCGACAGCGTGATGTGCCCCGTGGACGAGCGCCGGGAGGCCTGGCGCCGGCTCGCCACCGACCTCGACCCGGCCCTGCTGGAGTCGATGACGGAGAAGATCACCCTCGACGACTGCATCCCGGTCGCTGACGCACTGCTCGACGGAACCGTGCGCGGCCGCGTCATCGTCCCCCTCACCGACAACTGATCAAAGGAACCGACCACCATGAGCGACACCAAGGCCCCCAGCCGCTTCCCGGTACCCGAGCTCGACGACCTGCCCGAGGACATCCGGGCGGCCATCCTGACCGTCGAGGAGAAATCCGGCTTCATCCCCAACGTCTTCCTGATGCTGGCCCACCGCCCGGACGAGTTCCGCGCGTTCTTCGCCTACCACGACGCCCTGATGGACAGGCCGGGGAATCTGACCAAGGCCGAGCGGGAGATGATCGTCGTCGCGACCTCGGGCCCCAACCAGTGCCAGTACTGCGTGGTCGCCCACGGCGCGATCCTGCGGATCCGGGCCAAGGATCCCCTCGTGTCCGACCAGATCGCCACGAACTACCGCAAGGCGGACATCACCGACCGGCAGAAGGCCATGCTCGACTTCGCGCTTAAGGTCTCCGCCGAGGCCTATGCCGTGTCCGACGAGGACTTCGCCATCCTCGAAGGCCACGGTTTCACCCAGGACGACGCCTGGGACATCGCCTCCATCTCCGCGTTCTTCGGCCTGTCCAACAGGATCGCCAACGTCGCCAGCCTGCGCCCCAACCCCGAGTTCTATGGGATGGGCCGCGGCTGAACTCCTGCCGTTGAGCTGGCCCGCCAGAGGTCGTTCGCGGCGGCCATGACCGCGGCCAGGGTGGCCGCGAGGACGGAGCGATCCCTCCCGGCTGCCCAGCGGACGTCGGCGCCGGCACGGAATTCGACCAGGGTGAGCGCCTCGCTCTGACTGCCCGCCCCCACGCTGGTCTGGTGCAGGCTGAGGACCTCCACGTCGATGCCGCCTGCCGCGAGGGCCCTGGTGAGCGCCTCGACCGGGCCGACCTCGGTGTGGACGCTGACCTCGTCGTCGTCGTCAATCCTCAGAGCGATCCGGGTGTGGGCCCGCCCGCCCGTCTCGGACGTGGAGAACTCGGTGAGGACGATCGGCTCGGCGCCGGGCGCCCGGTTGAGGTAGGCGTCCTGGAAGACCGTCCACAGCTGGGCCGCCGTGAACTCCAGGCCGGTCGAGTCGGTGTGCTGCTGCACCGTGCGGGCGAAGTCGATCTGGAGCCTGCGGGGCAGTTCGATGCCGTACTCGGTCTCCAGCAGGTAGGCGATGCCGCCCTTGCCGGACTGGGAGTTCACGCGGATCACGGCGTCGTAGCTGCGGCCGATGTCGGCGGGGTCGATCGGCAGGTACGGGACCTTCCACGCGATCTCCCGCTCGGGGCGGCCCTGCGCGGCGGCCCGGGCGCGGTGCTCGGCGAAGCCCTTCTTGATGGCGTCCTGGTGCGTGCCGCTGAAGGCCGTGTGGACGAGGTCGCCGACGTAGGGGTGGCGCGCGGGGACCTCGAGCCGGTTGCAGTACTCGACCGTGCGGCGGATCTCGTCGATGTCGGAGAAGTCGATCATCGGGTCGATGCCCTGCGCGTGCAGGTTCAGCGCGAGCGTGGCGATGTCCACATTTCCGGTGCGCTCGCCGTTGCCGAAGATGCAGCCCTCGACACGCTGCGCCCCCGCGAGCACGGCCAGTTCGGCGCAGGCGATACCGGTGCCGCGGTCGTTGTGCGGGTGTACGGAGAGGATCACCGCGTCCCTGCGGGCGAGATTGGTGTGCATGTACTCGATCTGGTTGGCGTACACGTTCGGGGTGGCGATCTCGACCGTGGCGGGCAGGTTGAGGATCACCGGGCGCTCGGGCGTGGCGTCCCACAGTGCGGTCATGGTGTCGCAGAGGTCGAGCACGTAGTCCGGCTCGGTGAGGTTGAAGACCTCCGGCGAGAACTCGAACCGCACGTTCGGCAGGTCGCCGGCGAACTCCAGCACGTCGCGGCCTCTGGCGACGATGAGGTCCTTGAGCTCGTCCGGCCCGTAGCCGAGCACGGTGTCGCGCCAGGTGGGGGCGGTCGCCGTGTACATGTGGATGACGACCGGGTTGGTGATGCCGCGGACCGAGGCCACCGTGCGTTCGATGAGGTCGCGGCGAGCCGGGGTGAAGACGACGATGGTCACGTCGTCCGGGGCGATCTCGCTCTGGGCGATGAGGCGGACGAAGTCGTAGTCGGTCTGCGAGGCCGAGGGATAACCGACCTCGATCTCCTTGTAGCCCATCGCCACCATGAGCTCGAAGAACCGGCGCTTGCGGGCCGGGTCCATCGGTTCGGCCAGCGCCTGGTTGCCGTCGCGCAGGTCGACCGGCACCCACAGGGGCGCCGCGGTGAGGCGGCGGGTCGGCCACTCCGGCCGGGTCACGGGCACGTCCACGCGGGAGTGGACGTCCGAGTACCGGTGGGACGGCATCCGCGAGTGCCGCTGCCGGTTCCACGCGGGGGCGTGGCCGGGCACAGGCCCGTCGGGCGTGGTGATGCGGGGAAATGATGCGGTCATGTCGAGCTGGTCCTTCACTTCTCGGGTCGGGTGACCGGCGCAGGCTCGGCTCCACGACGGGAGCCGGTCCGACTACGCCCCGCCGTGGCGACCAAGGAGAAGGCACTCGAGAAAACGCATGGGTGGAAACTACCACAACTCCTCAGACAAGTAGAGTTGTCGGCATGGAACGTGTGACGCAGGTGAGACGGGCATCGCTGGCGGATCAGGCCGCCGAGCTGCTGTTGGAGCGGATCCGGTCGGGAGAGTGGGCGCTGGGTGAGAAGTTGCCCGGCGAGACGACGCTCGCGCCCCAACTTGGCGTGGGGCGCTCCACCGTCCGCGAGGCCATCCGCCAACTCGCCGGCCGCGGGGTGCTGACCTCCCGGCAGGGGGCGGGTGTGTTCGTCACGGCGCTCGAGGTGCCGGAGGACTGGGATGCCGTGCTCCGACGTGCGGACATCGTCTCGGTGATCGAGGCCCGCGTGGCGATCGAGGCCGAGGCCGCAGCGCTCGCCGCCGCACGGCGGACCCCCGCCGACCTGCGGGCGATCCGGCGCGCGCTCGCCCGGCGGGCCGAGAACCGCTCCGACATCGAGCGCCACGTGGACGTGGACACGCAGTTCCACCGGGCGATAGTGGTGGCCGCCCACAACCCGGTCCTCGTGGAGATGTTCGACAGTTTCACGCCCAGGGTCCGCGCGGCCATGATCGACATGCTCCGCCTCCGCGGGGAGTTCGGCAGTGACGCCGACCAGCGGGCGCACGTCGAGTTGGCCGACGCCATCGCGGACCGCGACGACGCGACCGCGTCGCGCCTTTCTCGTGCTCACCTCGGCGAGCTGCGGGAGGCGCTGTCGTGAGCGGGGCGCGAGGCCCCGGTGCGGGTGACGGAGCGGCAGGCCCCGGCGCGAACTCCGGCATGGCCGACGGGGCGGGGGCCGAGGTGTTGCGCCTTCGCGACGTCGACTTCGTCCGTCAGTCCGAGCGGATCCTCTCCGGCATCGACCTCACGGTCCGGGCAGGCGAGCGGTGGGCGCTCATCGGCCCCAACGGTGCAGGCAAGAGCACGCTCATGAGCCTGTGCGGCGCCGAGGCCCACCCGACCCGCGGCTCGGTCCACGTCCTCGGCCACCAGCTGGGCAGGGTCGAGATCCGTAAGCTGCGGGAGTCGATCGGGCACGTCAATCCCCGCCACCCGCTGCGCTCGCCGCTGACGGTGCGGCAGGTCGTGCTCACCGGCGCCACCGGCACGACGGACCTGATGGGCCGGTGGGAACCGGATCAGCCCACGCTCGACCGGGCCGACCACCTCATCGAGATGCTCGGCCTGGACGGGCTCCGGCACGCCGTGTGGCCCACCATGTCGCAGGGCGAGCGCGGCCGGGCGCTCATCGCGAGGGCGCTCCTGCCGAACCCCGCCCTGCTGCTCCTCGACGAGCCGTCAACGGGTCTCGACGTGGCGGCCCGGGAGCAGTTCCTCGCGACCCTCGACCAGCTGCATGACACGCAGCCCGACCTCGCGACAGTCCTGGTCACCCATCACCTCGAGGAGCTGCCCACGTCGACGACCCACGCGATGCTGATCGCCCAGGGCCGGATCCACGCCTCCGGTCCCGCCCGGGACGTGCTCACCTCGGAGCTGGTGACGGAGGCCTTCGAGTATCCGATCGAGGTCGATCACCGGCAGGGTCGATGGTCGGCCCGAGCCGGCCGGTCACGCCAGAGCTGAGTACCGCCCCGGCCCGGCCCGCACGCGTAATGTCAGCGGGTATGGCCGGTGGGAGGGGCGCGATGACGGGGAGCGGTGGGCTGGCGTGGAGGCTGCGCCTGTCGGCGGCGCGCTACCGCTTCAAGGAGAGCCTGTTCCTCCTCCCGGCGTTGGTGATGCTGGGCGGGGTCCTGCTGGCGGTCGGCGCGACCGTGATCGACAACCGCCTGGGGCACAACGCCGAGATCCCGTGGACGTTGGCGATGAGCAGCAACGCCGCCACCTGGCTGGTCTCGACCGTGGCCGGGGCCATGATCACCACCGTGGGAGTGGTCTTCTCGCTCACCGTGGTGAGTCTGCAGCTGGCCAGCAACCAGTTCTCGCCCCGTGTGATGCGCTCGTTCATCCGCGACCGGCTGAGTCAGGGCGTGATCGGACTCCTGGTGGGCACGTTCTTCTACTGCGTGCTGATCCTGCCGAGCTTCAGCGGGGAGGCCACGGCCCCGGCGCCACGGATCTCGCTGACCATCGCCATAGGTCTGACACTGGTTACCGTGGTGGGGATCATCGTCCACCTGGATCACCTGGCCCGCGGCCTGCAGGTCGGCAACCTCGCCCAGAGCATCGCGGACGAGGGGCAGGTGGTGGCAACGCGTCTGGGACGACTTCCCGCCGGCCTCAGTACGGTCGACCCCGAGGACTTCCCCGCCCCGGAGGGCGCCATCGTGATCCCGGCCGGCCGCAGCGGGTGGGTCAGCCAGGTGCACATGGGCCAGCTGCTCGCCGCCGTCTCCGCGGGGACGGTGCTGCGGCTGGAGACCAGGGTCGGGGCGTACATCCACCAGGGGGAGCCGTTGTTCACGGCGTGGCCGCCCCCGTCGCGCTCGCAGAAGATCGCGGGGGCCGTCGCGATATCCGAGATGCGGACCATGCTCCAGGACGCGGACTTCGCGATCCGCCAGCTCGTCGACATCGGCCTGCGGGCCCTGAGCTCGGCGATCAACGACCCCACCACCCCGCGGTAGAGGTCCTGCTGCGTCTGGGCACCGTGCTGCGCACGGTCCTCACCGGCCCACTGGCCCCGCAGGCGCTGCGCGATGACGCGGGCCGGGTGCTGGTCCAGCCGTGGAATCTAGACCACGACGAGTACGTCGAGCACGCCTTCGATCAGCTGCGTCAGGCGAGCCTGAACCAGACGGAGGTGGTGGCCGCGCTGCTGCGCGTGCTGCGCATGCTCATCACCCATGTCAACGAGGAAGGTCACCCGCAGCGGGCCGGCGCCCTCGAGCAGCAGATGCGTTTGCTCCTGGAGGCGGCAGCAGATCAGACCGACCTACTCCCAGAGGACCTGCAGCGCATCGAATCCCTGGCGTCGGACGACACCGACCCCGCCGACCACTCGCTCTAGACCGCCCCGCCCGGAAGAAGGGCCGTCAGTCGCTCTTCTCGCGTGCCTTCTTGGTCTTCCGATCGTTCGCCTTGCGCAGCGCCTCGACGAGTTCGTCCTTGGTCATGTCGGACCGGCCCTCGATGTCGAGCTTCTGGGCCTGCTCGTACAGGTGCTCCTTGCTCGCGTTGGCGTCCACGCCGCCCTTCGACTCGCCGGACGGATTCGGGCCGCCGCTGGCGGACTGCGAGTCGGACGGCCCGGCGGAATCCTTGGGCTCCCAGTGGTCGCCGACCTTCTCGTGCGTGTGTTTGACGGCGCCCCACGCGGTGCGGGCCACCCGCGACTCGTCGCTGTACTCCTCCTCCGCGGAGTCGTAGGCCTTCGCGAAGGTGTCCTTGGCCTTCTGGTCGCTGCGCTGCAGCGTCGAGGGCAGTTCGCTCTCCTTGGCGTGTCCGTCCTTGCCTGTCTTGGGCATGGTGGCTCCTTCCGTCGTCTGCAACCCGGTACAAGGCCGACCCTAAGCCGGGGTGAGGGGAACGGGAACCGGTCCGGCCCCCGTCGGGGTGCCGCCCGCGTGGGGCCGCGGGTGCACCCCTTGCGTTAGATACCCTAGGGGGGTACCGTATGGGTCATGGCCGAGCACGGATACACCCACAACAAGGAGAACCACCTCAAGCGACTGCGCCGCATCGAGGGGCAGGCCCGCGGCCTGCAGCGGATGGTCGAGGAGGACAAGTACTGCATCGACATCCTCACGCAGGTCTCCGCCATGACGCGGGCGCTGCAGTCCGTCTCGCTCAGCCTGCTCGAGGAGCACCTGGGCCACTGCGTCGCCGGCGCCATCGAGCACGGCGGCCCCGAGGCCGAAGCCAAGCTGAAGGAAGCCAACGAGGCCATCGCGCGCCTGGTCAAGTCCTGACAATCCACGCCGGACTCCGCACTGCGGGGCGCCCGAAATCAGAGGAGAAACCATGTCTGCCGCCGACAACCACACCGCCACCTTCACCGTCTCGGGCATGACCTGCGGCCACTGCGTGAACTCGGTCGAGGAGGAGGTCCTCGAGATCCCCGGCGTATCCAGCGTCGAGGTCGAGCTGGAGTCCGGCCGTCTCGTCGTCGTCTCCCCCGACCCGGTCGATCCCGCGGCGGTCCGCGCCGCGATCGACGAGGCCGGGTACACCGTCACAGCAGGGGAGTGAGTGCACCGTGACCACAAGTGAGCACACCACCACCGCGAGTGAGGGCGCCGCGAGCGAGGACGCGGCCACCACTCAGCTCGAGCTCGAGATCGAGGGCATGACCTGCGCGTCGTGCGCCAACCGCATCGAGCGCAAGCTCAACAAGCTCGACAATGTCTCGGCGGCGGTCAACTACGCAACCGAGAAGGCGCGCGTGCAGATCGCCGCCGGGATCGAGCCGCAGCTGTTGCTGGACACCGTCGAGCAGGCCGGCTACTCGGCGCGGCTGCCGAAGCCACGCACCGCTGCTCCCCGGGCCGACGGGACACCCGGCACCCCGGGGTCCGGAACGGCAATGGGCAACGCGGGCAACTCCACCGACGACGCCGCCGGCGTCGACCGCGTCGAGAGCCTCAAACAGCGCGTGATCATCTCGGCCGCCCTGTCGATCCCGGTGATCGCGATGGCCATGATCCCCGCGCTGCAGTTCACCTACTGGCAGTGGCTCTCGCTCACGCTCGCCGCGCCCGTCGTGGTGTGGGGCGCGTACCCGTTCCACCGCGCGGCCTGGATCAACCTCCGGCACGGCACGTTCACCATGGACACGCTGGTGTCGATGGGCACGATCGCCGCGTTGGCCTGGTCGCTGTACGCCCTGTTCCTCGGCCACGCGGGCATGCCGGGCATGACGCACGGCTTCGAGTTCTCGCTCTCGCCCAGTGACGGCGCGGGCGACATCTACCTCGAGGCCGCGGCCGGCGTCACCACGTTCATCCTGCTCGGTCGGTACTTCGAGGCCCGGTCCAAGCGCACCGCCGGCGCCGCCCTGCGCTCGCTTCTCGAGCTGGGCGCGAAGGACGTCGCCGTGCTGCGGGACGGCGTCGAGACCCGCATCCCGGTCGAGGCGCTGCAGGTGGGCGAGGAGTTCGTCGTCCGCCCGGGCGAGAAGATCGCCACCGATGGCGAGATCGTCGACGGCGCCTCCGCGGTCGACACCTCGATGGTCACCGGCGAGTCCGTCCCCGCCGAGGTGTCCGAAGGCGACGCCGTGGTCGGCGGCACCGTCAACGCGAGCGGCCGCCTGGTCGTGCGCGCCACCCGCGTCGGCTCGGACACCCAGCTCGCGCAGATGGCGCAGATGGTCGAGGACGCCCAGTCCGGCAAGGCCGCCGCGCAGCGTCTGGCCGACCGCATCTCGGGCATCTTCGTGCCCGTCGTGCTGGTCCTGGCCGTGGCGACGTTCGCATTCTGGATGATCACCGGCGCCGGCGCCGCGATGGCGTTCACCGCCGCGGTCGCCGTGCTCATCATCGCCTGCCCGTGCGCGCTGGGACTGGCCACGCCGATGGCGCTGATGGTCGGCACCGGCCGTGGCGCCCAGCTGGGCATCCTCATCAAGGGCCCGGAGGTGCTGGAGTCCACGCGCAAGGTCGACACGATCGTGCTGGACAAGACCGGCACCGTCACCACCGGCAAGCACGCCCTGGTCTCTACAACCGTCGCGGACGACGAGGACGAGGCGCAGGTGCTACGTCTGGCCGGCGCGGTCGAAGACGCCTCCGAGCACCCCATCGCCCGCGCGATCGCCGCGGGTGCGCGCGAGAAGGCCGGCGACCTCCCGGCCGTGGAGGGCTTCCGTAACCACGAGGGCCTGGGCGTCTCCGGTCACGTCGCCGCAGGCGTCGGCCCCGGTGAGAGGGGCGACGACGACAACGCCTCCGAGGAGATCATCGTCGGCCGGCCCGCGCTGCTGGCGGACCGTGCCATGCCACTGCCCGTGGAACTGCAGCGGGCCATGGACGCCGCCTCCGAGCGCGGCCAGACCGCCGTCGCGGTGGGCTGGGGCGGCCGGGCCCGCGCCGTGCTGGTGGTGGCTGACCAGATCAAGGAGACCTCGGCCGAGGCGATCCGCCGGTTCCGCGAGCTGGGGCTCACCCCGATCCTGCTGACCGGCGACAACGCCAAGGTGGCCGCCGCGGTGGCCGAGCAGGTAGGGATCGACCCCGGGCCGGAGACGGTGATCGCCGAGGTCATGCCCGCCGACAAGGTGGAGCAGGTGCGCCGGCTGCAGGCCGAGGGCCGGGTGGTGGCGATGGTCGGCGACGGCGTCAACGACGCGGCCGCCCTGGCCACCGCCGACCTCGGGCTGGCGATCGGTACCGGTACCGATGCCGCGATCGAGGCCTCCGATCTCACCCTGGTCCGCGGCGACCTGCGTTCGGCGGCGGATGCGATCCGGCTCTCGCGCCGGACCCTGGGCACGATCCGCGGCAACCTGTTCTGGGCATTCGCCTACAACGTGGCAGCGCTCCCGCTGGCCGCGGCCGGGCTGCTCAACCCGATGATCGCCGGCGCCGCGATGGCGTTCTCCTCGGTGTTCGTGGTGGCGAACAGTCTGCGGCTGCGGAGGTCCCGGGCCGCCGTCTGAGCTACTGCGTACCCGGTGGGGCAGCTCCACCGGGTACGCATGCGAGTGACCGCACTCAGCGTCTACGCGGCGAGCTGTGGCGCGACGATTCGGCTCCACCCGGCCACTGAACCGGTCGGGGGTGATGGCGGCATTGTCGTCGGGGCCCTGGACGACGGACGACACCTGTGGCCGCGCGGTCAGGATTGGTCCGGGGCTCGGGACTGTCATCGCTGAAGTACTGCCCGCGGACAAGATGGCCCCGGTTGCAAGACTCTCCCCTCCGGTCGCACGACATACTGTGCGAATTCTTTGCCGGATCTCGCACGAGACGTCTTGCAGCCCCGGGGCGATGTCTTGCAACCGCGGGCTGAGGGCGTGCAGCCGCGGCCGGCGCCTGACGGTGGACCGCCCGTCCCGCCGCCCCACCGTGAACGACCTCGACACCTCGTCACGGTTCCGTCCAGTGCCTGTTCGTGGTGTGGTGGGGCCATGAGGTCACAGAGAAGCACTCCCGCATCCGACAGAACCTCGACCCACCCCGGCGGGGTCCCTACTGCGGCAACAAGCTGGTTCCTGCCGATCGTCACCGTGCTGGGTGTCGCCGCCGCGATCGTGGCCGCGTTCATCGGCAGTGGCGCACTGGGCGGCACCCCGATCAACGAGGCCGCAGGCGGCGCGCTGTCCGCCGACGCCACACCGATCGCCCCGGCGGGCACGGCGTTCAGCATCTGGAGCGTCATCTACCTGGGTCTGGCCGCCTACGCGATCTGGCAGCTCACCCCCACCGCCCGGCGCTCTCCGCGGCAGGAGGCGGTCAGACCGTGGGCGTTGGCTTCCGCGGTGCTCAACGCGCTCTGGATCTGGACCGTTCAGCTCGGCTGGCTGGCGGTGTCCGTCCTGGTGATCGTAGTGCTGCTGGCCGTGATCATCCGCCTGATGTTCCTCCTCGGCGCGCCGCGGACCGGCGGGGTCATCGAGAAGGTAGTGACCGACTGGACGTTCGGGCTCTACCTGGGCTGGGTGTCTGTGGCGTTCCTGGCCAACACCTACGCCTGGCTCGCCGACGCCGGGATCGGCATCTTCACGCGAATCCAACTCGGGGTGGTGGGCATCGTTGTGGCCGCCGGGATAGGCATCGCAACCGCCTTGCTCAGCGGCGGGCGGATCGCTCCGGCCCTGGCCACGAGCTGGGGCCTGGCCTGGGTATCGGTCGGACGCACCGAGGGGGCGTACGAGTCGCCCGAGCTGGTGTGGACCGCCGTACTCGCGGTGATCGTGGTGCTGTTCATCGCCGTCGCCGCGAACGTGACAGCGCGCTCGCGCTCGAGCGCATAGCCGCAGCAGCGCCCGTAACCGCGACCCGGCCGGGTAACCCCGCTCAGGCCGCCCCCAGTGAGGCCACCCCGCCGGAGCGCACCGCGAAGTAGGCGGCCCCCAGCGCCGCGCCGATCACCATGGCCGGGCCGAAGGCGATCCCGCTCTTGGCGCCCACCCGCCGCGCGGCCAGCAGCACCAGCGCAACGGCCGCGTTGATGACGAATGCGGCCAGCGTGCCCGCCATGACGGCAGGCCAGCCCAGCCAGCCGAGGAACGCGCCCAGCAGCCCGGACAATTTTACGTCGCCCAGCCCCATTCCGGAGGGGTTGATCAGCGCCAGGATGAAGTAGAAGGCCAGCAGCGCGGCGGCAGCGGCGGCGGCTCGGCCGAGCGAGCCCCACTCGTTCGAGACCGCGGCCGCCAGGAGCAGCCCGCCGAACACCACCGGATACATCGGCAACACGATCTTGTCCGGCAGGCGGAAGACGGCCAGGTCGATCGTCACCAGCAGCGCGCAGGCCACGGACAGCGCGGCGAATGTCACGAGATCAGCCCAGCCCCGCGCGAGATAGGCGGCCGCGAAGCCGCCGCCGGCCGCGAGCACGACGTGCAGCCCGATACGTAGCCAGCGCGAGTCGGAGTCGGCGAGGCCACGCATCCACCGGCCGAGCACGGCCGCGGCCACCGCGCACACGAGACCGAAAGCGACGGCGATCATGAACAACACGACGGCACCCGGCGCAGGAAGTGAAGGACTACGGGGAGGTGATGAGAACGCACGGTCAGGAGAACGCCTCCATCATGTTGATCACGGTCGGTCCGAGCAGCACGATGAACAGTACGGGCAGGATGCACACCAGGAGGGGGAAGATCACCTTCACCGGCACCTGCTGCGCCTTCTCCTCGGCCCGCTGCCGCCGCTTGAGCCGCAGCTCGGCGGCCTGCGTGCGCAGCACGTCCGCCACGGAGATGCCGTAGGCGTCGGCCTGGATGAGGGCGCGGACGAAGCGACGCAGGTCGGGCACGTCGGTGCGCTGGGCGAGCTGCTCGTACGCGGTCCGGCGCAGCTGACCCACCTGGATCTCCTGCAGGGTCCGGATGAGCTCCTGGGCGAGCGGCCCGGTGCCGTTGCGCCCGGCGCGCGCCATGGCCGAGTCGAAGCCGAGCCCGGCCTCCACCGCGATGGTCATCTGGTCGAGCGTGTCGGCCAGCTCGAGTGCGATCTCCTCGTTGCGCTCCTGACTGCGGCTCTTGAGCAGCAGTTCGGGCAGGAAGTAGCAGACCACCGCGGTGCCCAGCATGAGCAGGATCAGCAGCGGCGCCGGGTTGGTGCTGACCAACAGCAGACCCAGCACCACCACGAGCAGCGGCGCCGCGATCTTGAGCACGATCAGCCGGTCGATGGTCCAGCCATCGGGTCGGCCTGCGCGGAGGATGAGCCGCTCGAGCCGCCGGACGGTGCTGGCGGGTGTCAGCCGACGGGCGAGCGCCACCACGGAGCTGCCGGAGACGTCGTCATCGGCAGCGTCGAGGGCGGGCGCGGCCGCGTAGCCGTCGTCGAACCCGCTGCGCAGGTTGTCGAGGGTGCGGGCGCGTGCGGAGTCGCGGCCGGTGAACACGACGTAGGCCAGCAGGAACACCGAGACCGTGAGGACGAACACGGCGAATGCGGCGGTCAGCGACATCCGGGGTGCTCCTTATCTGTGGGCCGCGCTCGAGGGGCGCGGGGCGGGAGGGGACTGTGCGAGGGACGGGGGAATGACGGTCGAAATGCGGGGCGAAGGGGACGCCCGGCACCGCTAGAACTTGATGCTGACCACCTTGGACAGCCAGAAGCCGCCGACGATCAGCATCACCACACCGGCGCCGATCATCCCCCACCCGAGCGGGCTCTCGGTGAGGGTGCCGATGTACGACGGGTTGGAGATGAACAGGAACCCGCCGATGCCGAACGGCAGCGCCATGAGCACGTAGGCGGAGAGCTTGCCCTCGGCGGCCAGTGCCTTGACCTGGCGCCGGATCTGGTTGCGCTCGCGGATGGTCTGGCCGACGCCGTCGAGCACCTCGGCCAGGTTGCCGCCGACCTCGCGGTTGATGGCGATGGCCTGGGTGACCCACACGAAGTCCTGGCTGCCCATCCGGTTCGCGGTCTCTTCCAGCGCGGGGCCGAGGTCGCGGCCGACGCGGGTCTCGTTGATGATGCGCGCGAACTCCTCGGAGGTGGGTTCCTCGGCCTCTCGGGCGACGGAGGCGAGCGCCTGAAGGAGGCTGTGCCCGGCGCGCAGGCTGGAGGCCATGAGTTGCAGCGAGTCGTCGAGCTGGTCTGCGAAGGCGGCACGCCGCCGCGCGGCGAGGATCTTGAGCAGCCCGACCGCGCCGATCGGCGTGAGGATCACGAGGAAGATGCCGAAGAGCGGGCCCGAGGCGACGAGGCCTGCCGCGAAGGCGACGAGGGCGGCGACGACGACGAGAAAGACAAAGTCCTGGAGCCGCATGCGGACACCCGCTTGTTCGAGCGCGCCGGCTCCGGGGGCCCCACGCTTGCTCAGGATCTTGTCGATCGCCTCGGTGGCTGCTGTCGCGACCCGGGAGAGGGCTCCCGGGCCGGCGGAGACACCGGGCCTGCGCCGGTCGCGGGGGATGTTGCCGGGCGCGGGGGAGAGCACGAGATAGGTGCCCACCAGCAGCGCCAGGGTCAGGGCGAGCACGCCGATCCCGCCGGCGGTCAGCGCGGTGTTCACCGGATGCCTCCCGGGTTGTCGGTGGTGGCCCCGAACACGCGCGGCGAGAGGGTGATGCCGAGCTCGTTGAACCGGTCGGTGAAGCGGGGCCGCACACCGGTGGCCAGGGGCTTTCCGAGGAACCTGCCGTCGGGTCCGATACCGGCGGAGTAGTCGAACAGGAAGGCGTCCTGCAGCGTGACGGTCTGACCCTCCATGCCCTGGACCTCGGTGACGGCGGTGACGCGGCGGGTGCCGTCGCGCAGACGGGTGAGCTGGATGATCACGTCCACGGCGGAGGCGATCTGCTCGCGGATCGCCCGCAGCGGCAGGTCCATCCCGGCCATGAGCACGAGAGTCTCGAGTCGGGCGATGGCGTCGCGCGGGGAGTTGGCGTGCACGGTGGACAGCGAGCCGTCGTGGCCGGTGTTCATGGCTTGGAGCATGTCGAGGGTCTCGCCGCCGCGGACCTCGCCCACCACGATGCGGTCGGGCCGCATACGCAGGGAGTTGCGGACGAGGTCGCGGATGCTGATCTCGCCCTTGCCCTCGATGTTCGCCGGGCGGGATTCGAGCCGCACCACGTGGTCCTGCTGCAGCTGCAGCTCGACCGCGTCCTCGATGGTGACGATCCGCTCGCCCTCGGGGATGAACGAGGACAGCACGTTGAGCAGCGTGGTCTTACCGGTACCCGTGCCGCCGGAGACGATGATGTTCAGCCGCGCCTGCACACAGGCCTGCAGCAGTTCGGCCATCTCGGGCGTCAGCGTGCCGAACCCGATGAGGTCGTGGACCTGGAACGGGTCACGCGAGAACTTTCGGATGGTCAGCGAGGAGCCGTTGACGGCGAGCGGCGGGATCACGGCGTTGACGCGGGAGCCGTCGGCCAGGCGCGCGTCCACGAGCGGCGAGGACTCGTCGATGCGGCGGCCGATGCGGGAGACGATCCGCTCGATGACCTGCCGCAGGTGCTCCTCGGAGGTGAAGCGTTCGCGGCTACGGGTGATCTGGCCGGCGCGCTCGACGTAGATCATGTCGGGCCCGTTGACCATGATCTCGGTGACGTCCGGGTCCTCGAGCAGCTTCTCGAGCGGTCCGTGGCCCAGCACGTCGGCCTGGACGTCGATCATGAGGCGCTTCCGCTGGTCACTGGTCAGCGGCACGGTCTGTTCCTCGACCACCTTGTTGAGCTCGCTGCGCACCATGGTGTGCAGCTGCTCCTCGGTGAGCGCGGGGTTGTTCAAGCGGGCGCCGATCCGCTCGAACAGGGCGTGGGCGGCGTTCTCCTTGAGCGTGGCCAGCGCGTCGGTGGCGGCGGGATCTGTGCCCTCCGGCGACTGCGATGGTGCCGGTGTGGGGGCGGCGGTCGACGGCGTCGTCGTCGTGGTCATCATTGCGGTGGTCGGCACGGACGCCGCGGTGGGAACGGTGGTCGCGACGTCCGGCGCCACGGCGGTGGTCGGCGCAGTGGTGTCGACGACGACGTCGCCGGGGTGTTCGCCGCGGGCGGCGCGCAGGCGCTCGGTGAGGCTCATCGTTCGACTCTCTTACGGAGGAAGCGGTGGCGGCCGCCCTCGGTGCTCTGGTTCTGGTCGCGGCCGGACTTCAGGCCCGGGAGGGCGAAGCGGCGGGTGCGGCCGGTGTTCGTGGTGGCGCCGCCCGGTGCGACGGTGCTGTGGGCGGCGGGCGTGCCCGGTGCGCCGGCGGGCGCGGGGGCGAAGCGCTCGACGAGTGTGCGAAGTTTCTTGGTCATCGGGTCGCGGACGTCGCTCTGCAGCAGGGGCACGCCCTGGTTGACCGAGGCGGCGGTGGGGCGGCTGCGGGGCAGGACCAGGTCGACGCCGGCGTTGATGGTGGCCTCTACGTCTGACTTGGTCAGACCGCTGTGGGTGTCGGCGAAGTTGATCACCACATGGCGGCGATCGAAGCCCAGACCGAGGTCGCGCAGGATATCGAGTTCCTTGCGGAGTCCGCGTACGCCGGGCACGTCGAGGCTGGTCATGATCACGAGGTCGTTGGTGTGGTCCAGTGCGGCGAGGGCGTGCTCGCCCAGGCCGGGGGCGGTGTCCACCACGACGTAGCGGAACTCGGCGGCCAAGGTCTCGAGCAGGCGGGCTACGTCGGCGGGGGTGATGGCGTCGGCGTCGGCGGGGTTGGTCGGGCCGCACACCGCGTAGAGGCCGGTCTCGTGCTGGGTGAGGAAGGTCTTGAGGACCATCGAGTCCCGCGCGGCCGGGCCGCGGGTCACGTCGAGGAGGGTGTGGTCGGGGTGCATGTTGAGGGCGCTGGCCACGTCGCCGAACTGCACGTCCAGGTCCACCAGGACCGTCGACAGGGGCGCCGAGCGGGCCAGACCCACGGCGAGGTTGGTGGCCACGGTCGTCTTGCCCACGCCGCCCTTGGGGGACAGGACGCTGATGACCCGCCCGCGGGCGTCGGCGTGCCCGCTGATCGCGGGGTCGCCGGGGACCGGCTGGGCAGAAGCGGAGGACTGGGCGACCTGCGCGGCGCGCTGGAGTACCCGGCCGAGCTCTTCGAGCGGGGTGTGGGGGTGCACCACGTCGCAGGCGCCGGCCCGCAGAGCGGACAGGGCAAAGGCGTCGGGCTGCTCGCTGAACAGGACCACGGCCATCCCGGGGCACTCCGTCGACAGGCGGGCCGAGAGTCCGAGCGCCTCGTCCTCGCGGCCGGCGGTGTCGATCACGACCACCAGGGGGATGGGCGCGCCGGGGCCCAGCTGCTGGAACAGCTGCGAGGGCCCGGCCGGGACCTCGGGGCCGCTGATCAGCGCGATCTGCGACTGGATCGCGTCGGCGACGTGGCCGCCGAGGTCCGGGGAGTCGGAGATGAGGAGGAGGCGGTTCATTCGTACACGTTCCCTGGGTCGACGATGCGGATTCCGTCAGCGGGCGCTTCAGGATCGACGATGGAGAGCCAAATGGTTCCGTGCTCAGCTCCGAAGACGATGGTCTCGGCGGCTCGGGCAGGGACCGCGAGGGTCACCATGGCACCCCCGTCGTGGACGGGAGCGGCGGAGGGGTCGTCGCTCGCTGACGTGCTGGCCTCGTCGTCAGTTCCCTTTGGGCTCGGGGAGCCAGCAGCCGACGGGTTAAGCCCGCCCTGAACGCGGGTGACCAGGATCTTGTCCAGCACGAGGTGAGTCACAGGGGTCTCGAAGTTGAAAGATGCGAAAACACCGACGAGATCTCCCGGGGTGATTGTTCCCCCGACGACTCGCGCCGAGTCCAAAGGAACTGTGACCTGATGCAGACCTGGGGGGACGGGGATGCCACCGAATTTCTGCATGTCCAGGGGACTGGCGAAACGGCCCGCGAGGAGCTGCTCGCCGGGCTGGATGTCAGTAGCCGCGACCAGCCCTTCCAGCTCGGCCAGTGACCGTACCGGGGCCGGACCGACTGCGGCGGACGGGATCTCATTCACCACGACCAGCGTGGCCAGATCCTCGGCTGGGGTGCCCTGAACGATGGGGGCTGAGGCGACCAGGACTTCCACCGGATCGAGGTTGGCCATCGCCCGCTCATCCGCCGCGTTGACGTACGTGATGAGAAGGATGGCGCCGAGGAGGGCCACCAGCCCGGCGGCCAGGCCTGCGATGAGGCGACGACTCATGGGATTGCTCGCTAATCGGGTAGTAGGAAGACGGCTGCCGCGCCCAGGTTGGGTGCGCCGGGGCCGTAGTCGAAGTCGGGTTCGGTGTGGTGGATCTGGGTGAAGTAGCCGCTGATGCAGCGGTCGCTTCCCCGACATGGCGGATTCCAACTCTGGCCGGAGAAGTAGTAGCCGGTCACGGTGAACGCGGCGTAGCCGTACACCTCGTACCAGGCATTGCGGCCATTGCCACCCCGGTCGACGTACAGCGGGAGGAGCACCGATTTACCGCGGATCGCGGTGAGGTCGCAGCGTTTGGGCGTGTTACCGGGCTCGCTGCCGGCCCGTTCGCCGATGCGGGTGGTGACGTAGCAGGTCTGGCCTGGATCGGTTTCCAGCCAGCCGAATCCGCCCGGGATGCTCTCGGCACCCATGTCACAGCCCTTGACGTTGTCGGCGGGCTTGATCACCCGCTCGACCGTCCAGGACGGTGCGCCGCCGATATCCGAGTGGTAGAGGTGGCAGAGCGAGATGGTCAGCGGTAGCACAGCGGTGCCACCGGTCGGAGCGCCCCAGCTCGCGCTGGCGCGCACGTTGATCTCGGACTCGTCGATTCCCAGGACCGGGGCGAACCAGTGCTGCCGCACCGCTGAATTCTCGACGGTCACGCGGCCGGTGGCTGCCGTCGGGACCCTCGCCAGAGTGGCAACAGCGTTGCCGGAGTTGCTGTTCGCGGTCGCGAAGGTCTGCGCCGTGGTCCGGGGCGAACCACACGTGTCCCGTGCACAGTCCTGGGCAATCGCGAGGGCCGCCGCGTCGGCGCCGGCCTGGAGTTGCTGCTTCTCGGCGTGCATAGCTGCGATGTCGATGGAGATTGCGGCGAAACCCAGGAGCGGCACCATCAGGATCGCGATGATGACCGCGGCCGCGCCTCGATCGTCGTCTAACCGAAGCATCGCATGGTCCCCTTACCGGTGAGGGTGAGGTCGTCGATGGGCAGGAAGCCCGAGACCGGCGAGAACGGATAACTGATGGTCACCGACGCCATGCCAGGAGTGGCGGCATCGGAGATGCAGGTGGTGGGGGTGACGCTGATCATCGCGTCGGTGAGGGGGAGACCATGAGCGGAGGCCTTGGCCGTCGAGCGCGCGGCGGTGGCACTGTCCTGCAGTGCCATCACACGCACGCCGTCGCGCGCCGCATTGGAGAGCGTCGTCTGCACGTGAAACGCCCTACCGAATTCCATGATGCCCAGGACGAGCAACAACAGAACCGGCAGGAGAATCGCGAACTCGACGGCCGTGGCCCCGCGCTCACGTGAGGGCGTGAGCATTGCGGCGCCTGAGGGGTTTGAGGGAGGGGATTCTGGGACGTGGGGAGGAGCTCGCTAACCCGGCGCAGAATTCGTGTGCGGCTCCGCGCCGGGAAAGCTATGGAGCCATATTAGCCGGTGACCTTGGGCGCCATTTCGGCGTTCACCTTGTCGAACAGCTTGTCCAAGTTCTCTCCGAGGAGAACCACCGCGGCGATGATCACGACGGCAATCAACCCGACCATCAGGCCGTACTCAACAGCCGTAGCACCGCGGTCCTTGCGGTCCTCGAAGCGGTCGGCGAAGAAGGCCTGCATGGTGGCCATGGCGAAGTAGAGCTGGTTCATGATGAACCCTTTCTTGCGAGGGAATGAGCCGAGGCGGCTCGAGGGGAGGGGTTGCGCCTCGCTCTTTCTGAGTTGGCGCTGAGAAGAGTATGCAGCGCCGGTCACGCAAGTGCAAGCCTTTGGAAAACTATCTGTAACGAACATCACTCCGTGAGCGATGTGTACGCGTGTACAGACCTTGTGCAGGTGAGACAGCACGTGGCACAAGAGATTTCCGTCTGAGGGCGGACCGCGCCGGGGCCATCTAGTGGGACGCGAGTCCGACTGTCAGCCGGACGAACGTACGACTCTCCGGCAGTTTGAGGTAAGGCTTCCTTACTTTGTGGTAGCTCCACAATCGGCTTCGCCGGTGAGGTTCCGTCCACTCCGCTGCGTTCACGGTTGCACCGCTGCTGAGGGTCGGTACCGTGGCCGCCACCGGCGCCGCGGGGGCGCTGTAGCACCGCCGACGAGGAGGCCCTTCGATGACTCCACGCACCACGACCTCAGCACGACGTTTCCGCCGTAGTTCTACATTCGTCGCACTCTCCGCGGCCGCGCTTTTGGCGGCGTCCTGCGGGACCGGCGAGGATTCGCCGGCCGCCCAGGGCGAGGTCACGCCGCAGAGCGACACCTCCACCGAGGTCGCCGACTCCGACGAGGGTGAGCGGTTTGCCGTCGCTGACCTGGTCACTCCCGAGGGCGAACCGCGCGGCACTGTCGAGTTCGCCGAGGTGGACGGCGGCACCATGGTCACCGCCAAGGCGATGGACCTGCCGCCCGGTTTCCACGGCCTGCACATCCATACCACCGGTGTGTGTGAACCCGACAGCGAGAACCCCAGTGACCCCGGCGAGCGCGGAGCGTTCCTGTCCGCAGGGGGTCACCTGAAGGGAGACGACGACGAGGCCGTCCACCCGAATCACGCCGGCGATCTGCCGCCCCTCTACGTGGCCGACGACGGAACCGGTGAGATCGTCACGTTCACCGACCGACTGGACCGCGACCAGCTTCTCGACGACGACGGATCGGCCGTGATGATCCACGAGAAGTCGGACAACCTGGCCAACATCCCTGAGCGCTACGCGCCCGACGGGCCGGACGAAGATACGCACATGGCCGGCGACGGCGGCAGCCGCATCGCGTGCGGTGTCGTCACCGAGAACGGCTGACGCCGAACACATTCGGTAGTACATTCGCAGACGGACGGCGCGCGTGATTGTGCCGCGCGCCGGCCGTCAGCATTTGGTCACTTCTGCCGCGGGATACGGCCCATGACGTAGAACTCCGGGTTCGGACGCATCTCCGAGGCGTTGGCGAGCCGGTTGCTGAGACCGAATAGGCCCGTGATGGCGGCGATGTCCCAGGCGTCCTCCGAGTCGAGGCCGTGCTCGTAGAGCGCGTCGTAGTCGGCGTCGCACAACTCGTCCGAACGCAGGTTGACCTTGGTCGCGAAATCGCAGATCGCGCGCTCACGCGGGGTCAGATCCGCCTTGTGGTAGCTCACGGCCAACTGGTCGGAGATGTACGGGTCCTTCTTGACGATCCGCAGGATGGCGCCGTGCGCGACCACGCAGAACTGGCAGTTGTTCTGCCCGGAGATGGTCACGACGATCATCTCCTTGTCCGCCTTGGACATGTTCGAGCCCTCACGCTCCATCAGTGCGTCGTGATAGGCGAAGAAGGCCCGCGACTCCGCCGGGCGGCGGCCGAACATCAGGAACACCTCCGGGATGAACCCGGCCTTCTCCTGCTCGGCGAGGATGCGCTCGCGCAGATCCTCGGGCAGGTCGTCGAGCTCGGCGAGGGGATAACGATCGGACATGCGGGGCTCCGGAGATCTCAGGGCGCCGGACTCGGCACCGACGTGGTGGCTCCCAGGCGAGTGAGCGCCCTCACAGGGTAGGGCTGCTCGTCGTCGTCCCGGATCGGGATCGCCCCACGTCCCCCCGACCGGTTGTGAGGGGCACAGGCCGCACCTACGTTGGCGCCAAGCGCCGAACCTACGAGCCGAGGAGGCGGACATGGCTAAGTGCGATACCTGCGGAAACGACTACGACAAGGCCTTCACCCTCACCCAGGGCGACAGATCCGGAACGTTCGACAGTTTCGAGTGCGCGGCCCACGCGATGGCGCCGACCTGCTCGCATTGTAGTTGCCGGATCCTGGGCCACGGTGTGGAGGTCGACGGCACCATCTACTGCTGCGCGCACTGCGCCGAGCACTCCGGAGTCGCCGACCGGGCCTGACACCGCCCTCGGAGGTCAGGAGCGGGCGAGATCGCCCCATACGTGCACGCGGTCGATCTCGACCCGGACGTCCACGCGCGGATCCTCCCGGTTGAAGTAGTTCTGACCGGTGTAGTGCTGCGCGAGCGAGTCGATCCCCTCCAGGTTCGGGTCGTCGATGATCTCCACCACCCGGCCCTGGATGCTCACGTGTGTGGTCCAGTTGCCGGCCTCCATGACCGACAGCGCCACCCGCGGGTCCCGCTGGATGTGCTGCAGCCGCACGCGGCTCTTATCCAGGTTGAGCAGAATCCGGTCTCCCACCAGCCGGTACCAGGTGGGCACGGTGACCGGCGAGCCGTCCCTGCGGACGGTGGCCATCACGGCCGGGTTGGGCTTGAGGAGCAGTTCGCGGACATCGTCGGCGAGGGGTGTGGTGGACATGGCGACTCCTATCGGGTTACCGGTGGCCAGCGTGACGCCGGCCCTGCCGTCTCCAGTGTGCCGCTCAGAAGCCGGGTGGGGCTTCCGGGCGGAAGGTGTCCGTCATGATCGAGCCCATCCGCTGGGCGCGCTCTTCCCAGACCCACGACGCCGCCTGCGCCGCGAGGTCCGGACGCGCCACCATTCCAATGAGCACGGCGATTCCGACCACGCGCTTCCACCGGCGGGGAATCAACCGCCGGAACATTCTCAACCCATCGACCCGGTCCACGCGGCGCAGCATCGCAGACGGGTCGGACATCGAACCGGCCCGCGGCGCGCGCCCGCATCGGTGAAGCCGATCGTCGCGCCTGGTGCCTGGACGAATCTGTCGGCGACTTCGGCTGGTCAGGACGGTCGACCGACCTGTCCGAGAGGCGGAGTAGCGTCACGACCATGACCACTCGCACGGAGCGGCTCGACGGCCTGCCGTTCACCCGCAAGCATCGGAAGCTGCTGCTCGGCTCGGGCCTCGGCTGGGCCCTGGACGCCATGGACGTCGGACTCATCTCCTTCGTCATGGCGGCGCTGGCCGTCCACTGGTCGCTCACGCCCACCGAGCTGTCGTGGATCGGCTCCATCGGGTTCGTCGGCATGGCCCTGGGCGCGGCGTTCGGCGGGCTGCTCGCCGACAGGATCGGCCGCCGCCAGGTCTTCGCCGCCACACTGCTGGTCTACGGCATCGCCACCGGCGCCGCGGCGCTGTCGACCGGCATCGCGATGCTCATCGTGCTGCGCTTCATCGTGGGACTCGGGCTGGGCGCCGAACTGCCGGTCGCGTCCACGCTGGTCAGCGAGTTCGCGCCCCGCAAGATCCGCGGCCGCGTGGTGGTGATCCTCGAGGGCTTCTGGGCCGTCGGCTGGATCCTGGCCGCCGTGATCGGCTACTTCGTGGTGCCGGCCAGCGACGCCGGTTGGCGCTGGGCCCTGGCCATCGGCCTCGTCCCCGCCGCCTACGCGCTGGTCGTGCGGTTCGGGCTGCCCGAGTCGGTGCGTTACCTCGAGTCGAAGGGCCGTCACGCCGAGGCCGAGGACGTGGTCCGCGAGTTCGAGGAGGCAGCCGGTCTCGAGCCCGCCGCCGGGGCCGACCGGGAACGCGCATCGGGATCGGTCGCCGAGGAGCCGCTCGAGTCGATCTGGTCCCCGCGCCTGCGCCGCCGGACCGGAGCGCTGTGGATCGTGTGGTTCGGGATCAACTTCTCCTACTACGGTGCGTTCATCTGGCTACCCAGCCTGCTCGTCGCCCAGGGCTTCGACCTGGTCAAATCCTTCGGGTACACCCTCATCATCACGCTGGCCCAGCTGCCCGGCTACGCGGTCGCGGCCTGGCTCATCGAGGTGTGGGGCCGACGCATCACGCTCGCGGTCTTCCTCGCCGGCTCCGCCGTGGCCGCCGGTCTGTTCGGACTCGCCGACTCCCCGGCCACGATCATCGCCGCGGGTATGGCGCTCTCGTTCTTCAACCTCGGCGCGTGGGGAGCGCTGTACGCGATCGGCCCGGAGCTCTACCCCACCTCGACCCGCGGCGCGGGCACCGGCGCAGCCGCGGCATTCGGGCGGATCGCCTCCATCATCGCGCCTCTGCTCGTGCCGTTCCTGCTCGATGCGGGGGACACGGTGACGGTTTTCGCCGTGTTCGCGGCGGCCTTCGTCGTCGCCGCCCTGGCGGCCTTCACCCTGCCGGAGCGCAAGGGCGTCGCGCTCGAGGACACCTGACCTGCGGTGCCCTGCTCGACCCTTCCAGGGCACCCCAGGTCAGAGGCATGAACGAGGATGTCAGCCCCGGCCCTCGCGCCCGTCGCCCAGCTCGCGGATCCGGTCGTTCGCCGCGCGTAGCCGGTCCTCGCGCGCCTTCTGGTCGGCCTTCTTGAGCTTCTCGTAGGTGGCTTCGTCGTCGTCGTTGTAGCGCAGGATCAGCCGCGGGATGCCGAGCGTCAGCGCCAGCGACGGCCACACGATCCACGCGAAGTTCCAGCCCACCACGAACTGCAGGATGAGGAACGACACCAGCGTCACGCCCACCACGACGCCGTCCAGCGCCTCGATGGTCTTGCCGCGCTTGCGCAGTTCCGCCAGCTCCGCGTCGACGTCCCGGTGCGCCGGAACCTGACTGGAAGAAGCGCCCGACGACGACGCCACCACCCCGCCCGCGCCCACCCCGTCGGCGGTGATGGCCGACTGGACGATCATGCCGTCGACCGAGGTCAGCGGCATCCCGCCGGGCAGATCGCTGAAGGACCCGCGGAGCTGGCGCAGGGTGCGGGCCGCGGCCACGTCACCCGACCGGGCGTGGAACTCCGAGTCGTCCAGGCGGCCCGCCGCGTAGTGGTCGCCGAGCGCCGTCAGCGCGTGCAGGCGCTCGGCGTCGGAGAGCAGTAGGTCGGGTGCGGGGACCGGCTCCGGGCCGGTGGGGTCGGGGCTGCTGGGCTCGGTCATGACTGGAGCTCCTCGGTCGGGGCGGTGGATTCCCAGCGTAGTCGCGCCCACAGCCCCCGCCCCGGTGCGCGACTGTCACGTTTCGGGGCACTCGTGCGTCGAAGGGATATGAGTACACAAAGACGCAAGAAGATCAGCGCGGGTGCGATGGCGCCCATGGTGGCGATGGAGGCCTACACGAGGGCTCGTGTCTCACGAGCCGACAGTCACCTCATCAGGCTCCGCGTCTCGGCGGTCAACGGTTGCCGCTACTGCACGGCCATGCACCGCCGCGACGCCCGCAAGGACGGCTGGGATGACTCGCGGATCCTCGCGGCCGAGCTCGCGAGCTCCCGCGCCGACGAACTGCCCGAGGACCAGCGGGTCGTGGCACGGTTCGCTGACGCCGTCACCCACATCGACGGCGAGGAATCCGTTCCGGACGAGCTCTGGGCCGAGGTCGTCCGACATCGCGGGGAATCCGGGGCTGGACAGCTGCTCATGGAGATCGTCACCATCAACGCATGGAATCGGATCGCCGTGGCCACGAGGCTGGACCCGCGCTCGCTGAAGGGCGTCGAGGAGCGCGACATCGATCCCGTGCGCCCGAGCTGACCGCGCTGCGCGAACGGGCGGAGCTGGAGCGCGTGCGTGGCCGGCTGCTCGGGATCGGCTATCGCCTCACCGGCACGTGGGCGGACGCGGAGGAGGCCGCCGACGAGGCCCTGGCCCGGCTGGTCGCGCTGGGATCGGTGGAATCGGCAAGCGGCGAGGTCCCGGACAATCCCGAGGCCTGGCTGACCACCGTCACCACGCGACTGTGCCTGGACCGGCTGCGCCGTCGTCAGCGTGAGGCATACACGGGCGCGTGGCTGCCCGAGCCAGTCGACACCGCGCTGCTGCCCGAGGACGCCGCCGAGCGCCGGGACGATCTGCGGATCGCGGTCCTGTTGGCCTACGAGCAGTTAGGGCCCACCGATCGGGCGGCGTTCGTCCTGCGGGAGGCCTACGAGCTGCCCTACTCCGAGATCGCGGAGATCCTCGAAGCCGCCGTGCCGACGGTCCGCCAGTGGGTGAGCCGGGCCCGGCACCGTCTCGACACCGACCTGCGCCCGCCCGAGCGGGCCTCGGACGAACTCATCGGCCAGCTGGTCGAGGCCGTCATGTCGGGGGATCTCGACGCGACCATCGCCGCTCTCACTGCTGACGCCCGTGTGGTCTCGGACAGCGACGGCAAGGTCAATGCGGCCCGCCGCGACATCGTGGGCGCGCGCAAGACCGCGTACTTCCTGGTCAAGGCCGCCGAGCTCGCCGACGGCATGATCGCGCCCGTCGACGTCAACGGGGAGACGGCGCTGGTCGTGGTCTCGCGGGGCGTCCTGCGGATCGGTCAGGTCGGTGCGACGGACGGCCGGGTCACGCGGGTCTGGTTCCACGCCAACCCGGACAAGCTCACCCGCGTGGACTTGCCGGAGGGGTTCCGTCCGGCCGACTGAACCGGTCCGGAGAAGTCGGGCGCCCCGAGCCGATTCCGAGCAGAGTCGACGGCGAAGGGAGTCACACGTGATCGAGATCCTCAACCGCCTCGTCGACGAGATCGAGGACAACCTGGCCGGCGAACTCGACGTGGAGGCGATCGCCACCGCGTCCGGGACCACTGACTATCACCTGCGCCGCATGTTCTCGTCCCTCGCGGGGATGCCCGTCTCCGAGTATCTGCGCCGACGCCGGATGACCGTCGCAACGGCGGACGTGATGGGCGAGGAGGATCTGCTCACTATCGCGGTCCGCTACGGCTACGGCTCGACCGAGGCGTTCGGCCGGGCATTCCGCGCCGTCCACGACGTCAGCCACAGTGCGGTCCGCCGGGGCGGCGGCCCCCTTCGCAGTCAACCCGTACTCAGGTTCCGCCTGACCGTTGAAGGGAGCATCCCCATGGACGCCCGCGTCATCGACCACCACGCCCTCCGCCTGATCGGCCACGCCACCCGCGTGCCACTCATCCACGAGGGCGTGAACCCGCACATCCGCGCACACGTCGAGTCGATCCCGCCCGCAGAACACGCCCGACTCAAAGAACTCGCCGACACCGAACCCGGCGGCATCCTGCAGGTCAGTACCGACGTCGATCCCGACTACACGGAAGGAGCCGAACTCACGTATCTGCACGGCGTCGCCGTCGTCGTCGACACCCCGATCCCCACCGACCTCGACTCCATCGACGTGCCCGAGGGCACCTGGGCGATATTTCGCTCCTCAGGCGAGCACCCCGCCGCGCTGCAGCGGATGTGGGCGGCCACCGCCACGGAGTGGTTCCCATCCAATCCGTGGCGCCTGCGGCCCGGGCCGTCGATCCTCACCGTGCTCGAGCATGCCGACAACTTCAGCACCGCCACGTGCGAACTGTGGTTGCCGGTCGAACGTGAACAGCGGTGAGCGGGCCCTACTCGGTCGGCGGGTCGGGTCGCGTCACCGCCACCCACATCGCCATCTCATTCCCGCCGGGCTCGCGGAAGTGAAAACGTCGGCCGCCGGGAAAATCGAACGGGCCGAACGTCACCACGCCCCCGGCGGCCTCGACCTGCTCGCGGGCCTCGTCGAGGTCGCTCACCCGGATCACCATGAGCGGCGCCGGGGACTGTTCGTGGGCGTCGCCCTGCACCCCCACGTCGATCCCGCCGCCGACCAGGTTGCTGTACGACGGCCCGTACACGGTGGGGGTCCACCCGCACACCTTCTCCAGGAAGTCGGAGGTGGCGGACATGGAGGTGCTGGGGAACTCGACCAGGGTGATCTCGAGTGGCTTACGGCTCATGGCCTCGAAAGTACGCTGAGCCGGGTCGGGACTCGCTCGAATCCGAAAAGGGAACAAGGAAGGCCACGGCCACTTACGGAGTGAGGATCCGGGTCAGGGCCGGCCTGACGGCAGCAACTCCCGCATCCGCGGCACCACCTCGTCGGCGAAGATCGCGAGTTGACGGTCGTGGTCGTCGTCGGGCCAGTAGGCGAAGCCGTTCATGCCCTGCTCGGACACCAGCCCGGCGATCTGATCCGCCCACTGCGCGGCAGACCCTGCGAACGGCGTCCCGGACTCGGCGCCGATCATGCCGTTGAGGTTGTACACCTTCCGGATGCGCGAAGGATCCCGGCCGGCCTCCAGTGCCGCCTCGTCCAGGCGGGCCACCGCCGCCGGAAGCTCGTCCATCGGCAGGAAGCCCAGCGAGGGCATCCAGCCGCGGGCCTTCGCCCCGGTCAGCCGCAGCATCCGCGGCCCGTAGGCGCCCGTCCAGATCCCGAGATTCCCACCCGGGGGCGGGCCGGGCTTGCTGCCGTCGAGGCGGTAGTACTCACCCGGTACCTTCACCGAGCGCTGGCCGGACCACATCGCGTGGATCACGTCGACGGCCTCCGTCAACGCATCCGCCGCCTCCCGGGGCGAACGCTCGGGCCCGCCCATCGCGGCGATCGCCGTCCAGAACGCGCCCGCACCGAGCCCCAGCTGCACGCGCCCGCCCGTGAGCTTGTCGAGACTCGACGCGGCTTTGGCCAGCATCGCCGGCGGCCGCAACGGCAGGCACGTCACGGTCGGCACCACGGTGAGGCGCTCGGTCCGGGCCGCGATGAACGTCAGCAGCGTCCACGTGTCGTGGAACCGCTGCTGGTACGGGTGATCCTGAATGGTGACGAAGTCGAACCCGGCGTCCTCGGCGTCCAGCGCCCGGCCCACCGGATCGGCGCCCTCGGTCCACAGCGGGTTGATGTTCGCGCCGAACAGGATCGGCAACGGCTCGTCGGGAAGGTCTGTCGGCGACGGTGTCTGCATAGGGCCGAACCTACGGGTGCCATCGGTGGGGCGGCAGCGATTCGCGCGTCCCGCTCACCGCCAGGACCGGCTGCCTGACGGACAGGGCCCTGACCTGCGGTGCCCTGCTCATCCCGTTCAGGGCACCGCAGGTCAGCGGGTTCCGCGGCCGGCCTCCCAGCGGGCGAGCAGATCCGCGGCGGCCGCGCGCGGGTCCGGAGCGGCCATGACGGCCGAGACCACGCACACCCCGTCCAGCGCGGTGGTCGCGAGATCGGCGACGTTGGCCGGCCCCACCCCGCCGATGCCCACCGACCGCACCGCGGCGTCGGCGGCCACCCGCGCGATCCGGTCCGCGCCCTGCACCCCCAGCGCAGGGGCGGTGTCGGTCTTGGTGGCGGTGGACCAAACCGGGCTCACCCCGATCACGTCCGGGGCCACGGCCGGATCGGCGAGCGCCTCGACCAACTGCACGTCCGATTCGATCGACAGTCCCAGCATCAGCTCGCCCGGCAGCGCCGCCCGGGCCCGCGCCAACAGCTCGTCCCGCTGACCGATGTGCAGGTGCAGGCCCAGCTCGCGCGCGACCTCGAGCCGATCGTTGACGAACACCGGCACGCGGCGACCCACCTCGGACGCGGCGCGATCCGCCGCCGCGGCGATGGCGGAAGCGTGGGCGGCGAACTCGTCGTCGTCGCACTCCTTATCTCGCACCTGGACCACGCCCACCCCGCCGCGCACCGCCTCGGCCACGATTCCCGGCACCGCGTCCCGCACCCCGCCCAGATGCGGATCGGTGACCAGGTACAGGCGCCAGTCGGTCGCCTCGGCGGTGCGGCGCCGCGCGGCCGGCGAGCTCACTCGGTATCGGCGATCGTCAGCACCGCGAGCTCGGCGATCTGCCCCGGCTCCAGCGAGTACAACGCGTCCAGCCACGCCATCGCGAACGAGCCCGGCCCCATCGCCACGGTGCCCGCCGCCGTGCCCGCCGCGCCGATGTGGGCGTGGGCGGCCACCACGGCGTCGTGATCGGAGACGCCCGCCGAGCGCGCAACGGCGAGATAGCCGGCCGTCAACGCGCCCAGCGCGCAGCCCGTGCCGATCACCTTCTGCAGCAGCGGATGGCCGGAGTCGATCCAGGTCGCCCGGGTGGGCCCGTCGGTCTGGGTGATGACGAGGTCCCTGTCGCCCGAGATCGCGACCGTGCCACCCGTGCGGGCGGACAACTCGAGCGCCGGCAGCAGCGCGCTGGAGACGGTGGCGGTGGAATCCACGCCGCGGCCGCCCGCGCCCGCCCCGGCCAGCGCCACGATCTCCGAGGCGTTGGCCCGGATGGCCGCGGGGGAGTGGTCGAGCCAGCCGGTGGCCAGGCCCGTGCGCAGCGTCAGGCCGCCCACCGCGACCGGGTCCAGCACCCACGGCGTGGAGTGCTCGCGCGCCGACGCGATGGCCGCGTGCATGCCCTTGATCTGCTCGCTCGTCGGGTTGCCGACGTTGACGAGCACGCCCGAGGCGATCGACGCGAAGTCGCCGGCCTCGGCCGGGTGGTCGACCATGGCCGGAGCCGCACCCGCCGCGAGCAGCACGTCGGCCGTGATCTCGCGGACCACCGAGTTGGTCAGGCAGTGCACCAGCGGACTCGACTCCCGCAGCAGCGTCACCAGACGGGCGACCGTGGCGGCGGGATCGGCGGGGCTCTGCTCGGTTGCATCAGGCATGCCCCCAGTGTGCCGTGCGGCACCACCGCTCCCCGGAATAGCCGGCCGAGGGGGCGGGTTGCACGGGGTATGCCCGCCTCTGACTTCCGCGCCCTGCCCCTGTCCGTCATCGACTTCGCGTCCGTCCGCCCCGGCCAGACCGTCGGGGAGGGGCTGCAGGACTCGGTCGCGCTGGCGCAGAAGGCGGAGGAGCTCGGCTACGAGCGGGTCTGGTACTCCGAGCACCACAACATGCCGTCCATCGCCTCCTCCGCTCCGGCGGTGCTCATGGCGCACATCGCCGCGCGGACCTCGACCATCCGGCTGGGCTCCGGCGGCGTGATGCTGCCCAACCACTCGCCGATCGTGATCGCCGAGCAGTTCGGCACCCTCGCCGAACTGCACCCGGGCCGGATCGACCTGGGCCTGGGCCGCGCGCCCGGCACCGATCCACAGACCCTGCGCGCGTTGCGTCGGGAGCCGTCCGCCGCCGAGACCTTCCCCGACGATGTGCGCGAACTGCAGGCCTTCCTCGGCGACTCGCCCAGCGACATGGCCCGCACGCGGGGGATCGTGGCGGTGCCCGGCCGCGGCACCAAGGTGCCCCTCTATATCCTCGGATCTTCGCTGTTCGGCGCGCAGCTCGCCGCGGCGTACGGGCTGCCGTACGCCTTCGCCTCGCACTTCGCGCCGGACGCCCTGGAGCAGGCCTCCGCCGTCTACCGCGAGCGGTTCCAGCCCAGCGAGCAGCTGTCCGAGCCGTACATGATCGCCGCGGTCAATGTCGTGGCCGACGACGACGCCGCGCGTGCCGAGCAGGAGCTGCACTGGTACCGCCGCCAGCGAGTCAGGCTCATGGCCGGGCGGGGTCGGAACTTCACCGACGAGGAACTCGACATGGTCATGGAGTCGGCCGGCGGCCAGCAGATCCTCCACATGATCAGCTACACCGCATGCGGCGACGGCGCGACGGTGCGCGACTACCTCACCGAGTTCGCGCACCGTGCGGGCGCCGACGAGCTGATGATCGCCCCGATCGGCTCGTCGCCAGAGCGTGCCCACGGCTCGCTCGAGGTGCTGCGGCGGGCCTGGAGTGACTGAAGTGGCTCGCCCGCGTGAGGGTCGTCACGAACGGCCCCACCCGGAGGCCGTAGCAGTAGCCGCGGGCACCGAGGAGGCTTAGGCTCGGGTCATGGCGATCTCCGAAGTAGGTGAGTACGCCCACCTCGATCAAGCACAGATCGAGGAATTGGGACGGGAGCTCGACGCGATCCGCGCCGAGGTCCTGGAATCTCGTGGGGATCGCGACTACCGGTACGTCCACAGCATCATCCGGTTGCAGCGCGGTCTGGAGATCTCCTCGCGCGCGCTGCTGTACTTCGGGGCCCGTAACCGCACCGTGTGGGCGCTCGGCACCGGCGTGCTGGCGGTGGCCAAGATCCTCGAGAACATGGAACTCGGCCACAACATCATGCACGGCCAGTGGGACTGGATGAACGACCCCGAGATCCACTCCACCACGTGGGAATGGGACCTCGTCGGCAACGCGGCCGACTGGAAGCACACCCACAACCACCTGCACCACAAGTTCACCAACATCATCGGGATGGACGACGACGTGGGATACGGCGTCCTGCGCGTCACCCGCGACGTGCCGTGGAAGCCGCGGTACTCAGCAAACGTGCTGGTCAACACCCTTCTCATGGCGGGATTCGAATGGGGCATCGGGCTGCAGGCGGTGAGCCTGGCTGCCGCGTTGCCCGGCTCGACCGAAGCCCCGGAGGAGCGGCGCCGCGCCCGCCGGTTCCTCGCCAAGGCCGGCAAGCAGATCCTCAAGGACTACATCCTCTTCCCCGTCCTCGCCGGGCCGGGCGGCCGCCAGGCCCTCACCGCGGCGGTCACCGCCAACATCATCCGCAACATCTGGACCAACGCGGTGATCTTCTGCGGGCACTTCCCGGACGGTGCCGAGAAATTCACCTTGACGGATGTAGAGACCGAGACCCGGGCGGAGTGGTACCTGCGTCAGATGCTCGGCAGCGCCAACCTCGACGGCGGCCCGGTCATGAACCTCATGTCGGGCAACCTGTCGTTCCAGATCGAGCACCACATGTTCCCCGACCTGCCGTCCAACCGGTACTCGGAGATCTCACTGAAGGTCCGCGACCTGTGCGAGCGGTACGACCTGCCATACGTGACCGGCCCGCTGGGGAAACAGTATCTGCAGGCGTGGCGGACCATCGCGCGACTGTCCCTGCCGGACCGCTACCTGCGCCGCACCTCCGACGACGCCCCGGAGACCCGCAGCGAGAAGATGTTCGCGCTGGCCCCGCCCATGCCGGGCCTGGCCACGGCGCTCGCCGGTCTGCGCAAACGACGGGCCCGAGCGGCGCGCTGAGTCGGCACTGGCAGACTGGGCCGCATGTCGCTGACGAGCATGGTGGAGGCCGCCGCTGAAGGCGGGACGATCGAGGTCGAGTCCGGTTGGACCCAGGGCCGGGCCATCTTCGGAGGTCTCACCGGAGCGCTGCTGCTGGCGGCGATGAAGGGCCGGATCGCCGAGCTGTCCGCCACCACCGGCAAGCCCGACACCGTGCCGCCGCTGCGGTCCATCACCGTGTCCTTCGTCGGCCCCGCCACGCCCGGACCGGTCGAGTTGGAGGCGGGGGTCCTGCGCGTCGGCTCGAACGTGACCCAGTGCCAGGCCACGCTGCGTCAGTCCGGTGAGGTGGTGGCCACCGCGCTGGCGGCGTTCGGCAAGCACCGCGAGTCGGCGCTGTCGGTCGCGCCGACGCACGGGGCACCGGCGCTGCCCGAGCCCTCGTCGATCGAGGCGTTCCCCTACATCGAGAAGCTCACGCCCGAGTTCTACCAGTTCGTCGAGCTACGCCAGGTCGGCGGCCAGATGCCGTTCAGCGGCTCGGACAGCCACGAGATCTCCGGCTGGACCGGACTGCGCGAGAAGCCGCAGCACCTCGCCGAGGAGCATCTGGTGCTACTGGCCGACGCCTGGCCGCCCGCGCCCCTGCAGATGCTCGACGGCTTCGCGCCCGGCAGCAGCCTCACCTGGACCCTCGAGCTGATCGCGGAGATCGGCCCGCAGTCCGTCCCCGGCACCACTGACTTCGCCTACCGCGCCACGACCGACTCGGCCCGCGACGGCTACGCGCACACGCACGCCATGCTCTGGCTGCCCGGCGGTGAGCTCGCCGCGATCAGCCGCCAGTCCATCACGATCTTCGGCTGACGGTCGGCCACCGCACAGATAGCCGCCGCATAAACGAAATTCGCCCCTCAGACTTCGACCGGCACCCGGGCATCCGGGAGTGGATCGAGATCTGAGGGGCGAATCGTTCTCTGATCAGCCCGCCGCGCGGGTGGAGCGACGACGTCCGCTGCCTGAACCGCCGCCGGCGCCGCCCCGGCCCTGGCCCGAGGCCTGGCCGACGGACTGCTGCGCGCCGGAGCCCTGCCGGCCCGAACCCTGACGGCCCGAGCCCTGGCCGCCGCCGTTCTGGGGGCGACGAGGACGACGACGAGGGCCACCCGTACCGCCCGACCCGTCTGAATTCTGCTCGCGGCCCTGGCCGCGCTCCCCGCCCTGCTGACGCTGGCGGTTCTGCTGCTGCCGGCTCTGGCCGCGGCCGCGACGTGCCTGGTTCCGGCGGGACGGCGGCTCGGCCGCGCTGTCGCCGCCACCGGCGCCACCCGGGACGTGCGGGGGCGGCTCGGGAGCGTCGGCGAGCGCGGCGCCGGCGTCGTCGCCCTCGGGCAGGACGATCTCCCCGGCGGTCACGCCGGCAGCGCGCAGCAGGCCGCGCACCTCGCCGACCTGGTCCTGGGTCGCCACGGTCACGACGGTGCCCACGGCGCCGGCGCGGGCGGTGCGGCCCGAGCGGTGGACGTACGCCTTGTGCTCGGCCGGCGGGTCGGAGTGCACGACCAGCCCCACGTCGTCGACGTGGATGCCGCGCGCGGCGATGTCGGTGGCCACGAGCACGGTCGCCTCACCGGAGGAGAAGGCGTCGAGGTTTCGCACGCGGGCGTTCTGCGAGAGGTTGCCGTGCAGGTCCACGCTCGCGACGCCGCGGCCGGTGAGCTGCTTGGCCAGCCGCCGGGCGCCGTGCTTGGTGCGGGTGAACATGACGGTCCGCTCGTGCGCGCCGGCCAGATCGGCCAGGGCGCGGACGCGGTCGTCGGAGGTCACGCGCAGCACGTAGTGGGAGGTCGGCCCGGGGGTGGCGGAGCCGTCGTCGACGGAATGGTCGACCGGGTCCACCAGGAACCGGTCGACGAGCTTGCTCACGCCCTCGTCGAGGGTTGCGGAGAACAGCAGCCGCTGGGCGCCCTTCGGGGTGGCCGACAGGATGCGGGTGACGCCCGGCAGGAAGCCGAGGTCGGCCATGTGGTCGGCCTCGTCGAGGACGGTGACCTCGGTCGAGGCCAGGCTGCAGTGCTTCTGCCCCATGAGGTCCTCGAGCCGGCCGGGGCAGGCCACGACGATGTCCACGCCGCGGTTGAGCGCATCGACCTGACGGCCCTGCGAGACGCCGCCGAAGATCACGGTGGTGCGCATGCCCATCGCGGCGGCCAGCGGGGCGAGCGTCTCGTCGATCTGACGGGCCAGCTCGCGGGTGGGGGCGAGGATGAGCCCGCGCGGGGCGCCCTTCTTGCGCTTACCGCCGGAGGCGGCCAGGCGGGCGACCAGCGGGATGCAGAACGCGTAGGTCTTGCCGGAGCCTGTGCGGCCGCGGCCCAGCACGTCCCGCCCGGCGAGTGCGTCGGGGAGGGTGGCGTCCTGGATGGGCGTGGGGGTGACGATGCCGGCGCCGCCGAGGACGTCGAGCAGGGGGGAAGGAACGCCGAGATCGGCGAAAGAACGTGACAAGGAGAAAGCTCCGTACATAGATGGGGGCGTCTTGCCCGGCGCGCTCGCGGATGTCGCACCGCCTTATCGGCGGATGCGCCCGGTGCGCGACCACGGGAGGTCGACCAGCCGCTCGGTCCGAGGCAAGCGTGGTGCGGACCGACTGCCCACACCCTACTCGTCGCGGGCCCCCGCTTCCCACATGTGTGACGGAGAGCATCACGAGACCGTCGCCTCGCACGCCGCGCGGTGGCACGATGAGTCACCATGCGCCTCGACCTGTCCCTGCTGCGCCGCCCGGAGCTGGGTTCGGTGCTGCTCGGACGCGAACGCGAGTCCGCCCGTCTGCGCGCGCTCCGGGTGCGGGTCCTGCTGGTACTGACGCTGCTCGGCTCCAACCTGGTCGGCATCGCGGTCGCGGCGGTGCTCATCTTGTTCGTGCTTCCCGGGCCCCACCTGCTGTCCTCGCGGTTCCTGTGGCCCAACGCGGTGATCGTGCCCGTCTACGTGGGGCTGGCGACGATCCTCGGCCTGGTGTGGGTGCGCGCCGTGGTCTTCCGCCGGGTGCGCTGGTTCCTCGACGGCCGCGACCCCACCGACCGCGAGCGGGCTCGGACACTGCGCCTGCCCGGACGGGTGACGCTCATCCAGGGTTTCCTGTGGATCCTCGGCGCCGCGCTCATCACCACGGCCTTCGGCGTGATCGACCCGGCGGCGATCCCGGTGGTGGGCTTCACCATCGTCTTCTCCGGGATGGTCGTGTGCGGTGCGGCGTTCCTGTTCACCGACTTCGGCCTGCGCCCGGTCGCCGCGGTCGCGTTGTCCACGGGAACGGCGCCGCGGGCCCGCTTCCTCGGGGCCATGACGCGGGTCCGGGTGGCGTGGGCCCTGGGCAGCGGCGTGCCGATCGCAGGTCTGATCATCGTGGCGATCTACACACTGGCCGGTCGGGCACTCACGTTGGAACGCCTCGTCGTCGTCATCATCGTCCTGTCCGCCACCTCCCTCCTGGCCGGATTCCTGCTGGTCTCCCTGTCGACGGGCTCGATGCTCGGCCCGCTGCGCAGCGTGCGCTGGGCGATGGAGGACGTCACCGCGGGGCGCCTGTCGCGGCGCGTCGTGGTGTACGACGGCACCGAGCTCGGCGAACTGCAGCGCGGATTCAACCAGATGGCCGCCGGACTGCAGGAGCGCGAGCGGCTGCGCGACCTGTTCGGCCGCCACGTCGGGCGCGAGGTGGCCGAGGCCGCCGAGCTGCACGACCCCGAGCTGGGCGGGCGCGACTCGCGTGTCGGGGTGGTGTTCGTGGACCTCATCGGCTCGACCGAGATGGCCACCCGGTCCGAGGCCGCCGCGGTGGTCGACGTGCTCAACCGGTTCTTCGCCGTGGTCGTGGAGACCGTGGAGGAGTACGACGGCGTCGTCGACAGCTTCCTCGGCGACGCCGCGCTCGTGGTGTTCGGCGCGCCCAGATCGATGGTGGACCCGGCCACGGCCACGGTGGCGTGCGCCCGCACGCTGGCCGAGCGGCTCCCCGAGCGGGTCCCGGGCTGCCGGGCCGGAATCGGTGCCTCCTACGGCGACGTGGTGGCCGGGTACGTCGGCTCGGACGACCGCTTCGAGTACACCGTGATCGGCGACGCGGTCAACGAGGCCTCGCGACTGTGCGACCTGGCCAAGGACCGCGACGGGCTGGTCCTGGCCTCCGGCGCCGCCGTCTCCGCCTCCGACCCCGCCGAGGCGCGCCGCTGGGAGTCCACGGGCTTCGAGGTGGTCCGGGGCCGCGACGAGCCGACCGAGCTCTGCGTTCCGCGAACCGTCTAGTTCGTCTCCAGCACCACGTCGCGTCCGCCGAGGCTCACCTCGAGCCCCTCGGTCACGACCCGGGTGCCCTCGATCACGACGCCCTGCGGCAGGTCGGCGACCGCCGAGTCGACCACCGTGGTGATGCCGGAGAACAGGCCGTCCGGCAGCGGGAATCCCAGCAGCGCGGTCTGCTCGGGCCGCAGCGTGAGCCGCCCGTCGGTGACGCCCGGCGCCACCCCGATCTCGGCGATCCCGCCGAGGTCCGCGCGCAGGAGACCCGCCGCCGCGTCCGGTCGCACCGACCGCACCTCCGTCAGCCCCGCGATCGGCGAGCCCTCCGGACCGCCCCGGGCCGCGGCCGCCACCATCTGCTGCTCGTCGAGCACCGCGGTGCCGTCGAGGGTCTCGGCGTGCAGCGCGCCGTCGACGAGGGTCACCGAGTGGGCCGTCACGTCGAGCTGCGGCACGGTGTCGGAGCCGGGCGAGGTCAGGTGGACCTCCCCCGCGGATCGGGAGCTGATCAGCTCCCACAGCAGCAGTCCCCGGCCGAAGGACACGTCCGCCGGCGCGTCGATCCTGACCGACACCTCCCGTTCGGCCCGGTCCGCCAGGTACCACCGCGTGCCGAACTCGGCGGCCGCCACCAGCCCCACCAGCAGCAACACCAGCAGGATCAACGAGCAGCCGCAGCCGCGCCCGCCGCCCCGGTTGCCTCGTCCCGTCCGCGCTCCACGTCCCATGCCGGTATCGTGCCGGACCCACGCGTCGGGGTCCACCCCTCGTCGTCCGGTTGCGATATGATCCCGCCGCCTTCACCCTCGGGGGATGACCGAGACACAGGAAGCAACCACCGAAACCCGTACCGTCGCCTTCCTCGTCGCCGGTGAAGGCGTGGAACGCGTCGAACTCACCGAGCCATGGGAGGCCGTCACCGACGCCGGCCACACCGCCGTGCTGGTGAGCACCGACGACGGGGAGGTCGGCCTCGTCGACCACCTCAGCCCCGCCGGCACCCACCCCGTGGACCGCACGACCGCCGACGCCTCCGCCGCGGAGTTCGACGTCCTGGTCCTGCCCGGCGGTGTGGCCAACCCGGACGCGCTGCGGCAGGACCAGCACGCCCTGACCCTCGTCCGCGAGATGGTCGAGGCCGGCAAGCCGGTACTCGCGATCTGCCACGCGCCGTGGGTGCTCATCGAGGCCGACGTCGTCCGCGGCCGCCGCATCACCTCGTACCCGAGCCTGCGAACCGACCTGACCAACGCGGGCGCGGAGTGGGTCGACGCCGAGCTCGTGACCGACGACGGCATCTCCACCAGCCGCAGCCCGGACGACCTCCCGGCGTTCTGCGACGCCCTCCTCGGCGCGATCCGGGGCGCAGACTAGGCGCGGGCGCAGCGAGGGGGCCTTGTCGATGATCGGCGTCTATGTCCACAACCGTGGACGGGGGCACCTGAACCGGGTGCTGCCGGTCGTCGCCGCTCTCCGGGACAGAGGGGAAGAGGTGACGATGCTGCTGGCCGGGCCGTTCGACGAGCGGACTCGGCCGGCTGGGTCCAGTGTGGTTCATCTACCTGCGACGCGAACAGAGGTGGGGCCTGACTCCGACGACATCGATCTGTCCGCCCGCCGCGCCGCCGTGACGTGGATCGACCGGACACGCCCCAGGACGGTCTGGGTGGACGGCCCACCCGCCATGTCGTTGGCCGCGCGCATGACCGGCACGCCCGTGGTGAGCACCCTGCCCCCGGGCCTGCGTGACGACGAACCGCATGTCCTGCGGTGCCGCGCTGCCGAGACACTGCTGGCGGCCTGGCCGCCGGGCGTGCACCCGGCCACCGTTGCGGGCACGCGGGGCCGGGTACGGGAGGTCGGGGGGATCTCCCGGTTCGAGGGGCGCGACCGGGAGCGGGAGCCTGGTCGTCGTCGACCCCGGGTGGTTCATCTCAACAGTGCCGGCCCGAGCGGTGACCATCGCTTCTGGCGGGCGGTGCGCTCGACAGCGCAGCGCCTCGGCGTGGCCGAGTGGCTCGAGGTGGGCGGCCCGGACGGCGTGTGGCGCGAAGATCCGTGGGACGAGCTCACCTCTGCGGACGTAGTGGTGACGTGCGCGGGACAGGCCTCTGTCGCGGACGCGGCCTGCTCCAATGTGCCCATGGTGGTGGTCCCGCGTCGTCATGAGTACGGCGAGCAGGACGCCACCGCCGGCGCCCTCGGGGCGTTCGATGGGGCGGCCGTGCTGCGCTACGGCGACGGCCCTACAGCTGTAGCGCACGCCGTGTGCGACCAGGTGGCGCGCTCCCTGGATCAGGCGTCCGGGGGGATCCGCGACAACTGGGGAGTGGACGGTGCCGCCTCGCGCGCGGCGGAGGTCATCAGGTCGACGACGACGACCACGACGAGGACCGTCCTCACGCGCTGATCGCACCGCCTCCTGAGCAGATTGGTCTATTCTCACTTTCCGCGCCGGCACCATAATTTTCCCTGCGTATCGGCCTGCTCGGGCCTTCAATATGCGTCCGTCCGCACCGGTTTTCGGTCGACAGTCCGACGAACGCTGACAGGATGACACCGTGGACAACGAGCCGGAGTTCCAGCGCCCACGGTAGGGCTTCCAGCTCGCGGAAACGGAGGCATGATGCCCAGGTACAGGAACCTCGAACCCACTGCCGACTTTTGGTCGTGGCGAGACGCCGCCGCCTGTATCGGACACGAGGATCTCTTCTACAGTCTCGAGGACGAGGTGAAGGGTGAGCGGCGGAAGAAAGAGGATGAGGCCAAAGAGGTCTGCGCCGTCTGTCCAGTGTTCGACACCTGTAGAACCTTCGCGTTGGAGACCAAGGAGCTCTACGGGGTCTGGGGTGGCCTGACCGAGGCAGAACGGCACCGGATCGCCGGCCGACACCGCACAGGGTAGGCGCTACTCACACCGCGTGTTCCTTCTTGGCGCGGTGGTGTCGCAGTGCGGTGACGAGGCCGGATCGCGGACCCACGTGGTCGTCGTAGGTACGAGGCTCCCCGGCGAACATCCGCTCCGACCTGGTCTCGGGCGCGTCATCTGCGGTCGCCCGCAGGAACCGGTCCGGCAGCGAGAGCCGGGCGATCGTGCGCCAGGACTGCCAGTACTGCCGGTAGAGCGGGCCCGTCGTGTACGGCAGGTCCCACCGCCGGCACACGTCCTGCACCTTCTCCGACAGCTCGGCATAGCGGTTCGAGGGCAGGGTGGGGAAGAGGTGGTGCTCGATCTGGAACGACAGGTTGCCTGACATGAAGTGCGTGAGCCGACTGCCCGTGAAGTTGGCCGAGCCCAGCATCTGACGCAGGTACCACTGGGCCTGCGTCTCCTTCTGGAGGTCCTCGAGCGTGAACTTGTCGGCGCCGTCCGGGAAGTGGCCGCAGAAGATCACCGCGTTGGACCACAGGTTGCGGATGACGTTCGCCGTGGCGTTCGCGGTGAGGGTCGTCTTCCAGTCGTCCCCGGAGAGCATGGGCCACCACACGTAGTCCTTGCCGACCTGTCGCCGGGCCTTGCGCAGGAACTGGCCGATGCGGCGCTTCTGCTCCGGCCAGCCCGAGGAGTTGATGGTGCCCGGCGCGATCTCCAGGTGCTGCACGCCCACACCCCACTGGAAGGCGAACGCGAGTACGGCGTTCCACACGATGTTGAGCCCGAAGGCGGGGTGCCAGGGCTGATCGCGGGTCACGCGGACCACGCCGTAGCCCACGTCGTCGTCCATGCCGATGATGTTGGTGTACGTGTGATGGTGGTGGTTGTGGGTGGCCTTCCAGTGCTCGGAGGTGCCCACGATGTCCCACTCCCAGGTGGTGGAGTGGATCTCCGGATCGTTCATCCAGTCCCACTGCCCGTGCATGACGTTGTGCCCGAGCTCCATGTTCTCGATGATCTTGCCCGCCGCGAGCAGGCCGGTGCCCAGAACCCATGCGGGCCGGTGCCCGGAGAACAGCAGCACCGCGCGGCCCCCGGCGACCAGCCCGCGCTGGAGCCGGATCGTGTTGCGCACGTACCGGCGATCGTCCGCGCCCAGCGAGTCGACGACCTCTTTGCGGATCGCGTCGAGTTCGGCGCCGATCGCCTCGACGTCCTCGGCGCTGAGATGGGCGTAGTCCTTCACGTCAGATACCGCCATGGGAAAACGGTACGGTCGATAAGCAAGCATGTCGACCGTTACCCCTTGCGGCGAGTTCCGGGCGTGAGGCTCATGTGGCGTTTATGCTCCTCTCATGGCTCTGGTCGAGATCTCAGGCGTCAACAAGCACTTCGGTGACTTCCACGCCCTCAAGGACATCAACCTGTCCATCGAGGAAGGTGAGGTCGTGGTGGTGATCGGGCCTTCCGGTTCCGGTAAGTCAACGCTCTGCCGCACTATCAACCGTCTCGAGACCTTCGAGGAGGGGAGCATCACCATCGACGGGAAGCCGCTTCCCGACGAGGGCAAGGCGCTGGCCAAGCTTCGGGCGGACGTGGGCATGGTGTTCCAGTCGTTCAACCTCTTCGCGCACAAGACGATCCTCGAGAACGTCACGCTCGGGCCCGTCAAGGTCCGTAAGCAGCGCAAGGACGAGGCCGAGAAGCGGGCCAGGGAACTGCTCGCGCGGGTCGGCGTCGACCATCAGGCCGACAAGTACCCGGCCCAGCTGTCCGGCGGCCAGCAACAGCGCGTGGCGATCGCCCGGTCCCTGGCCATGGACCCGAAGGTCATGCTGTTCGACGAGCCGACCTCCGCCCTCGACCCGGAGATGATCAACGAGGTCCTGGACGTGATGACCGGACTCGCCAAATCCGGCATGACCATGGTCGTGGTCACCCACGAGATGGGCTTCGCCCGCAAGGCCGCCGACCGCGTCGTCTTCATGGCCGACGGTGAGCTGGTCGAGCAGGCCACCCCCGACGAGTTCTTCACCAACCCGCAGAGCTCGCGGGCCAAGGACTTCCTGTCCAAGATCCTCACCAATTAGACCCCCAGGGACCGCACGCGGACCCGTACGCGACTCATCCACCCACCCCACGAGGAGTAAAGATGAAATTCCGACGGATCGGTGCCGCTGCTGCGGCCGTGACTCTGGCCCTCGGCCTGGCCGCCTGTAGCTCGGACGACGGCGGCGACAAGCTGAAGATCGGCATCAAGTACGACCAGCCAGGCCTCGGCCTGAAGGAGGGCAACGACTACACGGGCTTCGACGTGGAGGTCGCACGCTACGTGGCCGAGAAGATGGGCACCTCCGCGGACGACATCCAGTGGATCCAGGCGCCGAGCGCCCAGCGCGAGACGCTGCTGGAGACCGGCCAGGTCGACATGATCGTCGCCACCTACTCCATCACCGACTCCCGCAAGGAGAAGGTCAGCTTCGCCGGCCCGTACTTCATCGCAGGTCAGGACCTCCTGGTCCGGGTCGACGACGAGTCCATCACCGGCCCGGAGTCCCTCGAGGGCAAGCGTCTGTGCTCCGTGACCGGCTCGACCTCGGCGCAGACGCTCCAGGAGCAGGTCCCGGGCGTCAACCTGCAGGAGTTCGGCACCTACTCCGAGTGTGTCTCCGCGCTGCAGTCCAACGCCGTGGACGCGGTGACCACCGATGACACGATCCTGGCCGGCTACGCTGCGCAGCCGCAGTACCAGGGCCAGCTCAAGGTCGTCGGCGCCTCCTTCACCGAGGAGCTGTATGGCATCGGCATCCAGAAGGGTGATGTCGACAAGTGCGAGCAGATCAACGAGGCCCTGACCGAGATGATCGACGACGGCAGCTGGCAGACCGCGTTCGACGAGACGCTCGGCACCGCCGGCTTCGTTCCGGGGCCGGGCAACCCGCCGGAGCCGGCCCCCTGCTCCTGATCTGATCCGGTAGTCGTCGTCTCCACGCATCCCGGCCGGTGATCCCGGCCCGGATGTGTGGAGGCCGAGGCCCTCCCTAAGGAAGGTTGACCATGGGCGATATGTTCGCCGAGTATGACGTCCTCGCGGCCGTCTGGGTCACGATCCAGCTCTCAGTGCTCGGCATCATCGGTGCGTTCATCCTGGGGACGATCGTCGCGATCCTCCGCGTCTCCCCGGTGGCGGTCCTCCGGGGCATCGGTACCTCGTACGTCAACACGTTCCGAAACCTGCCGCTGACCCTGCTGATGGTCTTCAGCATCCTGGGCCTGTCCTTCATCATGCAGCTGTCGATGTCGGACGACTTCGCCCGCAATGCCTTCTGGTGGGCTGTGATCATGCTGTCCGTCTATCACGCGGCCTACATCTGCGAGGCCCTGCGTTCGGGCATCAATACCGTGCCGGTCGGCCAAGCCGAGGCGGCCCGCTCGATCGGGTTGGGCTTCGGCCAGTCCCTGCGCGAGGTGATCCTGCCGCAGGCGTTCCGCGGGGCCATCGCCCCGCTCGGCTCGGTCGTCATCGCGCTCATCAAGAACTCGACGGTCGCGGCCGTGATCGGCGTCGGCGACTCCGCCGGACTGATGCAGATCATCACCGAGAACGAGGGCGCCAGCCTCCCGATGTTCTTCTTCTTCGCCATGGTCTTCGTGGTCCTCACCCTGCCGATCGGCCTGGGGACCACCTCCCTCTCCCGGAAGCTGGCGGTGAAGCGATGAGTACCCAGACCGTGCTGTTCGACGCCCCCGGCCCCAAGGCCCGGGTGCGGCACCGGATCCTCACCGTGATCGGCGCGCTCATCGCCATCGCGATCGCCTACTTCGTCTACCTGAAGTTCGACGAGGCCGGCCAGCTCAAGGCCTCGATGTGGGAGCCGTTCGTCATCGACCCCGAGGTCTGGACGTCCTATCTCATTCCCGGCCTCAAGGGCACGTTCACTGCCGCGGGGATCTCGATCGTCCTCGCGGTGATATTCGGCCTGCTCTTCGGCATGGGCCGGCTCTCGCCGATCGGCCCGGTGCGCTGGTTCTGCAGCGTCATCGTCGAGTTCTTCCGCGCGGTCCCGGTACTGCTGATGATGGTGTTCGCCTACTTCGGCTACTTCGCCACCTCTGACCTGGTGCCCAACGTGCACGCCCCGCTCGCCGCGGTGGTCACGGCGCTGACGCTCTACAACGGGGCCGTGATCGCCGAACTCGTGCGCTCCGGCGTGCACGGTCTGCCCAAGGGCCAGGCCGAGGCTGGGCTCGCTGTCGGACTCACACCCGGACAGGTGCTCCGGTCGATCGAGCTTCCCCAGGCGCTCACCGCCATGCTCCCGGCGCTCGTCGGTCAGCTGGTCGTGGTCCTCAAGGACTCCGCGCTCGGCTACGGCATCACCTACCTGGAGCTGCTGACCTGGTCAAAGACACTCGGGTCGGCGTACGCGAACACCGTGCCGGCGTACATCGTCGCCGGCATCCTGTTCATCATCATCAACTACTCGCTCACCAAGCTCGCCGTGTACCTCGAAGGTCGTCTCAAGAAGCGGCGCGCCAGGTCCTGAGCCGGGACGCCACACAGCCACGGGACCAACACAGCGAAGGGCCCCACCGGAAACTGCTCCGGTGGGGCCCTTCGCCGTGCTGACCGTTTCAGGTCACTTCGGTGGCATCCGGATACCGCCGTCGACGCGGATGGTCTGCGCGTTCATGTACGGGTTGCCGAGCAGTTCCATGACCATGGAGGCGAGCTCGTCGCCCGAGCCGAGGCGCTTGGGGAACAGGACGCTCTCGCCCAGCTTGGCCTTGAACGCCTCCGAATCCGGGCCCTCGCCGTAGATCGGGGTGTCGATCAGTCCGGGGGCCACGGTGTTGAGGCGGATGCCGGCGGCCGACAGGTCACGAGCGACGGGCAGGGTCAGGCCCACGATGCCGCCCTTGGAAGCGGAGTAGGCGGCCTGGCCGATCTGACCGTCGAACGCGGCGACGGAGGCCATGTTGACGATGGCGCCCTTCTGCCCGTCCTCGTCGGCCTCGTTGAGGCTCATCTTGGTGGCGGCCAGACGCAGCATGTCGAAGGAGCCGATGAGGTTGATCTCGATGACCTTGCGGAACGAGTCCAGGTCGAACGCCGAGGAGTACTCGCCGTCGCGACCGATGGTGCGCTGCGCCCAGCCGATGCCGGCCGAGTTGACGAGGTAGCGCAGCGGGCCCAGCTCGAGAGCGGCCGCGACGGCCTTCTCGTTCTGGTCGGTCTTGGTCACGTCGACGGACACGAACGCGCCGCCGACCTCCTTGGCGAGGGCCTCACCCTTGTCGGCGTTCAGGTCGGCGATGACGACCTTCGCGCCCTTCGCGGCGAGCTGACGGACGACGGCGGCGCCGATGCCCGACGCGCCGCCCGTGACGATCGCACTTGCTCCAGAAATATCCATGACCGCACAGTAACAAGCAGAGTTGATCGCTACGGGGGCTACGTGTTCTTGCGGCGCGAAATCACCGTCGGGCCGGCACGCTGACGTCCCATCGGATCCCGAACCGGTCCGTGACCTGTCCGTACATATCTCCCCACGGAGCCTCCTCGAACGGCATGCCCGCCGCGCCGCCGCCCCCGACGACCTTGTCGATGAACCCGCGGGCCTCGTCGACGGAGTCGAACGTGAGCAGGAACGAGTAGACATCGCTGGACAGCGACGGCAGATTGTCGCCCATGCCGTCGCCCCCGGCAAGCGTGATCCCGGGCGCCGTCAGCGTCGCGTGGGCCACAGCCCCGGGCGGCGGCGTGAACGGGAATCCGTCCAGTGACGGCATCGCGTCGTAGGTCTGCACCTCGAGCTCTCCGCCGAAGAGTTCCTGGTAGTACGGAAACGCCTCGCCGGCGTTACCCGGGAACGAGAGGTAGGGACTGGTGGTCAGGGCCATGACGGCACCTTTCGCTGGGTAGGGGTCAGGGGGCGTCGTGTGGCGTCTCCTCCACAGGGACGCTAATCCGCGGAGCTGTCGTCGGCAACGGTTATGCAGCCTCGGTTTCGCGGCTCAGAATGGTGGCTCGTCGTCCGGCATCACCGGCATCACCGGCGTCACCGGCGTCACCTGCCTCGACCGGTCCGCCAGGCGCTGTTCAGCCCGTTCGCGGCGGATCCGACGGTCCGCCCGACGCCGGTCCGCGAGGTGCGGACGGCGCCTGCGCCCGTCATCCGCGCCCCGCCCGCCGGTGCGCCCGGATTCGGCGGCGGCCATCTGGCGCCGGCTGCTGTCGGGATGCCGCGGGGCGGAGAGGTGCGCCAGGGATCCGGTCGGGCCCGTAATGACGCGGGTGCCACGGTCGGGCTCGGGGTGGTTGGGCCCGTGGAGCCACACGTACGACCCGTCGACGTCGCGGTAATACGCCCACACGCCGTCGGTCTTGAGCCGGTGATGGGTCCGGCACAGGCAGCCCAGATCGTCACTCGTCGTGCGACCGCCCCGGGCCGGATCGTCGTGGTCGAACGGGATGATGTGGTCCAGGTCCGCATGCTCGGCCAGGGTCTGGCATCCGGGGAACACGCAGGTCCCGTCCCTTCCGCGACAGAACCGGGCCAGCGCCTCCGACGGGCGGTACCGGCCTGCGGAGTCGCTGTGCGGGTCGGCGAGGTGCGCGAGCTCGTCGAGCCTGCGCCGGGCGCTGCGGTCCAGCTGATCCGCCGTGTGCCGGGTGATCGGTCCGTACCCGTAGAGACTGAGCCCGCGATTGTCGGCGCTGCCGTCGTCGTACGCGTGGATCACGACTCGTCTCGCGGCGTCCTGCGCGGCGGGGTCGGCGGGATGTTCGCCGTCGGGATCGGGCAGGCAGGTCCAGCCGCGGCTCATCGCGAGCAGTCCGGCGGCGCGGAGTTGCCCGGCAGTGCGCGGATCATCCGGATCGGCGCTGCGCACGAGGCCTTCCAGGCGCTGGAAGATCTCGATCGCGTCCTCCGCTTTGAGCGTGGCGCTGAGCATCCCGCGGTCGTTCCCGAGCGGGACCATCTCCACGTCCACCCCGCGTCGCGCCTGTTCAGCGCGGGCATCCGCGCCTACCGGGTCGTATTTGTTGATGGTCTTGGTCAGCATCTTCCGCAGCGGTCCGAGCCGGGGTGGGTGGGTGCGCCGCCGGGTGGGGGCGAGCCCCTCGCAGATCCGGCGGTCGATCTCGGGCATCATCTCGTCGGCGACGAGCGCGGTCTCCTCGGCGATGGTGTGCGCCGCGAGCAACCCGATCCACCCGGTCAGCAACAGGGCCGCCGTCCGCGGCAGCCGGTCGATGAGTTCCACGGCGGTGGAGATGAGCCGCGCCGCCCCGTGCCGCGACATCGACATGGACGCCCCGATCATGGTGGCCGCCGTCTCCCACGGGTCGCGGACTTCATCCCGTTCGCGCGCCGTCCGGACGCAGTCATAGGCGTAGAGCAGGGTGCCGCCCTCGGCCGCGTTGACCAGTCGTCTGGCGAGGTAGCCGCGGCGCTGCCCGGGGTCCCACCTGGCGTAGGCCTCGGGGACCAGCACATCGGCCGCCGGGCCGGTCGTGGTGGTGAAGCCGGGCGGGGTCTCGAAGTGCCCGCCGGGCAGCGGGCCGGGGAACGGGGAATCGGTGCGGGAGGAGGTCTGGGTAGCGGTCATGGATCGACAGTATGTTCGAGGTACGACACGGTTGCGATGGTGTCGTCGTCGCCCCCGGTGTGGCCACGCGCGCTCGGTCCCCCTGACCTGTGGTGCCCTGAACATGTCGAGCAGGGCACCGCAGGTCAGGGCGGTGCGGCGACGTGGCGCGGGCGGGCTCCGCTGGCGCGGTCGGCGGGCGGTGGTTGGTGCGCGGTGGTTGGCGCGCGGCGCGGGACGATCGTCAGCAGCGGAGCCGCTCGAAATGGCCTCTGACCTGCGGTGCCCTGCAGGCATCGCGCAGGGCACCGCAGGTGGGCGGTGGGGCCTGGGTGGGAGGCCGGGGCGGGGATGACGACGAGGACCGCCCACCCGGGAATGTCGGACCGGCCGGATAGGTTGTCCTCGTCAGACCACGGCCGCAAGGGACGTGCAGTGGCCGAAAACAGGGGCGCATTTACGCGCGGAAGGGAATGGATGTCGCGATGAGTCAGCACACCGGGAATGCCGAGACCAGGGAATTCCAGGCGGAGACCCGACAGTTGCTGGATCTGATGATCCACTCGATCTATTCCAATCCGGACACGTTCCTGCGCGAGGTCATCTCCAACTCGTCCGACGCGCTGGACAAGCTGCGGTTGGCGGCGCTGCAGGACTCGACGCTGGGCGTGGACACGTCCGATCTGCACATCGAGCTCATCCCGGACGAGCAGGCCCGCAGCCTCGTGATCAGGGACAACGGCATCGGTATGTCCCGTGAGGAGGTCGTGGACCTCATCGGCACGCTCGCCAAGTCGGGTACCGGGCAGATGCGTGAGGCGCTGTCGGCCGCGCGGGCGGCGCAGGAATCGGGCGAGATCTCGGAGCAGGCCACCGCCGACCTGATCGGTCAGTTCGGCATCGGCTTCTACTCGACGTTCATGGTCGCGGACTCGGTCACGCTCGTCACCCGCAAGGCCGGGGAGTCGGCTGGCACGCGCTGGGTCTCCAGTGGCGAGGACACGTACACGATCGAGGAGGACGCGGACGCGCCCCAGGGCACGTCGGTGATCCTGCAGCTCAAGCCTGCCGGTGGGGACGCCGCGCTGCCTGATTACGCCGACGAGAACACGCTGCGGCGTGTCGTCCGGACGTACTCCGACTTCATCGCGTGGCCGATCCGGATGGAGGTGGAGCGTCCCGCGCCGGAGCCGGAGGGCGATACGGGGGACCACGACGAGGCCAACGATCCCTCGGCCGAGAACTCCATCACCGAGACCGTCACGCTGAACTCGCAGAAGGCGCTCTGGACGCGCCCCAAGTCCGAGGTCTCGGACGAGGAGTACGCGGAGTTCTACCGCCATATCTCGCACGCGTGGGACGAGCCGCTCGAGACCATTACGCTCAAGGCGGAGGGCACGTTCGAGTACCAGGCGCTGCTGTTCCTTCCCTCGCAGGTGCCGTTCGATCTGTTCTCGCCGGACGTCAAGCGGGGTGTGCAGCTCTACGTGCGTCGGGTGTTCATCATGGACGACTGTGAGGAGCTGGTTCCGCCGTTCCTGCGCTTCGTCAAGGGCATCGTCGACGCCCAGGATCTCTCGCTGAACGTCTCCCGCGAGATCCTGCAGCAGGACCGCCAGATCCGCGCGATCCGCAAGCGGCTGGTCAAGCGGGTGCTGCAGGCGATCGAGCAGGTCAAGCGGGATCGTCCCGAGGAGTTCCGGAGCTTCTGGGCGAACTTCGGCGCGGTCCTCAAGGAGGGCCTGATCGCGGATGTCGACGCGCGGGATCAGCTGCTCGCGGTCAGCACGTTCGCCTCGACGCGGCCGGCGGTCGAGAGTGCGGACGGTGCGGAGGGTGCTGCGGACGCCGAGGCGGGCACCACCATCGCCGAGTACATCTCCCGGATGGTGGACGGGCAGGAGGAGATCTACTACCTGACCGGAACGTCGCGCGCCGCGGTGGAGAGCTCCCCGCACCTGGAGGCGTTCCGCGCGCGCGGTGTCGAGGTGCTGGTCCTCACCGACCCGGTCGACGAGGTCTGGGTGGACGCGGTCGGCGAGGTCGAGGGCAAGAGGCTGCGGTCCGTGGCCAAGGGCGACGTGGACCTGTCGGGAATCGGTGCGGACACGCAGGAGGGTGAGGATCAGCCGGACGCGGCGGAGTTCACCGACCTGCTCACCTGGCTCGGTGAGGAGCTGGAGGGCGAGGTCAAGCAGGTGCGGCTGTCGCACCGGCTCACCGAGTCCGCGGCCTGCATGGTGGGCGACGAATTCGACATGACCCCGCAGCTCGAGGCGATGTACCGGGCCTCCGGAATGGAGCTGCCGACGAGCAAGCGGATTCTGGAGCTCAACCCGTCGCACCCGCTGGTGGAGCGGCTGCGTCGCCAGCACGCCGAGGATCCGTCGGCGGACGGGCTCGCGGAGACGGCGCGGCTGATCTCCGGTGCGGCGGTCCTGGCGGAGGGCGGTACGCTCGCCGATCCGGCGGCGTTCGCCAAGCTGCTGGTCGACCGGATCTGACCCGGCGGGCCTGTATGAGTGGGCCCGGCTCAGTGGCTCGCGGATCGGTCGAACCGGTCCGCGAGCCACATGATGGTGGCGACCTCGCCGACCCAGGCCAGGCTCACGCACCAGCCGGCCAGGATGTCGCTGGGGAAGTGCACACCCAGGTAGACGCGGGTGGCGCCGATGGTGGGGACGTAGACGGCGGAGCCTGCCATGACGGGAGCGCGCCACCTCGTCGGCCAGGCCAGAACACACGCGCAGCCGGCCAGGGCTGCGCTGGCCATGGCGTGTCCGCTGGGGAACGAGTAGCTCTTCTCCTGCACGATGTGGGGGAAGAAGGTCGGGCGCGCCCTCCGGTACATCACCTTGAGGATCGAGTTGATGACCGTCGACCCCACCAGTGAGACCGTGAGCAGCGTTGCCGGTCGGCGGCTGCCCCGGACGGCGGCGAGATAGCCGGCCGCGGACAGTGCGACCACCGGCACCGCCGTGACACCGCCGAGTTCAGTGACGGCCCGGACGATCCGGGTCCGACGCGGCGAATGTCGGCGGCGGGCCCACATCATGAGTGCGCGATCAAACGGCAGTTTTGCCTCGCCCTGGATGCGCTGGGCCAGCTCGACGAAGCCGATCACCGGCGTCGCGAATCCGGCGAACGCGAGACCGAAGACCCGCCATGTCCCGCGGGGGAGCGGCACCTCCTGGCGATCGACGATGCTGCCGACGAGATCTCGCGCCGGGGGCAGGATCCGGCCGGGGCCGGGGCCGGGGCCGGGGCCGGGGCTGTGGCTCGTCTGGGGCGACATGAATCCACACTATGCAGCGAGTGCGGTGAACCGCCGTGGATCCTGACGGAAGGCGCGGCGGCGCGGTTACTGTTGGCGGGACGCACCGCGACCCCCAGATCCGAGAGAGGGAGGACGAATGAGCCGGACACGTGTGGAAGAAGATCTGCTCGGGACACGGGAGGTGCCGGCGGATGCCTATTACGGCGTCCACACGGTGCGGGCCGTGGAGAACTTCCCGATCGGCTCCTCCACGATCAGCGACATCCCGGATTTCGTCCGCGGGATGGTCATGGTGAAGAAGGCCGCCGCGCTGGCCAACCTCGAGATGGGCGTCCTCGACGAGAAGGTCGCGGAGGCGATCGTCGGGGCGTGCGACGAGATCCTGGTAGACGGCCGCTGCATGGACCAGTTCCCGTCCAGCGTGTTCCAGGGCGGCGCGGGCACGTCGGTCAACATGAACGCCAACGAGGTGGTCGCGAACCTGGCGCTCGAGCGGCTCGGCCACCCGAAGGGCGCGTACGAGTTCATCAGTCCGAACGACGACGTCAACCGTTCGCAGTCGACCAACGACGCCTACCCGACCGGTTTCCGGATCGCGCTGTGGCACGCGCTCGAGCGGCTGGAGCCGACGATCGTCGCGCTGCGGGAGGCCTGCTACGACAAGTCGGAGGAGTTCCGCGAGGTCCTCAAGATGGGCCGCACCCAGCTGCAGGACGCGGTCCCGATGTCGCTCGGCCAGGAGTTCGGCGGATTCGCGGTGACCCTCGACGAGGAGCTGCATGTCCTGGGTTCGGCCGCGCGGATGCTGCTGGCCGTCAACCTCGGCGCCACGGCGATCGGCACCGGGGTCAACACCCCGCCCGACTACCGCCGGTCCGTCATCAGTCATCTGCGGGCCGTGACCGGGCTGCCGGTCTCCGGGGCGATGAACCTCATCGAGGCCACCAGCGACACCGGGGACTACGTCAACGTCCACGCCGCCCTCAAGCGGACCGCTGCCAAGCTGTCCAAGATCTGCAACGACCTGCGGCTGCTGTCCTCCGGGCCGCGGGCCGGGCTCAACGAGATCAACCTGCCGGAACTGCAGGCGGGATCGTCGATCATGCCGGCCAAGGTCAACCCGGTGATCCCCGAGGTGGTCAACCAGGTGTGCTTCAAGGTGATCGGCAACGACGTCACCGTCACGATGGCGGCCGAGGCGGGCCAGCTCCAGCTCAACGTGATGGAGCCGGTGATCGCCCAGGCGATGTTCGAGTCCATCTCGCTTCTCACCTCGGCCATGGAGACCCTTACCGACAAGTGCGTGCGGGGCATCACCGCGAACGTGGAGATCGCGCGCCGGAACGTCATGGACTCGATCGGGATCGTCACCTATCTCAACCCGGTCATCGGCCACCACAACGGCGACCTCGTGGGCCGCGAGTGTGCGCGGTCCGGTCGTGGCGTGCGGGACGTGGTGCTGGAAATGGGTCTGCTCTCGGAGGCGGAACTCGATGACATCCTGTCCCCGGCCAATCTCCTGCGGCCGAAGTACAAGGGCCGCATGGCGCCTCCGGGTGTCGCGCTGCCGGAGTAGCGAACGCGCGAGAATTTAGCTTCGCAACATAGTGATACTGGTCACCTGACCAGCTACCGTCTCGGTATGAGCTCTTCCACTTCACAGGTCGTCGCGGGCCGTGAGATCACGTTTCCCGTTCCCGTCGTGTCCGCCTCGATCTCCGGCGCGGCCTTCCTCGGTAAGGCCGCGGTCGCCCGCAGACTGATCGCCGGCGGCGCCCAGTCGGCGGTGCTCGACGCGGCCGGCGCCGAGCCCGTCGCCCTGCCCGGCGGTCGCACGCCGGTCGTCGTCATCCACGTCCGCTACCACGACGTCCCGGGCAACGTGCTGGGCGCGTACCACGAGGTCGGGCTGGCGTTCCAGGTCAAGGTCCCGGGCGTCGGGACGCGGGTGCACATCCACGAGCTGCCGGTCGACCAGGACTTCACGCTGGCCGCCGGCAACGAGCTGTGGGGCTTTCCCAAGTGGAAGGGCGACATGGTCGGCACGGCCGGCGGCGCGCTCGATGACGCCCGCCTCGGCGCGGTCGGCTCGGGCGGCGCCTCGGGCATCGACATCAGGCTCGACACCCGCCGCGGGATCCCGCTGCCGGGAAATCAGTCGATCGGCATGAACTGCATCCAAGTCCTGGGCGGCGAGCCCGTCCTGGTGGGAGCACAGGCCGCGGTCTCCGGCGGCCGGATCCGACCGGCAGGTGGCGCGACGATCTCGGTCGCCGCGGGTGCCGGGGACGGCGACACCCACGTCGCCCGGTTCGCCGAGGCCGTCCGCGCGCTGGGACTGACCCGCGCGCGGGCCCTGGCCACGTTCTCTTTCGATAACTTCACGGCCGAGTTCCCCGCCCCGGCGCCCGTCAGCTGATCAGCCCCACCGCCTCTTGCGCGGCGGCCTCGGCGGCCGCGCGGTCGGCCGGCGCGAGCCCCACACGGCTGCGTCGGTCGAGGATGTCGTCCACCGTCAGCGCCCCCTCGTGGGTGACGGCGTACGAGAACTCGGCGCGCGTCACGTCGAGGCCCTCCGCGACCGGCTCGAGTGGCCGGTCCAGCAGGCTCGCCGCCACCACGGCGGCGGCCTCCTGCCCGTAGCGTTCCACGAGCGACGCGGGCAGGCGGCCGGGGGACGTGGCCCCGCCGGCCCCAACGGCCACGGGATGCCCGGGCGCTCCGACGAGCGGCAGGTCGGCGGTGCGGCACGGCGAGGCGGGCAGTCCGGTCCGGTCGACGACGAGGTCGACCGCCTGCTCGGCCATGAGCCGGTACTCGGTGAGCTTCCCGCCGGTGATCGTGATGAGTCCGTTCTCGGACTGCAGCACGGCGTGCTCGCGGGACAGGTCGGCCGTCTCGCCGGAGCCGGAACCCGAATCGACCAGCGGTCGCAGCCCGGCGAAGGTGCCCAGGACGTCGTCGCGGGTCAGGGCGGTGGCGAGCGCGCGGTTGACGACGTCGAGGAGGAAGTCGATCTCGTCGTCGGAGGACTCGGGGACGTCGGGGATCGGGCCGGGTGCGTCGACGTCGGTCAGGCCCACGTGCAGGCGCCCGAAACCGGCGGGCAGCGCGAAGCAGAACCGGTTGGTCTCGCCCGGGACGGGCACGGTCAGCGCCCCGGCCGGGTGGCCGAGGGCGGCCGCGTCGATCACCAGGTGCGTACCCCGCGACGGGCGCACCCTCACCTCCGGAGCGGTCTCACCGGCCCACACGCCGGTCGCCGAGATGACGGCCCGGGCGGAGAGGGTGAACTCGCGGGCACCGGCGGCACCGGCGTCGTCGTCGTGGCTCGGGGCCTCGTCCCGCACGGTGACCCGGGTCCCTGACGCCTCGACCACCCGCGCCCGCGTGATGATCCGGGCCCCGTGCCCGGCGGCAGTGCGCGCGACGGCGGTGACGAGGCGGGCGTCGTCGACGAGCTGGCAGTCCCAGTTCACGTGGCCGAACCGCAGCCCCTCGCGGCGGACGCCCGGCACATAGGCGGCCACGCGCCGCGGGCCGACGATCCGCGCGCCCGGGAGGCGGTCGGCGCCGGTCCCCGCCAGACGCGAGAGCAGGGTGCCCGCCACGAACCCCAGTCCCGGCAGCACCGCGCCGAGCGGCGACGTGTCGCGGAACACCGGCACCACCTGGGCGAGCGGGCGCACCAGGTGGGGGGCAGTGCGGTCGAGGAGGATGCCGCGTTCGACGGCCGAGCGGCGCGCGATACCGACGTTGCCGGTGGCCAGATAGCGCAGCCCTCCGTGGGCGAGCTTGGACGACCAGCGGCTCGTCCCGAACGCCAGGTCGTGCGCCTCGAGCAACACCACCTCGAGCCCGCGCGAGGCGGCGTCCAGGGCGATGCCGGTGCCGGTGATGCCGCCGCCGATCACGACGAGGTCGACGGGGGTCGTGCGCTCGCGCAGGTCGGCGAGCTCGCGGGCGCGACGGGCGGCGGACAGGGCGGTGTCGGGCGTGGTGGGCGCGTTCATGGGATCAGGTACCCCCTGATGAGTCGGTGGAGCTCGGTCCGCCAGGTGACGGGGTCGAGCGGTGGGTCGGCGAGTGGTGCGGACAGGACGGCGCCCTGGACGGCCAGGTAGAGCATGGTCGCGACGGTCCCTGGGTCGCGGCCGGCCAGGCGCGGGTCGGGGGAGTGGGCGAGGACGCCGGTCAGCATCGCGATGAGGGCGTGCTGGGAGGCCCCGAGACGGTGTAGGAGGTACTCGGCGAGGAGGCCTGCCTCGTGGCGGCGCATCGCGTCGAGCAGCGGGTCCGTGCGGATCTGGTCGGCGATGCCGCACAGCTGGTCGGCGATCTCGTCGGCGTCGCGTTGGAGGGTCGGGTCGGCCAGGCCCGGGCCGACGCGCGTGACGGCCGCGGTGAGCTCGCGGGTGAGCAGGTCGGCGAACAGCGCGGTGATGTCGGCCCAGTGCCGGTAGAGGGTGGTGCGACCGACGCCGGAGCGGCGGGCGACCTCGACCATCGTGGTGCGCTCGGTGCCGAGCTCGAGGATCGAGGAGTGAGCGGCGTCGAGCGCGCGGTCACGGGTCGGGGTCGGGGCGGCCACCGGTCCTCCTGGTAGACGGGCAAGAATGGAACAGATTGTGCTTTACTGTTCCAGTATGAGCGACTTCTCGTCTGCAGACAATCCCGACAATTCCGCTGGCGGGCTCCCGCTGCCGCCCATGGCACTGTCCCGCTGGGGCACCGAAGCCGAGGCCAAGGACCTGAACGAGGGGATCCGGGGCCTGCTGCGCGACGTGCTGGGCGTGACCGCCGAGACCGCCGTCATGTTCGACCCGGCCGCGGTGACGGCCTCACCGTCCAGGCTCGGCGACGACGACATCGCCGCGCTGGTCGGCCTCGTAGGTGCCGGCAACGTGTCCGTCGACGACGCCCAGCGCCTGCCCCGGGCCCGGGGCAAGTCGACCCCCGACCTCCTCGCGTGGCGCCTGCGCCCCGAGGTGGGCTGCCCTGACGCGGTGGTGGCCCCGGGGAGCGACGACGACGTGGTGGCCCTGCTGGCGTGGTGCGGACGCGAGTCGGTGGCGGTGGTCCCGTTCGGCGGCGGCACCTCGGTGGTCGGCGGCCTCACTCCGGACGCCGGCGCGCACCGGGCCGTGGTGAGCGTCGACCTGATCCGGTTCAACGAGCTCGAGTCGATCGACACCGAGTCCGGAGAGGCGGTGTTCGGCGCCGGCGTCACCGGTCCCCGCGCCGAGGAGTTGCTGGCCGAGCACGGGTTCTCGCTCGGGCACTTCCCACAGTCCTTCCCGTACGCCTCGCTGGGCGGGTACGCCATGACCCGCTCGTCGGGGCAGAGCTCGGCCGGCTACGGACGGTTCGACGAGATGGTCCGCGGCCTGACCGTGGTGACCCCGGTCGGCGTGATCGAGGCCAGTCGCGCGCCAGCGTCGGCGGCCGGCCCGGACCTGCGGCAGTGGTTGATGGGCTCCGAGGGCGCGTTCGGCGTGTGCACCCGCGTGCGCGTGCGCATCCACCCCGTGCCGGAGGTCGTGCGGCACGAGGCGTTCCGCTTCCCGGATTTCGCCACCGGCGCCGCCGCGCTGCGGGCCGTCGAGCAGCAGGGCGCCGGCCCCACCGTCATCCGCCTGTCCGACGAGACGGAGACGATGGTCAACCTCGCCACGGCCACCGAGTCGATCGGCCAGCAGTCCGAGGGCGGGGACCAGGGCGGCTGCCTGTGCCTGTGCCTGTTCGAGGGCACGCCCGAGCACGCCGAGTCGCGACAGGCCGAGACGCGCGCGGTGCTCCTGGCCCACGGCGGGACGTCCCTCGGCGCGGGCCCGGCCGAGTCGTGGGAGCACGGCCGCTTCGGCGCTCCGGTGCTGCGCGACTCACTGCTGGACAACGGCGCACTGGTGGAGACGCTGGAGACGGCCATCGATTGGTCGGGGATCCCGGCGCTGCGCGACGCCGTCGTCGTCGCCCTCGCCACCTCCCTCGAGGCGAGCGGCACTCCCGCGCTGGTCATGTGCCACATCAGCCACGTCTATCCCACGGGTGCGTCGCTGTACTTCACCGTCGTGGCCGGGCAGCGCGGCGAGGACCCGATCGCGCAGTGGATGGACGCCAAGCGCGCCGCGTCCGAGGCGATCGGCGCCCACGGCGGCACCATCACCCACCACCACGCGGTCGGCGTGGACCACCGCCCGTACCTCGCGGCGGAGATCGGCGAGGTCGGCGTGCGGATGCTGCGCGCGGTCAAGGCCGCCGTCGACCCGCGCGGTGTGTGCAACCCGGGGACACTCATCCCATGAGCGCGAAGCTGATAGACCGCGAGATCCGCACCGTCGCCCTGCTGGTCAACCCGGCCGCGGGCGGGGGCAGGGTCGGGGCGGTCGCGGACAGAGCCGAGGCGCGGCTGCGTGGCCACGGGATCACGGTGACCCGGCTGATCGGCACGAGCGCGCAGGAATCGCTCGAGTTGGCGCGCGCCGCGGTGGCCGACGGCGTCGACGCGCTGGCGGTGTGCGGCGGAGACGGAATGGTTTCGCTCGCGGTCAAGGCGCAGGCCCACTCCGAGGTCCCGGTGGGCATCATCCCCGCCGGCACCGGAAACGACCTGGCCCGTGACTACGGCATCCCGCTCGGCGATCCCGAGGCGGCCGCGGACGTGGTGGCCGGCGGGCGCGTCGAGTGCGTGGACCTGGGGCAGGCGACCCCCGACGGCGACGAGCCGCAGGTGTTCGGATCGATCCTCTGTGCCGGGCTGGACTCCAAGGTCAACCGACGCGTCAACGAAATGCGGGTGCTCGGCGGGCCGCTGCGGTACGTGCTGGCGTCGGTGATCGAGTTCCCGCTCTACCGGCCGCGCCGCTTCCGGATGACGTTCGACGCCGGGCTGCCGACCGAGGAGGTCGTCGAGACCGAGGTGCTGCTCAGTGCCTTCGCGATCACGCGCAGCTACGGCGGGGACATGAAGATCGCGCCGGACGCGGACCGCTCGGACGGGCTCCTCGACGTGGTGTACGTGGGCAGGATCCCCAAGCTCAGGTTCGCGTGGCACTTCCCCAAGATCTACTCGGGGCGGCACGTGGACCTGGACCGGGTCGTGACGCGGCGCTGCCGGACGGTCCGGCTCGAGGCCCCGGACGTCGAGGCGTTCGCCGACGGCGATTCGGTGGCGCCGCTTCCGGTCACGGTCGAGGTGCTGCCGGGCGCGGGTCGGTTCCTCGTGCCGCGGTCACTTCAGTCACACGAGTCCCATCAATAACTGCAGGTCACAGGCGTTTCCGAATCGGCTACCTCATCTGTCAAACGGTTCGCTTCAGGCTCGCCGAGGCGGCATGATCACCACCATGCGCTCCAGGCTCATCACGTCACTCGCGACCGTTGCCGTCACCTCCGCCGCTCTGATCGGGGGTGGCGGTGCGGCGACGGCGTCCGCTCAGGCGGTGCCGTCGTTCGTCCCGCCGCACCTGGTCCCCCAGGCCGAGCAGGTGCTCTCCCAGGTGCGCGCGGCGCTGCCCCCCGAGGTGTGGGCGGCGGCCGGATCGACGGGCATGACCTACCAGGACGTCTCCGGCGGGCTGCGCGAGGGCATCATCGCGGAGATCAACGGCTACCGCGTGGCCCACGGCCTCGGCACACTCGCGCCGAACCCCGGACTCGACCACGAGGCCCAGGCGTGGGCGGAGTGGCTCGCGGCGCGCGACGTGGTGGTGCACAACGACGCGCTGATCAACCGCGGGCACGGCGAGAACATCGTCTCCGCCGGGACCTTCTGCGGCGCGACCTGTCTCGTGGACCTCTGGAAGCGCTCGCCCGGGCACAACGTGAACCTGCTCGATCCCGATTACCGTTCGGCGGGCATGGGCATTGCCTACGGGGCCGGCAAAGTTTTCGTGGTACACAACTTCGCGTACTGAAGTTGATCTGAGACGCACGCGACGAGGGAGACCATGTCCGAACGGATCACGCGAGCACTGAAACTCAAGACGGACCCGGGGATCTTCCTCGTCACGGTCGGGACCATCGTGGCGTTCGTCGTCATCACGATCCTGTTCGGCGATTGGGTGGGAGAGGTCTTCGGCGTCGCCTCGAGCTGGATCATGACGAACCTGGGTTGGTTCTACATCTTCGGCGTCACGGCGTTCCTGTTCTTCCTCATCTGGGTGGCCATGAGCCGATTCGGGCACGTCCGCCTGGGTGCGGACGGAGAGGAACCAGAGCATTCGACCCTGGCCTGGTTCGGCATGCTGTTCGCCGCCGGCATCGGCACGATCCTCATGTTCTGGGGGGTGGCCGAGCCGATTTCCCACTTCGCCAACCCGCCCCGAGGGGGAATGGAGGCCGGCAGTACCGAGGCCGCCACCGAGGCCATGGCGTTCACTCTTTACCATTTCGGTCTACATACGTGGACGATCTTCGCGCTGCCCTCATTGGCTTTCGCGTACTTCATCTATAAGCGCAAGATGCCGCCGCGCGTGAGTTCGATCTTCTCGCCGCTGCTCGGCGACAAGGTGTTCGGACCGCTCGGCAAGACCATCGACGTGGTGGCCGTCATCGGCACCGTGTTCGGCGTGGCCACCTCGGTCGGCCTGGGAACTCTCCAGATCAACGCCGGGCTCAACGAGCTGTTCGGCATCGCGGTGTCGCCGTACGTGCAGATGCTCATCATCGCGATCGTCACCACGATCGCCTGCATCTCGGTCGCGTTGGGTCTGGAAAAGGGCATCAAGCGGCTGTCCAACCTCAACATCGCGATGGCCGTCGCCCTGCTGATCTTCATCCTCGTCACGGGCCCCACGCTGTTCCTGCTCAAGGGTACGGTCGAGTCGCTCGGTGTGTACCTCACGTCGTTGCCGGAGCTGGCGCTGTGGAACAACGTCTTCCCGGCCAGTGACGACCTGGCCTCGTGGCAGAACACGTGGACCGTCTTCTACTGGGCGTGGACCATCACCTGGTCGCCGTTCGTGGGCATCTTCATCGCACGGATCTCCAGGGGCCGCACGATCCGCGAGTTCGTCTTCGGCGTCCTGGGTCTGCCCGTCGCGTTCTCCATCCTCTGGTTCGGGATCTTCGGAATGGCCTCGTTTGACATCGAGCTCAACGGCGACGGCGGGCTGGCAGAGCGGGTGGCCGTCGAGGGGGACATCCCCGGCGCCCTGTTCGAATTCCTGTCGAACTACCCGCTGGCGACTCTCATCTCTGGCATCGCCGTGTTGCTGGTCGTGATCTTCTTCACCACATCGGTCGACTCGGCGGCGATGGTCGTCGACATGATGGCGTCGGGCACGGACGACGACGTCCAGGTCTCGCCCACCCACCAGCGCATCATCTGGGGCGTGCTGATGGGTGCGGTCGCCGCCACGATCCTCGTCAGTACCGGCGAGGGCGGGCTCACTGCCCTGCAGCAGGTCATCACGGTGATCGGATTGCCCTTCTTCGTGATGGGTTTCGTCATGATGTACAGCCTCGTGAAGGGGCTCAGCGGCGACACGGGCGACCGCCTGCCCACGGTCACCCGTCAGTGGGATCGTGCCTACTCGGCCGATGAGCTGGAGAAGAACGAGGAGGCGCCCTCGCCCGAGCCGGTTCACCCGCTGCATGCCATCCCCGACGAGGATGGTGCCGGCGTCGAGGAGGACGACGGGGCCTAGTTGCTCCTGGACACCTAGTGTCCGCGCACGTCGAGCATGGTCATTCCGGCGTGCATCTCCCACACGAGGATCTCGGCGCCGGAGTCCCCGGCGGTGACGCGCCGCCCGCCTGAGGCGGTCATGCGGGCGGCGTCGCCGGTGGCGAGCACGCCCTCGCCCTCGAGCGCCACGGAGCCCACCGGCACGTAGAGGTGAAGGTAGGGGGCGTCGGGGAGCTGGACGGATCGGCCCGGCGCCAGGCGGGAGGCGAGCAGGGCCGACGTGCGGTTGCGGATCCGGATGGCCGCCCGGTCGGCGTAGGCGGGGAGCCCTCCGGCGACGACGACGAGCGTGTTCTCCAGCTCCCCGGGGTCGATTTCGAGCTGTTCGTATCCGGGGTCCCCGCCGGTCTCGTCCGGCACGACCCACATCTGCACTAGATGGACCGGATCGGTCGGGGTGTCGTTGCGTTCGGAGTGCAGGATGCCGCTCCCGGCGCTCATGCGTTGGGCCAGGCCGGGGTAGATGATGCCGCTGTGGCCCTCGGAGTCCTGGTGGACGAGCGAGCCGGACAGGACCCAGGTGACGATCTCCATGTCGCGGTGACCGTGGGTGTCGAACCCCGAGCCGGCGGCGATGCGGTCGTCGTTGTTCACCAGCAGCCGCCCGAAGTGGGTGTTCATCGGGTCCTGGTGGCGGGCGAACGAGAACGAGTGGCGCGAGTCCAGCCAGCCGCCACCGTCGTGGGAGCGCGAGAATGAGCGTCGAATCTTCACTGACACGGGGACCTCCTCGTCTAGTACGTTCGTCCAATACGTCCGTCCAGAAAGTTTGCCGAATATTTGATGCCGTGTCACCGGGCGGCGTACGGTGATGAGCGTCACAGTATGTAGGAGGTATATCCGATGCTGCAGAACGCGTTGATCACCACCCTTCGCGTGGGTGTAGCCACCACCAACGAGGTGGCCCATATCGTCGTGGACAACACTCTCGGCCGATTCCTCAACACCGACCCCGACAAGGTCCGCTAGGACGGCGGCCCTGCGGAGGTGATGTACGCCGCACCCGCGCCCGCCCGGGCGCGCATCACCACTGATGTGGCCTAGTCTGGTGCGCATGTCCGACAACCCCTTCGGTCGGGTCATCACCGCGATGGTGACCCCCATGCATGACGACGGCTCGATCGATTTCGACGGTCTGCAGCGGCTCGCGGTCCACCTGGCCGACAACGGTCACGACGGCCTGCTGGTCAACGGCACGACCGGCGAGTCCGCGACGACCACCGACGACGAGGATTATGACTCCGTCGCGGCCGTCGTCGAGGCGGTCGGGGACCGGGTCAAGGTGATGGCCGGCTGCGGCACCAACGACACCGAGCACTCGATGCGCGCTGCCCGCGAGATGGTCGCCCGTGGCGCCGACTCGCTGCTCGTGGTGACCCCGTACTACAACAAGCCCACCCAGCACGGGATCGTCGAGCACTTCCGGATGATCGCCGAGGCCGCCGACCGGCCCGTCATGGCGTACGACATCCCCGGCCGTACCGGCACCGCCCTGACCACGGACACCATCCGTCAGCTCGCGATGATCCCTCAGGTGCGCGCGGTCAAGGACGCCAAGTGCGACCTGTTCGAGGCCAGTCGCCTCATGGCCGAGACCGACCTGCTGTGGTTCTCCGGCGACGACGTGCTCAACCTCGCCTTCCTGGCGCTGGGTGCGACCGGCGTCGTCTCGGTCGTGGGCCACGTGGCCGGCAACGACTACCGCGCGATGGTCGACGCGGTCGACGCCGGCGATCTCGGCCGTGCCCGGGAGATCCACGCCCGCCTCATTCCGGCCGTGGACGCGATCATGCACACCTCGCAGGGCGCGATCCAGGTCAAGGCGGCCCTGAAGATGCAGGGCATCATCGACTCTGACCGGCTGCGCATGCCGCTGCTCCAGGGGCCGGCCGAGCACCAGGAGAAGCTCCGGACCGGGCTCGCCGCCGCCGGCCTGCTCGGCTAGCGGAACGCCGCCATGTCGGTGCAGCGCTGCCACAGATCCGCGGAGACGGCGGCGTCGTGTGAGCGGCGCGTCGACCAGGTGATCCGCGGGTAGCCGCGCAGACCCCCGGCCCGGTCGGGCCCGACGAACGCGCCGCCGGCGATGTCCGGGACCGTGGCCGCGTACAGGACCGGCAGTGCACCCTGCTCCGGGCTGAGCCCGGCGCCCGGGATCGAGTTGCCGAGCTCGAAGAACCGGTCGGCGAGGGGGCGGCCGCTCTGCCGGATGAGCTCGGTGGCCGTGTACCCGGGGTGCGCGGCGACCGAGCGCAGGCCCCTGCCCTCACGGTCGAAGCGGCGCTGCCACTCGTAGGCGAGCATGATGCAGCCCAGCTTGGAATTCCCGTATGCGCCCAGCGGGCGGTAGCCGCGGCGCTCCGAGTCCAGGTCGTCGGTGTCGATGCGGCCCCACAGGTGGGCCAGCGAGCCGAGCCAGACGACGCGGTCGGTCAGCAGCGGCGCCAGCCCCATCGTGAGCGCATGGTGGGCCAGCGTGTTGACGCCGAACTGCATCTCGTGGCCCTGGGCGGTGAGGCCGTGGGGGATGTTCATCAGGCCCGCGTTGTTGATGAGCACGTCGATCCGCTCGAGCGCGCCCTCGCCGGTGGTGGCGTCGGCGACGAACGCGGCCACCGAGTCCAGGTCCGCCAGGTCGAGCCGGCGGACCTCGGTGAGTGCCCGCGAGACGGCCGGCAGGGTGGCACGCGCGGCCTCGGCCTTCTCGATGTTCCGGCAGGCCATGATCACGCGCGCGCCCCGCTCGGCGAGGGCCCTGGTGGTGGCGAAGCCAATCCCCGTGTTGGCGCCGGTGACGACGAAGGTGCGGCCGGTCTGATCAGTGATGTCGGCGGTGTTCCATCTGCGCGAGCGGGTCATGAACATCAGTCAACCAGCCGCGCCTGGCCGATGGCGCTCCACCCGTGTGGTAACGCCGGGGGGAGACGCCGCGACGTTCTTGTGTCACACTCGTCGGGGGCTCGAGCCCCATCCGCCACACGCGCCACCGTCACTGACCGAGAACCCGGAGTACCTCCATGACGTTCGACCGCCGAACCTTCCTCCGTCGCGCCGGTATCGGCGTGGCCGGGGCCGGCGCCCTCGCGGCGGGCATCACGCCCGCCGTCGGCGCCCAGTCCTCCATCCCCGCCGGGCTCGGAGGCCTCCCCGGTGCCGCGGCCGGGATCCCGATCGGGACCCTGCTCGACTACGCTTCGGGCCCTCCGTCGGCAGCAGCGATCCGCGCCGCCGGGCACATGGGCGCCGTCCGCTACTGTTCCAATCGTCGTGCCGGCGCCGAGTGGATGAGCGGGAAGCCGCTGCTGCGCCGCGAGGTGGACGACTTCCGCGCCCACGGCCTCAGTATGGTGTCGTGCTACCAGTACGGTCGCGCCGAGACCGCCGACTGGAAGAGCGGGGCCGGCGGCGCGGACACCCACGCGCCCGTCGGTATCCGGATCCACCGTGAGGCCGGCGGCCCCGGCAGGGTGCCGATGTACGTCGCGATCGACGACAACCCGACGTGGTGGCAGTTCGAGAACCAGATCGCGCCGTACCTCGAGCGGTGGCGACACCATCTCAACGGCGCGGGTATGAAGCTCGGCGTGTATGCCAACGCCCCCACCATCGACTGGTGCCGTGGCCGCAACCTCGGCGAGTACTTCTGGCAGCACGACTGGGGCTCGAACGGGCGCCTCAACCCGCATGCCACCATCCACCAGCTGCCGGTCAAGCAGCAGGTCACCGTGGGTGGTGTGGTTTCGGACCTGAACCGCGTCTACGCCCTCGACTACGGCCAGTGGTGGTCGATCGACCCGGCCGCCCTCGCGCAGTCGGCGCTCGGCAGCCAGAGCTGACCCGCGCCCCGGCACCGACCCACGAACACCTCTGACCTGGGGTGCCCTGCACGCTGTGTGCAGGGCACCCCAGGTCAGCGCCTATTTGCGGCCCGGGAGCTCACTCGACGGTGATCTCGCCCATCGTCCCCCACGCATCGCCCTCGAGCGTGGTGTTGATGATCCGCGGAGTGCGCTGCAGGTATTGCGCGGCGGAGCCGGTGAACGCCTGGAAGTGGGCGGACCCCACGTGCTCGGCGGGGGCGTCGCCGTCGCGGAACGCCTCGCACAGCAGGAACTCGGTGGGCGTCTCGGTGGAGCGGTACCAGTCGAACCACAGGTTGCCCGGCTCGGCGCGGGTGGCCTCGGTGAACTCGCGGGTGATCTCGAGCCAGGAATCGGCGTGTTCGGGCTTGACGTCGAAACGGACGTTGATGAGCATCATGCCCCCATGATGCCGCGTTCTCCGACCGGTGCGACTCGACCCCCGCCACGACGCGGGCCTACCCTGGGTGGGGTGACCATCGAGCTGAGCATCGAGAACCCGTGCGTGCCGCAGGCGGAGGCCGACTCCTCCGTGCGTGCGGTCTGGAACCAGTTGTCGCTCGACGCGGCCTCCAGCAGGACCGAGCCGCTGATCGCCGGCCTCGTCCTTGACCTCATCGACGGGTGCGATGACCTGGGTGAATCCCTGTCCCGGCTGGCGGCCTCCCGCATCGCGACGCCGGAGATCGGCCGCCACGTGCTGGAGAAGGAGATCCGCGCCGTCCTGGCGGAGAACCCGCACGTCCTGGAGGCGGTCGCGGCGGACCTCGTGGTGAGCTACGAGCGCAACCCGGCCTACCCCAACTACCTGGTGCCGTACCTGTTCGCCAAGGGGTTCCTCGGCCTGCAGGTGCACCGGGTCGCTCACGAGATGTGGCACTCCGGGCGCGTCATGGCGGCCTCGTTCCTGCAGAGCCGCATCTCCGAGGTGTTCGCGATGGACATCCATCCTGCCGCGCGCGTGGGGTCGGGCATTCTCGTCGACCACGCCACCGGCATCGTCGTGGGCGAGACCTGCGTGATCGGCGACGGCGTGTCCATCCTGCAGGGCGTCACCCTCGGCGGCACCGGCAATGAGGACGGCGACCGCCATCCCAAGATCGGCTCCGGCGTGCTGCTGTCCGCCGGCTCGATCGTGCTGGGCAACGTCCGTGTGGGCGACTGCGCGCGGGTGGCCGGCGGCTCGGTGGTCCTGCACGAGGTGCCGCCGCACACCACGGTTGCCGGGGTGCCGGCCAAGGTGGTGCGCCGTCACGCCGATTCGGTGGTCCCGGCCGAGCAGATGGACCACAAGATCGACTCCGAGGCCTGAGGGCAGATGCGCGTCCTGGTCGTCGACGACGAGCCTGCGCTGCGGGAGAGCCTGCGCCGCGGACTGGTCGCCGGCGGCTGGGCCGTCGACACCGCCGGTGACGGCGAGGCCGGTCTCGCGATGGCCGCCGACGAGGAGTACGACGTCGTGGTGCTCGACATCATGATGCCGCGCCGCAACGGCTACGAGGTGGTGCGCGAGATGCGCCGCCGCGAGATCTGGACGCCCGTGCTCGTGCTCACCGCCAAGGACGGCGAGTACGACGAGGCCGACGCGTTCGACCTCGGAGCGGACGACTACCTGGTCAAGCCGTTCTCGTTCGTGGTGCTCGAGGCGCGCCTGCGCGCGCTGGTCCGCCGGGGCGCCCCCGAGCGCCCCGCGGTGTTCGAGGCCGGCGACCTCGTGGTGGACCCGGCCGCGCGGGAGGTCCGCCGCGGTGACACCCGGATCACCGTGACCTCGCGGGAGTACGCGGTCCTGGAGTACCTGATCCGGAACCGCAACCAGGTGGTGTCCAAGACCCAGATCATGCGGTCCGTGTGGGACTCGGCCTACGACGGCGACGACAACATCGTCGAGGTGTACGTCGGCTATCTGCGCCGCAAGATCGACACGCCGTTCAAGGCGCGCTCGATCGAGACGGTCCGCGGCCAGGGCTACCGGCTCGTGGACAGCACGGCCGGTTAGTCCCCGAACTCCTCGAGTTCCTCGACCGGCAGCTCCACTACGAACCGGGCACCGCCGTCGGGAGCGTCCTCGACCCGCACGCTGCCGCCGTGGGAGCGCGTGATCTCCGCGACGATCGCCAGGCCCAGCCCCGAACCGCCCTTGCCGCGGGCGCGGTCGGCATCGAGGCGGGCGAAGCGATCGAACACGGAATGTCGCTGGTCCGCGGGAACGCCGTCGCCGTCGTCGTCGACCACGATCACCGCGCGCGGCGACCCGGCGGCCGACCGGTCGACGGTGAGCCCCAGCGACATCCGCTCGCGCGCGTGCCGACGCGCGTTGTCCACCAGGTTGCGCACCACGCGCTGCAGCGCGTCGGGGTCACCGCACAGGCGCGCCGGCTCAACCGACACTGCCACCTGCAGCCCAGCGCCGGCCGCGGTGCCCAGGCCCCGCGCCCGCGTGCCCTCGGAGAGCACGATGTCGTCGAGGTCCACGTCGTCGCGGCGCAGCGGCATGCCGTACTCGTCGTTCTTGGCGAGCAGCAGCAGGTCCTCGACCATCGAGCGCATCCGCGCGACCTCGGGCAGCAACAGTTCGTCGACGGTCTCGACGTCGACCGGCGTGCCCGAGGTGGAGGACAGCTCGAGCATCGTCGACAGCGTGGACAGCGGGCTGCGCAGCTCGTGGGAGGCGTCGCCGATGAACGCCACCTGCGCGGTGCGGGCGGAATCCAGGCGGGCGAGCATGGCGTTCATGGTCTCGGCGAGGCGGGCGATCTCGTCCTCGGCCTCCGGCACCGGGACCCGCTCGCCGTGGCCGGACGTGGAGATCTCGGCGACCCGTGAGCGGATCGCCTCGACCGGGCGCAGCACGCGGCCCATCGCGTAGTGGACGAACACCGCGGTGGCCAGGCCCGCGACGGGCACGAACGACAGGAACAGGATCGCGCCGGTGTCGAGCAGGGAGTCGTAGCGGTCGGTACCGGCGCCGACCTGCACGACGAACGTGGTCCCGCGCACGTCGACGCCGACGGAGGTGACCCGCACGTCGTCGCCGTTCGGCGCGCGGAACCGGTGCCGGACCAATTCCCCCGCCGCCGGCGCGGTCAGCACGGGGACGTTCTCCAGCCCGTGCATGACCTGACCGGCGAGGATCGTCTCGTCGGGGGTGATGATGCGCACCATGTCGACGCCCGCGAGCGGCTCGGCGACGATCTCGAGCGAGGCCTGCGGCCCGCGGGTGGCGAGCTGCCCGGCCACCTCGACGGCGCGGTTGCGGTTCAGGGTGTCGATCGTGCTGTGCACGGCCGAGCGCAGCATCAGCCACGCGCCGCCGGCCGCGGCGGCCAGCACGAGCATGACGATCGCGGTGGCGATCACGGTGGTCGCGACGCGGATGGGCCACCGGTGGGGAGTGGTGAGGACGTCGCGGTTCAGGGGCACGGTCCCATTGTGCGTGCCCGGCGGAAACTAGAACGCGTGTTAGCGTCGCGGGGTGAGAGAATCGCAGTACAGAGGCCCCGAGCCGCGCCTGGGCGTGACCTTCGACGAGGCCGGGGACGGATCCATCACCTGGCACCAGCCGGTCGGCGACCAGTTCATCGGCCCCGGCGGACGCTTCGCCACGGGCGGACTGGCGGTCCTGGTCGACTCGGGGCTCGGCGCCGAGAACCACCGCCGCCGGCCGAGCGGGATGTGGACGGTCACCACCGAGCTGCGCATCGACCTCGTCTCGCCGCCGCGCGAGGGCTCGACCGGCCTGGGCGTGCGCTCGGACCACCTGGGCGGGGACGGCCGTGTCCTCACCACGCGCGGTGAGATCGTCGACGACGACGACGAGGTGGTCGCCGCCGCACTGGTCAAGTCCATGGAGTTCGCGATCGGCGTCGACCCGGACGAGTTCGACGACGAGCCCCCGTGGCCCTCCCTGCTCGCGCCGGGGACGCTGTCGGAGGTGCTGTGCCTGACGCTCGACGAGCGCGATGACGGCCCGGGCGGCACCCGCGCGGTGGAGGCCGTGATCGCCCCGGAGCCAGCGCTGGCCAACCCGCTGGGCAATCTGCACGGGGGAGTGTTCGCGGCGGTCGCGGAGATCGCGGGTGCGGCCGTCTTCCCGCACGAGCGCGAGGTCAGCTCGTCGTCGCTCGAGGTCCACTACATCCGGCAGGTCCCCCTGGTCGAGCCGGTCACCGTGCGTGCGGAGGCCGTGCACGACGGCCGGAGCTGGGGCATCGCGCGGGCCACCACGCTCGACGACCGCGGTCGCGTGTGCGCGGTGGCATCGGTCACCGTCTACGGGCAGGGTTAGGGGCGGCCGGACCGACCGACGAGAGGGGACCAGACGTGAAGATCGGCATCATCCTGGGCAGCATCCGTGAGGGGCGCGCCGGCGAGTCCGTCGCGCGGTGGGTGGCCGAGCAGGCCGCGTCGCGCGAGGGCGTGACCTACGAGCTGGTCGACCTCAAGACCTTCGACGTCCCGCTGCTCACCTCGGCCACCGTGCCGGGCGCGGCGAACAAGCAGTACGACGACGAGCGCGTGACCCGCTGGAGCGCCGCGATTGACTCCTACGACGGCTTCGTCTTTGTCACCCCCGAGTACAACCACAGCGTGCCGGGCGGGCTGAAGAACGCCTTCGACTCGCTCGGGGGCGAGTGGGCCGACAAGGCCGTGGCCTTCGTGTCCTACGGCGCCGAGGGCGGCGTCCGGGCGGTCGAGCACTGGCGCCAGATCGTCGCCAACTTCCGCATGTTCGGCGTGCGCCAGCAGGTCCCGCTGAGCACGTTCGCCGAGTTCGACGACGACGGCGTGGCGCCGGCCGAGCGCCGCACCCGGGAGATCGCGACCGTGTTCGATCAGCTCGAGAGCGCGACGCGCCGCATGAGCGCTGAGCCGTGAGCATGACAGCGGCCCGCCCCCTGTGCAGGGGGCGGGCCGCGGTCGTGTGTGTCAGTTCAGGGCGGCGAGCGCGGCGTCGTAGTCCGGCTCGGTGGTGATCTCGTCGACGAGCTGGGTGTAGAGGACCTTGCCGGCGGCGTCGAGCACGACGACCGAGCGGGCGTTGAGGCCGGCCAGCGGGCCGTCGATCATCTTGACGCCGTAGTCGGTGGAGAAGGTGCTGCGGAAGGTCGAGCCCGTGGAGACGTTCTCGATGCCCTCGGCGGCGCAGAAGCGCGCGGCGGCGAACGGCAGGTCGGCGGACACGCAGACCACGGCGGTGTTCTCCAGGCCGGCGGCCTTCTCGTTGAAGGTGCGGACGGAGGTCGCGCACACGCCGGTGTCGACGCTCGGGAAGATGTTGAGCACGACCTTCTTGCCGGCCAGCGACTCGGAGGTGACGGCCGACAGGTCGGAGCCGACCAGGTCGAAGGCCGGCGCGGTCGAGCCGACGGCGGGAAGCTCGCCGGACGTGGAGACGGGGTTGCCCTTGAATGCGGTGGTTGCCATGAGTCCGTTCTACCGCACGGCGGGCCTCAGCGTCGGTGGGGAGTCGCCACGTGGACCACCACGTCGTCAGGCACTCCCTTGACCCCGCCGAGCCGAAACGTCCGCTTGGGGCGGGTCGCCACCCGCGCCGGATCCAGGCCCGCGCGCGTCGCCTCGCTGATGAGGATCTCTCCCGCTCCGGCCTTCTCGCCGAGGCGCGCGGCGATGTTGACGTCCATGCCCAGGTAGTCGTCGCCGATCCGCCGCGGATGCCCGGTGTGGACCCCCACCCGCAGCCGTGTCCGCCACCCGCCGACCTCGATCCGTCCCACACCCTCCAGACACGCGGCGACCGCGTCGAGCGCGAGCTGCGGGGACGGGAACACGGCCATCATCCCGTCGCCCAGCCGCTTGACCACGGCCCCGCGGTGCGCCACGACCTCGGGTTCGGTGGCGGCCGCGACCCGCCGCAGCAGCCGCAGGGCCTCCTCGTCGCCAGCGCGCATCGCCCAGTTCGAGAACCCCACCAGGTCGGTGAACACGATCGTCACCTCGTGCTCGCCGACCCCTCGGCCCGCCCGCTCCCGCAGCGCGTGCCACAGCTGCAGGCCGCCGAGCGTCACCTCGCGTGTGGCCGTGGGGCGTTCGTCGAACAGTCGGCCGGCGATCCGCGCGATAGTGCCGGCGCCGTCGCGTCCCGCCGCCGAGAGCGGGTCCCCGAATCCCGAGTCCCCCGGCAGCACCCGCCGGATCCGCCGGGCCATCTCGACCGACGTCGGGTGCCGGTTGGCGTCGTAGGCTCCCGTGGCCACCCGGGTCGCCGCCGCGCGCATGCGGGCCCAGCGCTCCGCCGGCAGTGCTGGCTGGTTCTCCGGCTCGGGCGTGGGCCCCTCGGCGGACGTGGTCATGGGACGAGACTAGGACGTGGACCGTCGGCGCGGGGCGCTCCCGGTCCTCACCTGGGATGCCCTGTGCGGGGTGAGCAGGGCACCGCAGGTCAGCGGGCTGCAGACGTCGGCAGGGACGCGAGCGCGAGGACAGGACAGTGGCAGAGCGAGAGGTTGTGTCCGGTATCCACTGAAAGGTCGTTCGGGCCTCTGACCTGGGGTGCCCTGGAGAGGGTGAGCAGGGCACTGCAGGTCAGGGGCCCTTCGCCGGCGGCGGGGTCTGCGTCAGGCCGGAGGGGCGGATTCCCCGGTCTGGTCCACCGCGCGCCACAGATACCAGGACGCGACCGACCGGTACGGCGCCCAGGCCTGTGCGTGCTCGGCCATCTGGGCGGGCGTGGCCTTGGCCTCGAGGCCCAGCACCCGTTCGAAGCCGCGGCGGACCCCCACATCGGCCAGGGGAAAGACGTCGGGTCTGTCCAGCAGGAAGATCAACTGCATCTCGGCGGTCCAGCGGCCTATCCCGCGGACGGCGGTCAGGGCGCTGATGACGTCGTCGTCGTCATATCCGCGAAGCACCTCGAGGGTGGGGATCCGTCCCGACCGGACCGCGTCGGCGAGGTCTCGAAGGGCAGCTACCTTCGGCCGCGAGATCCCGCACGCGCGCAGCTCCTCGTCGGACAGGGCGGCAACAAGGTCCGGGGCGAGGAGCGGGCGGGCACCGGTGGGGCTAGTGTGGCCTGTGGTGCTGGCGCGGTCGCGGAGGCGTCCGGCGATCGTCGCGGCGGCCTTGACCGACAGTTGCTGGGACAGGATCGACGACGCCAAACGGTCGAAAAGCATGTGGGTTCCCGCATCCGGGGGTGGGTTGAGGGTGCAGGGGCCGACAGAATCGATATGGGCGCTAAGCAGAAAATCTGCCCGACGGAGGTGTTGTACAGCCGTTACTTTGTCGTATCCTTCCGTCATGACGTGCACGTTACGCGCGCATTCGTGATCGATCCGAGTTTGAAGGTAACGCCTCGGCTGCCAGCGCCGATAACCGATGGGTCACAACTTTGCTTGGGAGAGGACCGAATTCGTGGGAAAGACACAAAAGCGTATCGCTGCAGTCGCCGCGACCGCGGCCATGGCGATGAGCTTGGGGGCCGGCACCGCCTCGGCCGGGTCGGCGGAGATGCCGTCGACCACCGCGTTGTACAACGGCGCCGTGATGCTGGGGTGCCAGGTCGTGGACCAGGCGCTACTGCCGTCGTGCGGCGATCTCGACAATTTCGGCACAGATGATCCCGCGGTGCTCACGATCAACCCGTTCACCACCGACATCGTCATCCTCGGCGCGGGCCTGAGCCCCGAGGGCCATATCCCGCCGATTCTCGAGGAGCGGCTGCGTACGGGCTTCCGGCTCGCCTCCCAGTACCCGACCTCGCGGATCATCGTCACCGGCGGCGTGCCGAAGAACGGTCTCACCGAGGCGCGCGCGATGGGCGACTGGCTGCGCGGTGCCGGCATCGCCCCGTGGCGCATCACCGAGGAGGGCAACTCCAACTCGACGGTGCAGAACGCCCAGTTCACCGACCAGATCTTCCGTGAGCGCGGCACCACCGGCGCCGTGGTGGTGACCAACGACTTCCACCTCAACCGGGCGGTCCTCAACTTCCGCCAGGCGGTCGACGGTCGTATCCCCGTCACCGGCGTGGTGGCGCGGGGCTGATACCCGTTCCCGGTTCCCCGTCGTCGGTCCTCGCGGCCGAGGGCGAACTCGGCGGCATCGCCGGCTGGGCCGTGGGCCTGATGGACGCGCTCGGTGGCCCGGGTGCGTCCATCATCGTGGGGCTGGAGAACGTCTTCCCGCCCATTCCCAGCGAGGTCATCCTCCCGCTGGCCGGGTTCAGCGCCGCGCAGGGGACCTTCACTCTCGCCGGGGCGATCTTCTGGACCACCCTCGGCTCGGTGCTCGGGGCGATCCTCGCCTATGCCCTGGGCTTCTGGCTCGGGGCCGACCGCGTGCGCGCGATCTTCGGGCGCGTCCCGCTGATGAAGGTCGAGGACTTCGACAAGGCCGAGGGATGGTTTCACCGGCACGGCGCCGCGTCGGTGTTCTTCGGTCGCATGGTGCCGGTGGTGCGCAGCCTCATCTCCATCCCGGCCGGGGTGGCACGCATGAATTTCCCGCTGTTCCTGGCGCTGACCCTCGCCGGCAGTCTGATCTGGAACTCGATCTTCGTGGTGGGTGGCTACCTGCTCGGTGGTCAGTGGCATCGGATCGAGGCGGTGGCCGGCTGGTTCTCCAACGCCGTGGTGGCGGCGATCGGCGTCCTGGTGGTGGCGTTCCTCGTGCGCCGGTGGCTGCAGGAGCGTGCGCAGGCCAGGCTGGAGTCTGACGGGCGGCCCGCGGAATAACACCGGCCCGCCGCCAGTTGGATGATGTGACAGCAAAATTGTCCCGCCATAGGAGGAGCCCATGTCCGCCATCCGTCAGGTCGTTCCGCTCGGGGCCCAGTGGCCGGGCATCGACCCGTTCCTGTTCACCGCCCACCACCGGGACGAGTTCCCTGCCGCCGACGGCACCACCATGCGTCCCGCCACTTCGCTCGAGGGGCGGTCGATCGGCCAGGACTTCTCCGGCAAGGACGGCTGGTCCATGTACCACGGAGACACCGTTCCGGGCTTCCCCCAGCATCCGCACCGCGGCTTCGAGACCGTCACCGTGGTGCTCGACGGCATCGTCGACCACTCCGACTCGCTCGGCGCCGCCGCGCGCTTCGGCCACGGCGACACCCAGTGGCTCACCGCCGGGGCCGGCATCTCCCATTCGGAGATGATGCCGCTGCTCAACGACGACGCCCCCAACCCGCTCGAGCTTTTCCAGATCTGGCTCAACCTCGCCCCCGAGGACAAGGCGGCCGAGCCGCACTTCGACATGTTCTGGGCCGAGGAGACCCCGATCGTCGTGCGCGGCGAGGAGGGCGCCGCCGCGCGGTTCCGCGTGATCGCCGGCGAACTCGACGGCGTACGCGCGCTCGACCCACCACCGAACTCGTGGGCCGCCCGCCCGGAGAACCACCTGGCCATCTGGATCGTCACTCTCGACCCCGGCGTGAGCACCGAGCTCCCCGCATTCGACGCCTCGGCCGGGCGGGTGCTCTACAACTACGGCGGCGGGGTCACCGTCGACGGGCAGGAGATCGGCTATGACGCCGCGGTCCTCGCACCGGAGCCGGTCACGGTGACCGCCGGAGACGACGGCGCCGCGTTCCTCATCCTCCAGGCACGGCCCATCGGCGCGCCCGTCGTCCAGCAGGGGCCGTTCGTCGGCAACACCCGCGAGGACATCATCGCCGCGATGGACGAGTACCGCGCCGGGGTGTTCGGGCAGTGGGACCTGCCGAGCAACGGACCGGTCCACCCGCACGGCCAGACGCGCTTCGCCCGCTACCCCGACGGCACGGAGAAGCGGCCGGCCGAGGCGAGTTAGTCCGGCCAGTCGCCGGTCCGGAGCAGCTCCAGGGCCGCCGACTGATCGATGATCGGTTGGCGCATCTGGTCCGACAGGAACTCCAGCAGCGCGGCGGACAGCGCGGCGTCATCCGAGGCGATGGCGTCGCGCGCCACCGCGATGTGGACGTTCTCCGCGAACCCGTCGATCGCGGTCTGTGCAACGCAGCTGTGCGTCGAGACCCCGCACAGCAGCAGGTGGTCCACCCCCAGCCGGGCCAACTCGGCGGCGAGCGAGGTCTTGAAGAACGCGCTGTCGCGGGTCTTGACCACCTCCACATGCCCGCCGGTGTCCAGACCGTCCAGGAATTGGGCCTGCTCCGTTCCCGGGAAAGCGAACCCCTCGTCGTCGTCGCACATGTTGAGGGTCCACGTGGAACCGTCACGGGCGTGCTCGGTCCGCACCAACACCACGGGCCGGCCGGCGCCGTGGGCGGCGGCGATGAGCTCGTTGACGCGCGCGACCAGCTCGTCGCGCACCTCCGCCAGGTCCGGGAACTCGAAATACGAGTTCTGCATGTCGATCACCGCGAGCGCCGTCGGCGGCCCGGGGCGCCACCACGTGTCGGACACCGAGACCGGCATGGTGCGCTTGTGGCGGCCCCGGTCCCACGCCGCCTCGATGCGCTCGGCCGCCGCGTCCGGGACGTCGCGGCCCTCGAGGTAGTCGTCGATGTCGTCGTAACTCAGGCCCAGCTCGTCCTCGTCGGTCTGCCCGACGTTCTCATCGAGCAGGTCGGCGGTGGGGACCTTGGCCCACAGCTGGCGCGGGGCGTCGAGGTGCCGGAGCAGCGCTCGGCACTGGCGCTTGTCCAGGCCGGACAGCGGCAGGACGTCCGCGGCGCCGTCGCCGAACTTGGTGAAGAACGCGGTGACGTTCTCCGCCGCGTGGTCCGCACCGATCACCAGCAGCCCCCGGTCCCCGGCCAGCGCGTACTGGGCGACCATCCGGTGGCGGGCCTTGGCGTTGCCCTTGGTGAAGTCCGTCAGCTCGGCGCCCGCGGCCCGGGCGATCTCGGTGTCGAGGGCGTCGACACCGGGCGCCACGTTGACGGTGAGCACCTCGTCGGCGCCGATGAACTCCACGGCGGCCGCCGCGTCGGCCTCGTCGTGCTGCACCTTGTAGGGCAGGCGCATCCCGACGAACCGCGCCTCGCCGCCGTCGGCGCGCACGCGCTCCACGGCCAGCTGCGCCAGGCGAGCGGCGAGGGTGGAGTCCACGCCGCCGGAGACGCCCAGCACATAGCCGCGGGCCCCACTCGCGTGCAGATAGTCGACCAGGAACCGGATCCGCCGCTCGACCTCGGCGGCCGGGTCGATCTCGGGCCGGACCCTCAGGGCATCGATGATCGTTCGCTGCTTCTCGCGCATGGCCCCATTGTGTGGATGCGCCGCGGCGGCGCGCCACCGGAGGCCGGAGGCCGCGCTCAGGCGAAGAGTTGCTCGATCTCCGCCGCGTAGAGATCGTCGACCACCCGGCGCCGCAGCTTCATCGTGGGCGTGAGCTCGTGCCCGGGGCGCCAGTCCTGCCGCAGCACCGTGTACTTCTTGATCTGCTCGACCCGCGACAGCGTGGCGTTGGCGCGATCGACCTGCGCCCGGATCGTCTCCTCGAGTTCCGGGTCGCCCGCCCGCTGCGGGTCCGCCACGATCAGGGCGACGTTGTAGGGACGCTGATCGCCGATCACGGCCACGTGGGAGATCGCGTTGCCCGCCGAGCGGATGGCCATCTCGATGTTGGCCGGGGACATGTTCTTGCCGGCCGCGTTGATGATCAGCTCCTTCTTGCGGTCGACGATCCACAGGTAGCCGTCCTCGTCGAGCCGGCCGATATCGCCCGTGTGGAGCCACCCGTCGCCGTCGATCGCCTCGGCGGTCTTCTCCGGCGCACCGCGGTACCCGCGCATGACCTGCGGGCCGCGCACCGCCACCTCGCCGTCCTCGGCGATCCGGACCTCGACGGTGTCGAGCGGTTTTCCGACGCTCCCGAGCTTGATGGCGTCCGGGGTGTTGGTGGCCACGCAGCACGAGACCTCGGACATCCCCAGCATCTCGCACAGCGGGAGACCGAGGGCGGTGAAGAACTCCAGCACGCCGCGAGGGGTCGGGGCCGCCCCGGTCACGACCCAGCGGGCCTCGTCGAGTCCGATCTTGGCCCGCAGCGCCTCGGCTACCTGCGGGTTCGCGACGGAGTCGGCCACCGCGTCACCCGGGTAGCCCGTCTCGAGCGCGGCCTTGAGCTTCTCCCACACCCGCGGGACGGCGCCGAACTGGGTCGGGCGCGTGGCCGCGAGCGCGGCCGGCAGCTCCGCCATGTCGGCCACGCACGTCACCGTGTTGGCGTAGGCCATGAAGCCGGAGTAGTGCGAGGTCCAGCGATCGGCCACGTGGGCCGCGGGCAGGAACGAGATCTGGCGCCCGTGTCCCGGCAGCGGGACCGCGGCATGGACCCCGCGAAGCTGCGTGAGCATGCCTTCGTGGGTGAGCTCGACGCCCTTCTGCGGTCCCGTGGTGCCGGAGGTGTAGATGAGCGTCAGCAGGTCGTCGGGGCGGATCGCCTCGGCGCAGGAGAAGTCGAAAGCGGTCTCCTCGGCGGCCAACTCGTCCAGCAGGTCGTCGTGGTCGTCCGGGTTCTCGTCCACCAGGACGAGCCGCTCCACCGCCGGGGCGGAGCCCCGTGCGGCCTCGAGGACCTCGACGAACGCCGACTCGGTCACGATGGTCTTCACACCGGCGTCCGCCAGGACGTAGGCGAGCTGATCCGGCGCCGACGTGTTGTAGAGACTGAACGGCACGGCGCCGAGCATCATCACGGCGGTGTCCACGAGGTGGAACTCCGGCCGGTTGCGCAGCATCAGGGCGACCGGCTCGCCCGGGGCCACACCCAGCTCGCGGAGCGTGCCGGCGATCGCCCCGACCCGCGCCCGGGCCTGTGCGTACGTGACCTCGGCTCCCGTCTCGTGGGAGCGGAGCGCGACCGCGCCCGGGTGGGCGGCGGCCGTCGCGAGGAACAGGTCGGCGAGGGTGCCCGACTCCGCCAGGCGGGTGGCGATCGCGGAGGCGGACGGGGTGGCGGTGGAGGTCACGGTGGCTTCCTGGGGCTCGTCGGGGTGGTCGCAGTGTCGGCTGGCTCACATTCTCGGCCACCGCGCGGGCGCGGTGACACCCCCGGAGGTCGTGGAAGAGCACCCGAACGGGTGCCGACCCCGGCGGGCCGGGCCGGACACGCACGCTGCCGTAGCCTGGGCTGATGCACGACGATCCGTCCCTCGACTACCGGGACCTCCTGGCCCGCCTGGCGGATGTCGTCTACGCCGTCGACACCGACGGCAGGTTCACCTACATCAACCCCGCCGGCGAGCGGATCTTCGGCTGGGACGTCGCGGATCTGATCGGCGAGCACTTCTCCAAGGTCATCGACCCCGACGCCCTCGCCGAGACGGTCGAACACTTCCGACTGGGGATGGCCAGCGCCGACCCGGGACGCTACTTCGAGACGCGGATCCTGCAGCCGGACGGCCAGCTCCGCGACCTGGAGATCCACGCCGGGAACATCTACCTCGACGGCCGGCTGGTCGGCCGGCAGGGCGTCGGCCGGGACATGACCGAGCTGCGGCGACTCCAGGCGAACCTGGCCACCAAGACCAGGCGCCTGGAACTCCTCGAGGAGCAGCAGCGCGCCGCGCTCGAGGTCTACCGGCGCCTCAACCTCATGGTCGGCCGCGCCGGCGGTGACCCGGGCCGGACGGAGCAGGCGCTCGACGCCGTGGAGAGCTCGCTCCAGCTCGAGACGGCGCGAGTGATGGGTCTGCAGGACGACCTGGAGATCATCGCGCTGATCGCCGACGGCTACTCCAACCAGGAGATCTCCGACCGGGTCCACCTGAGCGTGCACACGGTAAAGGACCGCGTCAGCCGCATCATCACCAGGCTCGGCGCCCGCAGCCGCGCCGCGGTGGCCACCCGCGCTACCGAGGCGGGGCTGCTCCGGTCTCGTCAGTGAGGCCCCCGATGAAGGCCGACACCGCCCGCGGCCACGCCTCGACCTCCACCGGGGAGCGCGCGACCTCGAGCCGTGCGTCGGGTAGCAGCCCCGCCAGCTCGGCGGCCACCTCCAGCGGGTGCGAGGCGTCGTCCGGCCAGGCCGGCAACAGGACCGGCATCGTCAGCCGCGCCACCTCGTCCCGCGACGGAAGATCGGAGGCCGCCGCGCCCCGGAACGCCGCTGGCAGCCACTCGTCCGCCACATCCGGCGGCAGGAACGGGCGGTCCGGGTCGATCGCCGGCGAGGTGGGCGGCCGGTGCGTCAGCTCCGCCCACCGGGCCACGCCCCACCGCGCCACCTGCCGCGCACCCAGTTCGTAGAGCTTCGACTGTTCCGCGCGCCACTCCCACGCGGTCGGCGTGATCCCCAGCGTGAGCGAGGCGAACCGCGCCGGCTCGGCCACGGCGGCCGTGAGCAGGGTCGCCGTCCCCATCGAGGTGCCCACCCCGTGCACCGCGCGGCCGGGGAAGACCTCGTCGAGCAGTCCCAGCAGGTCCCCGGCGAGCGCGGGCCACGTGTACGCGGCCGGATCGGGCGATCCGGGCGACCGGCCATGGCCGCGCGCGTCATAACGCAGGACGCGCAGTCCCTCCCGGCCCGCCGTGAGGTCCAGGCCCCGCAGTTCATCGCGGCGCCGACTCGAGGACAGTCCGTGCAGCTGCACCACCGGGGCCCCGTCGCCCCGGAGATCGCGGGCCAGGGCCGCCCCGTCCCCGCCGGCGCTGGTGTGCGTGGACCTCGTCGTCGTCATACCTCCGGCCCTCCCGGGTTGCAGCCCTCCAGCAGCATCACGTCAGCCGTCACGTCCGGCCGCCACGGTTCGAGGTTCCACGTGGGCTTGTCCGGCTCGAGCAGCCGCGCCCAGGTCCAGTGGCAGTCGAACTGCTCGCGCATGCCGGGGGTGTCGGCGTCGGGGGCCAGGCGCAGCACCTCGGCCCAGGCCGTGGCCGCGTCGGCGGGGCCGGTCGCCCGGAGCGCCGAGGGTGTCGGCGCCACGCGAAGGGTGACGCCGTAGTCGGAGTCGCCCCAGGTCGCCGACGCGACGAACGGCGGAGTGGCGGGGGCCGGTGCGGGCGACGAAGGACGTGGCGACGGGGTCGACGACGACAACGCCGTCGGCCCGGTCGACGGCGACCCGGTCGATGGCGAGGGCGAGGGCGAGGAGCTCGACGTGGCCGGGGTGTCCGACCCCACAGCCGTTTCCTCCTTCCCGGACGCGCCGGTCGAGCAGCCGACCGTGGTCAGGGTGGCCACCACGAATGCGGCGGCGAGGGATCGGCGGGCGTGGTGGTGGGGCATCGGAGGCAGTCTGCCACGGCGCCGGGGTTGCAAACGGGCACGCGTGCCTGGATCCTGTGACAATAGGAATGCGGTGCCTGCGGAACAGCCGCGCGCCGTCCTTGAATAGAAGGAGAGTGACCGATGCCCCAGTTCGACCTCACCCAGCTGCAGGCAATGTGGGACGGAATCTTCCCCGCCATCTTCGGCCCCCTGGCGGCCCTGGTCGACACCCTCGGCGCGTCCGTCGAGGCGCCCTGATCAGTCACTGACCGATCCGTCTCTAGCCCAGCGCGAGAATCTTGTGCAGGGTATTGAGGTTCCGCGTGGTGAGATGACGCGCGTACTCCCTGGCCGCGGTGACCTTCGCCGCCGTTGACGCCAACGAATCGCCACGGGACACCCGCCAGTACACGCAGCCCGGCCCGGCAGCCACGATTTCCGTGGTGCCGGGCCGGACTGCGTCCGTCATGTCGCGCAGGACTCGCGCGGTGACCTCCTCGGAGTCGGAGAACACCAGGTAGTCGTGGTGCTCGTCGAGCGTCTCGAACGGGTACGCGTCGACCGCTGCCGCGACGGCGTCGCGCGTGAGGACCTGAACCACCGCGTCGTAACCGAAGGCCGCGGAGTAGGCCGATTCGAGTGCCTGCCGCAGTTCGGCCGGGGAGCGCGGGTCGGTGACCACCACGTTTCCGCTGGCCAGCACGGTCGCGACGGCTGTGCAGCCGGCGTTCTCGGTCACGGCGCGGAGCTCGGCCATCGCTATCCGGTTGCCCTTGCCCACGTTGATCCCGCGCAGCAGTGCCACCGCGCGGTGTGTGCCCGAGTCCGTGTGCTGGTCCGCCATGTACTGATCCTCGCACCGTTGCGCGGGCGTGAGGGTAGCTTTACTGAGCATGGCAGTCTCAGTGCAATCAGTCATCACCATCGAGGCCGGTATCCCCGAGATCATGGAGGTCATGGCGGACGTCAGGTCCCTCGTCGACTGGTCGGACGCCCACCGTGCGGTGGAGGTCCGTGAGGAGGACGCGGACGGCTGGCCGATAGTCGTGTGGGAGAAGATCTCGCAGTACGGGGTCACCGACGAGATGGTCGTCAGGTACGAGTGGTACGACGGCGAGGTGAGCTGGTCGCTGATCGAGAGCGGTTCGCAGAAGCTGCAGAACGCGCGCTACCGGCTCACCGACAACGGCGACGGCACCACCGAGGTGATCTTCGACCTCGAGGTGGACCTGAAGATCAAGCTCCCCGGCATGGTGGTCAAGAAGGCGCAGAAGAGCATCGCCGACACGGCCACCAAGGGCCTGCGCACAGAGGTCCTGCGCCGCTACGGCTAGCTAGCGCCCGCGGTGCAGGAGGTCCAGCGCGGCCCGCACCCCGTCGGCGGGGAGCTGGCCCGGGGCCGATGCCGCGCCGACGGTGGCGAAGGTCGCCGCGGATCCAAACGCACCTCCGCTGATACGGGTGACCGCGCCGAGCGTGCCCATCGACATGGTGATGAGCGGGATCCGCGCCTGCCGGTAGCGGCGTTCGGTCGCGTCCAGGAGCGACACCACGTCGGCAGCCGAGCGCGGCATGACCGCGATCTTCGCCACGTCCGCCCCGGCAGTCTCCATGGCCTCGAGTCGGGCCACGATCACCTCGGTGGGGGGCGTGGCGTCGAAGTCGTGGTTGGAGGCCACGACCGGAACGCCGTGCCGGTGCGCCGCGGCGATAGCCCGGTCCGCCTGCGGGTGCCTGTACTCCACGTCCACAGCCGCGGCCAGGCCGGTGGCGGCCACGGCGTCGATCAGCGCGACGTAGGAGTCGGCGGCGATCTCGGCCGACCCGCCCTCGGCGGTGGTGCGGAACGTCGCGAGGATCGGGGTGTTCGGCAGGAGCCCCACCAGCCGCTCGAGCGCGGCGACTGCCTGCGCCGGATCGCCCCCGCCGCCGTCGGTGAACGGCGTGAAGAGGTCGACCCGCCACTCGGCGGC